>NZ_MOAI01000039.1:0-52420 GCF_001976035.1 Ensifer sp. 1H6 | reverse complement strand
CCACCCTGCGCCGCGAAGCTGGCGTTGTGTGTGTCGAGCGTATCCACATCGGCAAAAGTGACCGCGCCGCCCTGCACATGCACAACCGCATTCTCACCGGCCGCGTTATCAGCTCGTTCCGTCACCGCACCGCTCTGCACCGCAGAGGTGATCACCGGAACGTCGTTCGTGCCGGTGATCACAATCGTCACCGTCTGCACTGCCGTGCCGCCATGGCCGTCATCGACGGTCACGTCGTACTTCTGCGTCAGCGTCTGGCCGGCCTGCAGGCTGTCGAGCACGCCGTCGGCGACCTCGAAGCTCCAGCCGACCGAGTCACCCGCCTGGTTCACCGCCGCCAGCGCGAAGGTGCCGAGGTAGCTGGGGCCCTGGGCCGTGAAGCCGGCACTGTGGGTGTCGAGCGTATCGACGTCGGCAAAGGTTACCGCACCATTCTGTGCATGCGTTGTCGCATTCTCGCCCGCAACACCGTCGGCGATCTCCGTCACGGAGCCACTCTGCGTGCCCGAGGTGATCACCGGAACGTCGTTCGTGCCGGTGATCACAATCGTCACCGTCTGCACTGCCGTGCCACCATGGCCGTCATCGACCGTCACGTCATACTTCTGCGTCAGCGTCTGGCCGGCCTGCAGCGAGTCGAGCACGCCGTCGGCGACCTGGAAGTTCCAGCCGACCGAGTCACCCGCCTGGTTCAGCGCGCCGAGCGAGAAGGTACCCAGATAGCCGCCGCCCTGTGCGGTGAAAGTTGCGCTGTGCGTGTCGAGCGTGTCGACGTCGGCAAAGGTTACCGCACCATTCTGCGCATGCGTCGTCGCATTCTCGCCCGCAACACCGTCGGCGATCTCCGTCACCGAGCCACTCTGCGTGCCCGAGGTGATCAGTGGAACGTCGTTCGTGCCGGTGATCACAATCGTCACCGTCTGCACTGCCGTGCCACCATGGCCGTCATCGACGGTCACGTCGTACTTCTGCGTCAGCGTCTGACCGGCCTGCAGGCTGTCGAGCACGCCGTCGGCGACCTCGAAGCTCCAGCCGACCGAGTCACCCGCCTGGTTCACCGCCGCCAGCGCGAAGGTGCCGAGGTAGCTGGGGCCCTGGGCGGCGAAGGAAGCGCTGTGCGTGTCGAGCGTATCGACGTCGGCAAAGGTCACCGCACCATTCTGTGCATGCGTCGTGGCATTCTCGCCCGCAACACCGTCGGCGATCTCCGTCACCGAACCGCTCTGCACCGCAGAGGTGATCACTGGAACGTCGTTCGTGCCGGTGATGGTGATCGTCACCGTCTGCACTGCCGTGCCGCCATGGCCGTCATCGACGGTCACGTCGTACTTCTGCGTCAGCGTCTGACCGGCCTGCAGGCTGTCGAGCACGCCGTCGGCGACCTCGAAGCTCCAGCCGACCGAGTCACCCGCCTGGTTCAGCGCGCCGAGCGCGAAGGTGCCGAGGTAGCTGGCGCCCTGTGCGGTGAAAGTTGCGCTGTGCGTGTCGAGCGTATCGACATCGGCAAAGGTTACCGCACCATTCTGCGCATGCGTTGTCGCATTCTCGCCCGCAGCACCGTCGGCGATCTCCGTCACCGAACCGCTCTGCACCGCAGAGGTGATCACTGGAACGTCGTTCGTGCCGGTGATGGTGACCGTCACCGTCGTCGACGATTTGTCGCCATCGCCATCAGTGATCTCGTAACTGAACGTATCCGTCACTGTCTGGCCCGCAGCAAGACCTTGGACGGCGCCATGCGCGTTGTTCAGTGTATAGGTGTAGCTGCCGTCAGCGCCCAAAACCAGCGTACCGAACTGGCCGACCGTTGCGCCACCAACTACGCCCGCCGCGTCGCCAGACGATACGGCCGTGACCGACGCCCCGTCTGCCCCCCGCACGTCCTTGACACCGTCCGTACCATTGGCATCCGTGCCACCCGAGCCGGTCAGTACATTGCCATCCGCAACGAGCACATCATCTTCGGTCGCGCTATCCGTGTCCGCTGCAGCCGTCGCAACGTCGTCGGAGACCGAGACGGAGACGGTGCCTTCGGTCTGGTCGCCGTCCGTGTCGGAAGCGATGACCTTGACCGAGCCGAGTGCGGCGAGATCGTCGGCATTGACGCCGGGATGGCTGGCATAGTTGTCGGTAAGCGTCGCCGTCACGGTCGCGCTGTCGCCGCTGCGCACCAGGTCGAGGGTGACGATGGTCACGCCGCCGGCCTTGCCGACGATCTGGGTGTCGGAGACCCGATCCCAGGTCAGCGCACCGGTGAGGGTGCTGGTGTCGCCGAAGACGATGGTGGCGATCGCATCCGAACCGGCCACGAAGCCGATCGTGCCGCTGCTGGTGTCGGCGCCCGGCGTGCTGCCGTCGGCCAGGTTCTGGTCGTCGAGTGCAAGCGATGCGGAAGCCGCAAGCGGATCGACTGCCGGGCCGGCGCCGTCCGTCACGGTGATCGTCTGGCTGTCGCTCGTCGTGTCGTTGTCGGCATCCTTGGCCGACAGCGTGAAGCTGACATTGACGCCGCCCGCATTGTTGAGGTTGCTGGCCGCTGCAAACGACCAGGTCTTGTCGGCATTGACCGTCAGCGTACCCTCGGCAAGCGCAAACGCCACCGACTGGCCCGCCGTCAGGGTCAGCGTCTGCGTCGTGTTGCCGACCGTCACGTCGACTGTGCCGACGCCATCGGCACCTGCCGAAAGCGTCCAGCTGCCGGCAAGCGTCTGGCCTTCCACCACGCTCGGCGCGGCCGGTTCGGTGATCCCGATCACCGGAACGTCGTCGATGATATCGATCTGGAGGGTGGCCGAACCGCCGGCACCATCGTGATCGGTGACCGTGAGGTCGAAGATGTCCCGGTCCTGCTCGATATTCGTACCGGGATTGACCCCGGAACTCGTGACTGCGCTCGTCAGCTCGTAGGTGTACTCCGCCACACCGGTAAGCGGGTTGTAGCCGGTGATGGTCAATGTACCGAATTGACCCACAACCGTTTGCCCGACGAGACCGCCGATGGCGAACGTCTGACCGTTGATGGTCAGGCCAGCGATGTCGTCAAGCCCGTCCGGATCGGTGAGGGCAAACACACCGCTGACCGACGCACTGCCATCGCCCGCACGCGATCCGACTGCGAGGCCGGCTTCGTCGACTTGCCTGTCGCTCACCGCGATGCCGCCTGGATTATCTTTGGAGTCGGGGATGATCGACGGGTCATCGTTGGGGTCAAGCGCGAAGGGCAGACGCTCGGTCGCTTCAAGCGCAGGAAACTCCAGGGCGGTCGGGGCGAGCAAGTCGATGACCGGCCCGGCCTGGCCGATGTCGCCGGTCGCATCGGAGAGATCCCCGCCGCTGCTTTGGTTCGACACGACGCTGATGGTGCCATCCGGGCCCGCGGCGACGTTGATACCGTTTTCTCCAAGCACCGCCACGAGGGTTTCGCGCGGAATTTCGGCGTCACCGATGACAAAGGTCGGAACTTTCAATGCGGCGTTCTGGATCGTGATCGTAGAGCCATCAGGCTGTTCCAAAACGATATCAGTGCCGACCACCTGGATCTTTTCGATCGATGCGCCTGCAGGCAGGTGCACAACATTTGAAGCATCGGCGCTGACCGTTGCCGGCATCGGCGGCGTTTGGGGCGCGTTCTCAGCGCCCTTCACTGGAGCGCCGGTTGCCTGGTCCAGGAGCTGCGGCTCTCCCGCCGCGCCAGCACCGGTCTGTGCTATCAACCGGCCGGCTTTGCCATCCGGTGCATCGCGGTACTCGATTGCCTCTGCCGGGTTTGCGGCGGCTTCGTTGGAATTTGTGGTGCCTGCGGTTGCCATAGAAAATACCCCTCGACCTTTGCGGGCAAGAGAACATCAACTTTGTGCGGCCGCAATCGGCATCGAAGGGATTAGAGAAGAACAGCATACTATGATATGCTAATACCCAAAATTGGTTAGATTGACGCAATTTTAATAGTTCTGGTCATGGATTCGAAACGAGTGCCCCAAGCGGGCCGCCGGAGCCATAAAAAGCAGCCCTGTTTTACAGAGAACGGTGACAAAATGCGCCCGTCAATCGCAACGGGCCGCGTTGCAAGGCGTTCCTTTGAACGCATCCTCATGAAACAACCGACACAAGAGCCAAACGGCCTGCTCCAGGCCGTCGCACATCTCATGACGACGAATTGGTGACTTCTATACGTGAATCGTCACTGGCCCAAAAGAATACAGTAGTATAAAATTTGAATAGAATTTTAAATAAAACGTATTGTTGCGGCACATACTAAATAATACATACGGCTTTACCTGCATTTTTCTTTTCGTTCGTAGAGTGTCTCCATGCAACCGAGAGACACGGCGATGAACAAGAAGAGCTGGAAGCACTGCGGAAAATACCTGATGACTTCGGTGTTTGCGATCGGCCTGGCATCGCTTTCAGCGATATCCTCTGTGCAGGCCGGACAGCCCGGCATGCTCCAGCCCGGCCTCTTCCAGCAGATGATGAGCCTCGCAAGTCCGCTGGCGGCCGTCGCCACTGAGACGATCGGTACCTGGTCGAAGCAAGCTTCCGAAGGGCTCAAGCGTCAGCAGGTGCAGAAAGTGGCGGTGACGGCACGCACCAACCTCGGCGGCCAAACACCGGCGCAGTCGACGCCCTCCGCCGTTTTTCATTCCGTCGCCTTCCGCGTCTCTTCGATCCCCGTGGCCCGCAAATGGAAAACTGTCTTTCCGGCGGTCGCTGCAGCCGATTTCGACCACTGCGCCAACGAGAGTGGTTGTGCCGCTCGCGGCATCCTCGGCAAGGCGATCGAAAACGCCAACGGCCTCGCCTTCCGGCAGAAGATCAGCGGCATCAACCGGACGGTGAACCGGCTTGTCCGCTACCAGCCGGACGCTGAGAACTACGGCTCCAAGGATTATTGGGCAACGCCGGACGAAATTCTCGCCCGCGGCAAGGGCGACTGCGAAGACTATGCCATCCTGAAGATGGCCGCTCTCAAGGCGGCCGGCCTGCCGCCGGAAGCCATGTCGGTCGTCGTTCTGCGCGATGTCCGACGCAACCTCTATCACGCGGTGCTCGCGATCACGACGAGCCAGGGCCACTTCATTCTCGACAATCTGAGCGACGAGGTGAAGCCCGACCGTGCCCTGCCCAACTACCAGCCGCTCTTCTCGGTCAGCGCCGACCGCTCCTGGATCCACGGCGTCAAGTCGACCGGCGACAAGGTCGCTTCGGCCGCACCTCTGTCCGATGTCATGCCCGGAGAGGGCGTCGCGCTTCGCTAAACCTCATCTCCAAACGCAATGCCTTTCGTCGAATGGGTGACCGCTCGAAAGGGTCGCCATTGTAACTACGCTGTCGCAGCGGCGGTCGCATTGGATCAGGCCAGAATAAAGCCGATGATGACGTCCTGGTCGGAGAGCGGTGCGAGGGCGGCGGTGAGTTTGCCCCGCGTGTTCTGCCCCTGCGCTCCTATGGTGAAGCCTGCCGATTGCGGTTCGCCGGGGGTCTCCTTGAGGCGGCGCACGAGATCGACAAACTGAACGTCGAAAGAGAGCTTCAAGCCTCGTGCCGGTTGGGGCAGGTGCGACCGCAGGACACGTGATTGGACGAAGGAGAGGAAGGCGGGGTTATAGGCAATGATATGCTTATTCCCCGTGAGCGCAAAGGCCGGCGACGGGCTTGCTCGGACCTGGGCTGCAACCACAGCCAAGTTGCTGCGCTCATTGGCCGACGAAAGTTCGTTGCGCAGGTAGCGGGTGGCGATAAAACGCAGCCGCGCCGTCAGATTGCCTTCGCCCTCGAGTTCTGTTTCGCAGGCGGCAACGATATCCGCGAGCTTATGGCCTTGCCGCGCGGCAAGCTCGCCAAGGCTCTGCCAATAGATCTCCTCAAGCTTGATCCCGCGGCGCTGACCGCCGACGGTGACGACACGGAACCGCAGAGCGCTCAGGTCCGCGTCGGACGGGGGAGGCGGTGTCTCGTTCATCGGTCAGCGCTCCCGCAGAGCTTCCTCGCGCGCCTTGTTGATCGGCTTCATCAGATAGGCAAGGATCGTTTTCTTGCCGGTCATGATATCCACAGACGCAATCATGCCGGGCATGATCGCATATTCGCGCCCATCCTTCACCAGCGCGGCTGTGTCGGTCTTGACGCGCACGAGATAGTAGGTCTCGCCATTGTTCTGATCGACCAGGCTGTCGGCACTGATGGTCTCAACAACACCGCCGAGGCCACCGTAAATCGAGAAATCATAAGCCGATACCTTGATCAGCGCCGGCTGGCCGGCGCGCACGAACGCAACGTCCCTTGGAGATAGCCGCGCCTCAACGAGCAGTACTTCCGATGTCGGTACGACGCCGGCGATCACCCCACCGGGCGTCACATAGGCGCCGACCGTGTTGACATCGAGCGTATTGATGATGCCGTCGACTGGTGAGCGAATGTCGGTGTTGGCGACCCGGCTGCTGGCGCCGCGGATGGTTTCCTCGATTACGGAAAGTTGCGAAAGCGCCTCGGTCTTCTCCGCCAGGGCCTCCTGCTTCAGTTGCAGCGACAATTCGGTCACCTGGAGGGTTGCCTCCCTGAGTGCCGCCTCCAGCTTTCCGACCGACTCCTTCCAGAGGGCGAGCTGACCCCGGGTATCGGTAAGCTCCTTCTCGACCCTGAGCACCTCGGTTTGCGCGACGAGCTTGCGCTTGACCATCGGCGCGAGCATTTCCTGTTCTTGCTCGGTCAACTGCAGGCTCTCTGTCAGGCGGGTGATATTGGCCTCCGCCTCAGCAAGCTCCTTCTGCCGCTGGCCTTCACGCGCTTGCATGACCGACAGCTTGTTGTTGAAATTGCCGGCCTTGGCTTGAAGCAGTTGTTCCTCGTTGGCGCATATGGCCGGCGCGACCTTAGTGATGTCCTCAGGACATTGGTATTTTGCGTCGTAGGCCCCGGTCTCCTCGAGTTTGAGCCGCGCGACTTGCGCGCGCAGCGATCGCCCCTTGGCCTCGAGTTCGCCAAGGGAGGAGCCGCTCGCGGTATCGTCGAGCCGGAGGATCAGATCGCCGCGGCGAACGACCTGTCCGGGCTGTACCGCGATCTCGCGCACGATGCCGGGTTCACTCGACTGGATAATCTGCGTCTTCGAGACGGGGATGACCTTGCCTTCACCGCGGGCGATCTCATCAACCTCGGCGATCGCCGCCCAGGCGACGAAAGAGCTGATCAGCAAGCCGATGACAAGCAACCCGGCGCGCGCGGCAAGCGGCGGTTTCTCAGTCATGCTGACCCCTCCCGCCACGTGCAAACCGACGTCTTTTCGTCATCTTTGTGAAGGCGTGCATCATAGGCCGGCTCCGGCCACTGGGCCAGCAGGACCGGGCCGCCTTTGCAACTGCTCAATGACCTCGGCCTTCGGGCCATCGGCAACGACGCGCCCGCGGTCAAGAACCAGCAGCCGATCGACGAGGCTCAGCATGCTATGGCGATGCGTCGATATCAAAAGGGTGACATCGCTGCTGAAGACGGTGGAGAGCTTGTTGATCAGCTCACGTTCGCTTGCAAGGTCCATTGCCCCGGAGGGCTCATCAAGGAAGACGACCTTCGGCTTGCGCAACAGCAACCGTGCGATGGCAACCGCCTGGCGTTGCCCGCCGGAAAGCTGAGAACCGCGTTCACCTACGGGCATGTCATAGCCGCGCGGATGGTGGGAGACGAATTCGTCCACACCGGCAAGCCTCGCTGCCGCCACCACTTCTTCATCGCTGGCGGTCGGATTTGCCATCAGGAGGTTTTCCTTGATCGTGCCCGAGAACAGATCAGAATTCTGCGACACGAACGAGACCGCCGAGCGAACGACAGAGGGGTGCAGTTGGCGAATGTCGACGCCGTCGAGCAGGATTCGCCCCGCGCTTGGTGGGTAGAGGCCGGCAAGCAGCCGGCCGATCGTCGTCTTGCCGGAACCGATGCGGCCGATGATGCCCACCCGCTCTCCCGCTTTGATCGCCACGTTCATGCCGCTGACCACTTTGTGGTCGGTCCCCGGGTAGGCGAAGTCGAGATTGGCGAAGGTAATGCTGCCGTTGCGGATCTCGCGATTGACGAAACCGATCGTATCGGGCCGATCCTCCGGCTGCTCCATCACCGCATTCAGGATCCGCAGCGATAGAAGCGCCTGGCGCAGTCGCGCCAGCGTCATCGCAATCTGGCCGAGCGGTGCGACGGCGCGGCCGGCCAGCATGCTGGCGGCGATGATCGCGCCCGAGGAGATGTTTCCTTCGGTGAATTCATAGGCGCCGGCCACGACGATGCAGACCGTCACCAACTGCTGCACGAACTGCGTCGCGTGCGACGCCCAGGAGGAAATCTCCTTGATTTTCTCGGCCGTGTTCGAGGAATGCTTGGCCAATTCGTTCCAGCGGCGAAGCAGCTGTTTTTCCGAATGCAGCGTTTTCACCGTCTCGATCGCGCTGATCGTTTCGACCAGGAGTGCCTGGCGCTGGGCGGACTCGTTGGATGCCGCGGCGACGCGATTGCCGATCTTGTACTGCGCAACGTAGCCGATCACGAGGCTCAAGATAAAAGCAATCGCTGGAATGAGCGCGATCCAACCTGCCACCGCATAGATGGCGGCGATGAAGACGAAGACGAAAAGACTGTCGATGATCATGCTGAGCGTATTCGACGTGAAAAACTCCCGCACGAATTCGTACTGCATCGCCCGGTTCGCATACTCGCCGGTGGACGGCGGCCGCGACGCCATGGTTGCATGCAGAATCTTCTCGAACAGCATGTAGGAGAGTTTCAGATCGGCCTTGCGGCCGGCGTAGTCGATCAGCGCCGCGCGTACCGTCTTCAATAGGAAATCGAAGAGGATGGCGGTGCTGATGCCCAGCGCCAGGACCCAGAGCGTCGCGATCGCCTTGTTCGGCAGGATGCGATCGTACACGTTCATCGTGAACAGCGGCGCGGCGAGCGCCAGGACGTTGATGAAGAATGTCGCGATCGCCACCTGGACATAGGCTTGCCAGAAGGGCTTGATCGTCGAAGTCAGCCAGTGTCGGCGGTCAATGTTGCGCGCCTCGCCAACACCCCGGCCGGCAGCCGCGTTCAAATAGGTCGCCGAGAACGACGCGGCATAGGCGAGCCCGCCGAGTTGCAGATCAGACAGCTTCACCGCCGTCTCGTCGGGCCTTGCCAATTTGTTCGAAAGACTGAGAGTCCCGTCCGGCGCCTCCTCCAACAACGCCGTGGCGCTGCCATCGCGAAAGACGAGCAGCAGCGGGAACACGAAATCGCGATTGGCAAGGGCCCGCGTGGAAACAAGCTCCGTCTCCAGGCCAACGCGCTCAGCTATGCGGGAAACGTCTTCGGCGCTCGGCGACCGGGCGTCGAAGGGCACGTCGGAATAGAGCACACTGTCTGACGAGGGGCGGTTCAAGAAGATGCAAATCTCCTTGAACGCCTCGGAAAAGCCAGTCAAGGACGGGCCAATCTGCGCATGCCTGTCAATAGCTTGCATCACCACCGGTTGTGTCCGCCCTCACGAGGACTATCATTTCTGCCGGATCGGCGCCAACAAGTCGAGCGGCAAATCGTTCGTCTGGCGCGACGGAACACGGCGATAGGTTTCCGTAGCAGGCGTGTCCGGAACATTGAACTCGGTGCGCGCATAGGCTTCGGATTGAGCCGGTGCCTTGATCTGCATCGTCGCCAGGAGCTGGCCAGTTGCGGCAAGCAGGCGATATTCGGCAAACAAGGCTGCATATTGCGATGTTTTCGCCAGGACGCTGACATTGAAACGTGCGTTCTGCGCGCCCAGCACGTCGAGCAGCGAGCGCTGGCCGACCTTGAGCTGCTCGCGATAGGACTCGACGATCTGCACGTTCATCTGGGCTTGTGCATTCAGCGTGCGCGAAATGTCATACTGGCTCGTGCGGCGTTCCCAGGAAATGCGAACGGCCTCCTCGACCTCGCGATGCGCCTGGTGGAAGACCAGCCGCTGCTCGCTCGCCCGGCGCATCTGTTCCTGCTCGTTGGCGATGTCTATGCCGCCACGATAGAGATTCCATTTTGCGACGATCCGCGCTTGCGCGTCCCAGGAATTGCCGGTCGCGCCGTCGATATCGTTTCCGGAGCGCACGCTTCCTTCGGCAAAGACCTCCGGAAACATGCTCGAGCGCGCAGCCTTTACCTGCGAGTCCGCGACACTGATGTCGGAATCGGCAGCCTTGATGCGCGGGTTGTTGCCGCGGGCGATGCCGATCGCCGTCTCCAGCGTTTTCGGCAAGACGTTCGCAACCGACTTCGGCATCGACGGCTTGGTAAGCGGCTGGCCCACCAGGCGATTGAAGCTGATCTTGACGGTATCGAGCGCTTCCTCCGCTTCCAATAGGCGGGCCTTTGCGGAAAGCAGGCGTTCACTGGCCTGTTGGCGATCCGCATCAGTCAACGTTCCACCTGAAATCAGCGAGCTGATATCCGATAGGATCGACTGATGAACGCCGACGTTCTTGCGGGCCTCCGCCACGATCTGCTGCTGAAGAATATACTCGAAGTACTCGCGGACGATCTGCAACCCAATGGTTTCGGAACGTTCCAGCACACGGAAGGAGGCGCTGTCGACGCGTGCTGCCTGCCGCTCCAGTTCGGCACGACGACCACCGCCGTCAAAGAGCTTCTGAGTGACTGTCAGACCGACATCGGAAGGATAGAGCGGGTCGTTTTCGATGGAGCCGAGCCGTCGTGCTTCGTCCTCGAGGTGTTGCACGCCCGTGGAAGCTTCCACATCGAGGCTCGGCAGGTAGAGACCGCGGGCCTGCCGCAGTTCGAACTCGATCGCCTCGCGGTTCTCCATCGACTGCCCGATCTCCGGGTTCGATTCCATCGCGATTTGAAGCGCTTCCCTGAGCGTCATCGCATCGGCCGCACCGCCCGCAAACACGGTTGACGCGAGCAGAATAGAAAACAACCCGCCCTTAAAGGTTTTCCCCACGTTCAATACTATCCCCCTCGCAATCAGTACGTCACGCTTGCAAATCCAAGCGCACATTACAACTGCAGAAATTTATCGCTAAATAATACAGCTGTAATAAAAGGCGGCCACCACTTTTGGGGTGGTGCAAGAGTATCCCAGCCTTTCGCACGGCCATGTTGCATAAATGGAACAATCGCGCCCTCTAAGCCGGGATCCGTTAAGCTATTGAAATAGAACCGATCGCGCATCGCGTCTTCAGGATTTGAGCGACTAAGTTGCCGTCCACAACTCAATGCAGGCGCGAATTCAGCCGCTGGATCTCAGTCGACGCGCGCAAAGGTTGTATCTTCACCTAACGTGAGCGCCAGCGCCCACATTGATTCAAGCCGAGGGCAGGCGGACAAAACCGACGCTCTGAGTCGCCGCAACAGCAACGGCCTCGGAAGCGGCGGCGCGGCGCAGCTGCTCCAGGTCAACGCTGCCGTCGAACAACGCACCGCCAACGCTGAAGGCAAGATCGACCTTGCTGCCGTCGGCTGCGAAATGCGACGAGGTCAGCGCTTTCGTCAAGCGTGTGCAAACGTGCTCTGCATCGGCTTCGGTCGCACCCACCAACAGGACGTCGAAGCTCGCTGGACCGGTTCGCGCGACGACATCGTCGCGCCGCACCGAGGTGCTGATGGTGGAGGCGACGAATTGGAGCAGTTCATCACTCCATTCCGGGCCGAAAGCGGCGCCGACATCGTCGAGGTTGTTGATCCGCAGATGGATGAGAGCCCCGTGAAGCTCCTCGGCACCGCGCTGACGGCGGCGCTCGAGACCATTGACATGCTGGACGAGCCCGCGGCCGGTAACGCAGCCGGTCGTGGCGTCATGGGCAACGACGTGGTTGATCTGGTTGCGGAGGCGCTGGGCGCGGCGAAACTGCATGGCCGCGACGACGATCAGCGGCACACCCATCAGCAGGGAAATCAAGGCCGCGCCGACCACCGCGGCCGCATAGGGCCGATCGACGAGAGCGACCAGGCTGAGATAGACCAGAACCTGGGCGAGTACGGCGAAACCAACGATGCCAGCGAGGACATAGCGCACGATCCGCCAATCCCTCTGCCCGTTGAATGGTAACTCTCTCTGCATGCATCCAGCTCCCGATTCACTGACGATAATCGGTCTAGTGCAGTTTTATGCATATTCCCTTTCCTAGGTATCTACAACTTTATGCACCGCATAGAATGTACCAGGGAATGCACCAAAACGGCATAACTGCTGCCTGAATATTCGCGCGCGGCGTGCAAATTCAAGATGGCCGCGGGGAAAATCCCGTTCTTCCGCTGTCGGGAAAGCGCGTCCGGCGGACTTTGGTCCTACTCCTGATCCGACTTCAGTCCGCTTTGACACAGGCCCGCTTGTTCCGCACGCTGACAGCATGTTGGGCTGGTGTCACGAAAATGAGGATCAAGAACTCTCTGAACCGACTTCTTTCGCCGGCGCTCGGGCAAGAACTGGCGCCCAGGACACATGTTCTGGAGTCTCTTCTTGACCTTTGCCAAGCCTACAACCTGGCGGTCACGGAGCTGCACAGGTTGCAGCTAGAAACGCATCCGCGGCAGGATGCGATCCGGGAGTTTGAAGTTCTGTGTCGCGATATTGAAATGCGGCTCATGTCCTGTATTGAGAAGGTGAACTGTGCCGGCAAAGCCGAAGGTCCGCACTGAAAGCCTGCCACGGGTCGTTCGCGGCGCCCTGGCCCAACGCGTTTCAGCGATCAGGGCTTTCATTTACAGGGGTTTGTCGAGGCGGTTGTCTCGGTTGAACTCATGCTATTGGCCGCCGGTTTGCGGTCTGGCAGAGCATGCCCAATCTCGACAACCTGTCGAAGCCCGGGCAAAGTTCTGTTCTGAGGAGATGTCATGCCTACGCGTCGGAAGTTTCTTACCGCAGTCAGCTCGGGAGCCGTTTGTCTGTTCGCCACAGCCCTTCCATATACCCTCGGCCCTGCCGGCTCGTTACTGGAACTTGTTCCCCAGGCCGCTTTTGCCAAGAGCGGCGAGAATAACGGCAATGGTGGCGGCGGCGGCGGTGGTAACGGTGGAGGCAATGGCGGAGGAAATGGCGGTGGTAACGGTGGAGGAAACGGTGGAGGAAACGGAGGGGGCAGGTCTGGAAAAGACAACTCGAGCAGCGGCAATGCCCGTGGCAATTCGAAGGGTGCCGGCGGCGGTGCTTCCAGGGTCGGCGTGCGCCATGCCGATGGCATGAGCGAGGAGATCAATAACGGCCGCTACATCATGAAGGATGCGCGGGGGCGCACGATCATCAACCGAAAGGCGACCCTGGCGGACTTGAAACGAATTCAGTCCCTCATTCAGTGAGGGGACGCCAATCGGCCGCGTCGCGCAGCACCATGGCAGCCTCGGTTCGGTTGGTGACGCTGAGCTTGGCCATGATCTGCGTCATATGGTGCTTTACTGTCTTTTCCTGAAGTTCGAGTTTCCGGGCGACGTGCTTGTTGCTCATGCCTGCGGCCACCAACTGCAGCACTTCATGTTCACGCGCGGTCAGGCTGGCGACCAGGGCCGACAGGTTTGATGGACCGCGCGTCCGATTGGAGAGAAGTTTGGCCGAGAGCGCCGGAGTGACATAGCTCTCGCCCGTGGCGACGTTGCGTATGATTTCCGCCAGGGCTCGGCCACCTACACCCTTCAGCACATATCCCAGCGCCCCTCGTTCGAGGGCTGCAGTAACATCGTCGCTCGTTTCGGAGACGGTCAGCATGATGATTTTTTGCGACGGCGATAACTCGAGGATAGGTAGGATTGCGTTCAAGCCGCCCCCCGGCATGGATATGTCCAGCAGCATGACATCGGGACGCAGATTCTCGGCAATAAGCAGGGCATCATCCCTGGAACTCCCCTCGGCAACGATTTCGAAGCCGCCGATCTCCAGCAGGCTTCTTGTTACGCCCTCTCGAAACAAGGGATGGTCATCTACCACGGCTATGCGTATCGCTGTCTTCATACCGCTTTTGTCTCCTCGGTGCTGATTGTCATACGAACAACGGTGCCAGTTGTTGAGACTTTAATCTCGAAGGCTCCACCCAAGCTTTCGATGCGTTCTCTTAATCCCTCAAGGCCAAGGCCCGTTGGCTCGACGCGATCCGGGTCGAAGCCAGGCCCATTGTCCCCGACCTCGACCGTCACCTGCTCACCCACCGTCGATTGCGAGACACGCTGGCCGACGCCGCCGCCGTGGCGGTACGCGTTGTTGAGCGCTTCCTGCACGAAACGGTAGATGCAGATTTTGGCGGACAGAGCGAGGTGATCAGGCGGGTCGAAAACCGACAGTTCCACGGTCGTTTCCGTTCGTTGCTGATGGGCGTGAACGACCCGCTTCAAGATCTCGGGTAGGGTCGCCGTTTCGATCTGCGGTAGAACAAGACCGCTGCAGATCGTCCGGATCTCCTGCATTGCTTCATCGAGGCTTTCCTTGATTTCGGCGATGCTGCGCTCGCGCGTCGCTCCGGGTGTTTTCGGGTTCGTGAAAGCATCGCTGTCGAGCCGCAGGGAGGCGAAGGCCAGCAGTTGCGCGGGCCCGTCGTGCAGATCAGCGCCGATGCGGCGCAGATGACTTTCGTTGAGCGCCGCCGTACGCTGTGAGGCCCGCTGGAGCCGCCCCCGTAGAGCTTCGTTCTGGGCGAGCAGTGCTGAAAGCTGGGCGATCCGGTCCTTGAGCGCATGGCGCTGCGTTTCAATGGTCCGGCTGCCGCGCAGCACGATCGCAGAGAGAACCACGAAAAATGCAAGCGTAAAGGCCGCGACCGCTAACCAGGTATAGAATCGCGCTTGGTTCAAGCCAGTTTGGAAATCATAGGAGACCTCATGAAATTCAGAAACTGCGACGACCTCTCCCGACCACGGTTGCAGCACCGGATTGTAGATCTCAAGGACCGGCGTGTCGGCAGGGCGTTTGTCCGACTGCTCCCCTGATTGATCGAAGAGCGCCACCATCCTGCCGGAGAATGCGGTTCGCAGCTCGTCGCTGAGCTCGAGCCGTTTTCCAATCTGGGCTTCGTCGCTTGAATACAGAACCGTGCCGTCTGCCCGCCAGAGGCGGAAGGACAAGAGACGGTCTCCCAGGGCGCCCTGACCAAGAGTTTCGTCGAGCGCGCGCGCGACAGCGCCGTCGAGTATCTGGGTCGTCTGCATATCGGGCAACAACGGTGCGATCACACTGTCCACATAGAGAGCCGTGGTTGCGGCGGAGTTGCGAGTGACTGCCTCCTCGATAAGGCGTGAAACAAACGCCCCAACCAGCACCATCGCAGCCGCTGCAACAAGGCCGCCGATCAGCAGGAACTGCGATGCCAGTGAGCGGGCGTTCCAATTTTTGATGAGTTGGGTGGCGCGCACGAAATTTCCCGGGATCGACTGCTGGTCGCCAGCGTCGCTGTGGTACAACAAACCCGCGTTAACCTAAACGCTTGGGCAGGCTGGTCAATGCCGTGGCACGGTTCTCAATCCTTATCGGACCTTAGGCTGTCTGCCCGACAGGACCAAGGTCCTATAGGCCGCCGCAATGGTCCGGGGGGCATAGTAGCTCCCTTTTGCCCAAGATAAGTTACGCTTCTCTACAAACGCGGCCTTCATCGAAGTCGGTGCCGAGGCTATTCGAAGAGGAGTTTCTTATGGTTTTCGCGAAAGCAATCGCTCGTGGCGCCTTGGCGCTGAGTCTGGTCGTAGCCCCCGCGGTAGGCGGGATGGTCGGTGCGGCGGGCACAGCCCTGGCCAAGGAAGGCCATGGCAATTCCGGTGGCGGCGGCGGCGGTGGTAATGGAAATGGAAATGGAAATGGCGGCAACCATGGCGGGGGCTCAGGTTCCAGCCATGGAAAATCGGGAACCGCGCGTGCAAGCAAGGACACCCGGTCGAGCAAGGCCAGCGCTAGCGACACGCCGACGTGGAAATCATTGTTCACACGTGGCAAAAAAGGCCCGGACACGGCGAAAAAAGCTGCGAAGGCCGACAAGCTGACCAAGGTGGAGCCAATTGAAGCTGGCGTCGGCACGCCGGGACTGCGCTCGCTGAACCGCAACTATCACGCTTATCTCAACTCGAACGATCCCCGAATGGCCGCGGTTTCTGCCTACGCCATCGCCTATGCCGAGTTCGAAGCTGAGAACGGCGTAGACGCCATCCCAAGCGATCCGGCCCTCAGCGACGAGGCCCTGCGCGACGCGCTTGCCGGCTTCTCGAAGGACGGAGTCGTAACCGACGACATGCTTGACGAAGCCAAGGATATCCTTGGCGTCGGGCCGACGTCGGCAAGATCGATCAGATCCGCGACACGCTTCCTCCGGCACCCGTGAATTGACGGTTGTGGACCGCCATTCGGCGGGACCAGACAGTTGATCGCGGGCGGCTAACGGGGCGCCAATGATTCTCCGGTCTCGTGATCGGTGAAAATCCGGAAGAGATTGACAGCCAAATCAAACAAGGCCCGCAAACAGGAATGTCTGCGGGCCTTTTGATGTTCTACAGCGCCGCGCGTCATATTAGACGCGCAAACAAAGCTAAAAACCAAGCTTCGAACCGTAACGCCGCGCCACGAACACAGATTGCGCAACCTGGCGGCATGGCCGTTCCTCGCGGCGCAGCCTACGCGCCATCAGGCGATTGCGCGCACGGGCGTCATGAGTGCATGCATCTCGCCGGAGATCCCTGCTGCAATGTCGGCGCGCGCCATTGCCATGTGCAGGTTGGCCGCGACGAAGCCGGTCGGATTTCCGCAGTCGAACGTGCGGCCGCCGAATTCGAAAGCGCGAATTTCCTGGTCTTTCATCAGGGTAATCATCGCGTCGGTCAACTGGATCTCGCCGCCTGCACCCGGCTCCTGGTTTTCGAGGATGTTGAAGATCTCCGGCTGGAGAATGTAGCGCCCGGAGATAAACAGGTTGCTCGGCGCCATGCCCGGGGCCGGTTTTTCCACGAGGCCATCGACCAGTGCGCCCCCAATGGTCTGCTTCAGGGAAACGATGCCGAATTTGTGAGCCTCTTCCGGCAAGCATCGTTCGACCGCCACGACATTGCCGCCATGTCGCTGGTGAAGGGTCGTCATCGATTGGAGGCAGGGTTCGTGATCGACCATCAGCATATCCGGCAGCAGCACGGCGAAAGGTTCGTCGCCGACGATGTGGCGCGCCGTCCAGACGGCGTGGCCAAGGCCACGGGCCTGCTGCTGGCGCACGAATGAGATGCTGCCGACATCAGGCGTTGCCGTCGCCAGCCGATCGGCAAGCGGGTTCTTGCCGGCTCGCCGCAGCGTTGCGTCGACCTCGAATGCGTGATCGAAATAATCCTCGATCGCACCCTTCATGCGGCCGGTGACGATGATGACGTGTTCGATGCCTGCGGCAAACGCCTCGCTGACGATGTAGTCGAGGATCGGCCGATCAACGATCGGCAGCAGTTCCTTGGGAACGCTTTTTGTCGCCGGCAGCATTCGCGTACCGAATCCGGCGGCCGGGATGATCGCCTTGCGCACTTTGTTCTGCATGTCAGCACCTTTTCGCTTCAAGCAACTCGGGAGATTTTTGCGGGTGGGGATTTGAGGATGTCGTGCATCTTGTGCTCGACACCATTTTCAGTGAGGAAACGGTACATTTCGCCGTAGGTGTGGAACCAGGCACGGTTGTACCTGTCGAAGAGGGCCTGGTCCCAATAGTCCTCGAGGCAGAACGCCTGCTGCCCGAAGATGTCGAAACTGGGGATCTTGAATGTGTCGCAGAACTCGGCCGTTCGGCTGTCATAGGTGCAGTAGATCGACGGAACCCCATTCGCCAGCGCCATGAGATTGCCGTGCAGGCGGTAGCCGAGCACCAGGTCCTGGGCGCGGATCAGCCGTTCGTAATCGGCAACCACATCAGAATAGAACAGCCTTTGCTCGTAGAGGCGCAGCATCGCCTCATCGAGATACCAGGACGATGTCCAATGGTCGGCCTTGAGCGCGGCGAGTGCTTCTTCGCGCTGGACCTCGTCTCCCAGGACAAGCTTCTTTTCCTCGACCTCGCCCTGCGTCAACAGCACGGTCTCGAAGCGCCCAGCCATGGTTTTCACCAGTTCGCGGTGGAAGCCGAGATAGCGTTCGATATCCTTGGCATAGGCATTGGAGACTTCTCGCCTGACGGTGACCCCGACCTTGCGGACCTGTTCGAGCGGCGGCAGCGTGATGCGCAATTCCGGATCGTTCAGGCGGAAGGCGGTCGGGCATCCGATGATCCGGACGTTGCGGATGCCGAGATCCCACAGAACCTCGGCCGAATAGGCACCCCGCACACCGATTGATGTCGTCGATTCGGACATCAAGCGCAGGACGGCACGCGTATCGTCGGAGAGCCTGATTTTTCCATCCACCGGAGCCTGTGCACCGATGCCAAAGCCGATCACTGGCAGGCCGAGCGCCTTCAGGACCGTTGCCGCCGCCTCCCAGTTCATGGCGTCGTGAATGTAATTTGATCCGCGCAGGAACACGTAATCGTATTCCTCCCGAAGCCGGGCGATGTCGCGTGGCCTGAATTCCGATATTTCGAGCACACCGAGTTCTTCGAACCGCAGCAGTTTCAGCGACGAGTCGAAGACGAAGGCATCGCCCATATTGTGGTAGTGGTTGATGTGAGACTGGATGTCTTGATGTTGATACCAGCGAACGCTGTCATGTGCGTAGACTTCGCCGGCGGGGATCATGACCAATATGCGTGCCAAAAGCTTAATCCGTCATTGGAACTGTGACGAGACGCGCATCTCGACGCGATGTTCGCGTTGCGCGGCACCGTCTTTTTCGCGCAGCAGGCTGCGATAGACGCCGAGGTGTTCCCGTGCGCAATCCTTGGAGCTGAAGGGACCGCGCATGCTGCTGCGCAAGCGGTCCCAGACCGTGTCGTCGTTCAGGACCTCGACGATCCGATCCGCAAGGTGCTGGCCGTTGCCGGCGCGAAAATGCAGGCCATCGGCGCCATCGCGAACTTTCTCGGCCATGCCGCCAATGTCGGAGCAGATGATCGGCCGGCGGTGCAGCAGCGCTTCCTGGATGACGACGGGTGAGTTTTCCCACCAGATCGATGGGAAGATCACCCAATCGACGGAGCGCATGAGCTTCGGCAGATCGGCATTCTGATAGCTGCCGTAGAAGCGGACCCGACGACCGGCTCGCTCGATCAGCTTCTTCATCCGCGCCTGAAATTCGACCGGCTGGCGTTCGAGATTGGCGCCAAAGATCATCAGGTAGGCGTCATCACCCCAGATCTCATCCGGTACGCGGCCGATGGCATCGATCAGCACGTCGACGCCCTTGAACGGCGTCATCTGGCCGAAGAAGGCGAAGCGGTTGCGACGCGCGTCGCTTCGCGCAAGTTCGCGCGCGGGTGTCGCTTCCTCGCCCATGATCCCGTTTTCGATGACGTGAATGCGTTGGCGATCTATGCCCCACTCCGCATAGCGCTTGGCGAGAAAGGCGCTTGGCGCAACGAACGCGTCGACCATATCGAGGAGCATGGTCCGCACGAGCGCTTCACGCCGGAGGAACCTTGACGCCGGAATATCCGGAAAACAGCTGTTGCAGGCGGTCGGCGAAGCCTGCTCGCAAAGCTGGCCGGTCGGCCGTTTCACCATCTGCCCGTGGTTGTGGCAGATCGGCACGAATTCGTGGAGCGTGAGAAGGATTGCCGCGTCTGGCAGTGCGGAGCGCACCGCATAGAGCGCCTCGAGACCGAACCCCAGAACGTGATGGAAATGAATGACATCCGGTTTCACGTCGCGCACGAAGCGCAGGAGATCGCGCTCGATCGACTCGACGTCCTCATTCGCCAGGTGAAAATGATCATAGGCATCGGTGTGGAACAACACCTCTTCCTGCGGCAGGCGCGCACTCATCAGCGCCGATGAGGCGTGTCGTTGCAGCGGCGGGGAGGCGGCCGCCAAGTACACGGATTCGACACCTTCCATCGCGTTCAGGCCGCGGTGCAGGTTGTGCGAGGCAATCTCCGCCCCGCCCAGCGAAAAGGAGGGGTGCGCATGCGAGATCACCAGGACGCGAAGCTTTTGTTCCCTCATGCGGAAATCCTGTCAAACGATCTTTGGCTCTGGTGAGCGCTTCGCCACCGCGACTTGAGTATTTCCGCATCGATGCGTTCGGCGAGAGCTGCAAGCTTGCCGTTTTGCTCTCCCGACATCGGCTCGTCGCAGCCGAGCAATTGGATCGACGGCAGCAAATAGGCAGCGGTGCCTGCCCGGTTGATCCGCAGGCCGATTTCGCAGGCCTTCTGTTTTGAGCCGAGATAGACGCCGCAATCGCGCATCGCGTCGTTCAGGACCGCACGCGGCATGATGCAGCATTCGAGCGACGCCACGTCGACCCGTGTCAATTGCAGTGCCGCAATCGCCATCAGCGGATAACCGGCATAGCGATCGAGCAGCAGTTGATCGCCGTCCTCGGAGAGCCAGCTTCCTGCCCATTTCACCGAGTGATCGTCATAGGCAAGCATCGGCGAAATCACGCTTCCGACGTGGGCCTCTCCGACTGCCGTCAGTGCGTCGTACCAGCCTTTGCCGGTAGGGACGAGTGAGCCCGCCATGGTTACGATCGCGTCGCATGAAACCACCTCCGCCCCGACCGACAGCAGATCGAAGCGATCCTGTGCCGCGGCCGCGCAGACCAGGCGAACCGAGAGACCATAAAACCGTGCCAGTTGCCTAAGACGGACGAGATCCCTCTGGAAGGCGGGCTTGCTGACAACGATCACGAGCGGAGCGCAGCGCGTCTGCGGGTCGAGCGCAAACAATGCGAGGAGCGGGCCGACTTCCGGCATTCCGACGGTGGAGCCGACGATGATGGGAACGCCGGCATTTTCGTCGAACACCCCGACGTCGATGATCGTTTCCATGCGCGGCGCGGCGCAGGCGGCCTTGGAGAGAAGCGGAACGATCTGGTGATCGACGATCGCCGGCAGCGCCCAGTTGGCGGCATCGAACAAAGACAATTGCTGGATTGCGGCCCGTCGCGCCGGCATCCGCTTGGGTGTCAATGGCAGAAACGCGCGCCGACCTTCTCTCAAGGTCAGTTCGAGATAGGGTGTAGCGTCGAGATTGCCGCCAGGCAGTCTCGCATGGGCGACAAATCCGTGGGCCTGATCGTCGCTGTCGAGCGATGCCCGGAATGCGGGTTGATCGGCGAAGCTCTGCGAAACGTCGAGCCGATCGAGGCGCGTCCAGATGTCGTCGAGCCTGGCCTCTGCGCCCGGCCGCCGCAGTTTGACGGAGGAAACATGGTGCTCCGGGTCGAGCAGCCAGCCCGAAATCAGCATGTCGCCTTCATCGGTTTCGAACACCCGGTCAACGTCCAGGCGAACCGGGTATGGAAGGCTCGAAATCGTGTCCTTTCCGGTGAAGCCGTTTGCGGCCGAACGCAGGCGCAGCATGGCCTCTGGCGTTGCCCGGGCTTCGAGCAGCACGGACCGGATGTGGTCCGGAGTGTCCAGGGCCGCGCTGATCTGCACGCGCGAATGCGCCGGTGTCAGGTGCCAGCCTCCGCCGGCATTGTAGACGATGCCTTTGAGCGCGTCGGCGCGCACCCTCCCGCCCGTTTCCAGAACGGCGATGAAGCCCAGCTCGCCCTCCGGTATATCCGGCCGGGCAAAACTGGCGACGAAACAATCGGCGACGGTCGTCGCGCCGGCTAGAAGATAGGCCTGGCAACGGCCGGGAACGAACGCGCGGCTCCAGCCCATGATGACGATGACGCCGTCATGGGTCTCTCCGACCAGTTCGATGAAGCCGTCGGACGGCTGCAGTGCCTTCATCAACGTAAGTCCGGCGAAAACCCTGTTGCGGTTGCCCGGTTGCGCCATGAGCTGATCGGCGAGGCGACTGACGACGACGGCCGTTTCTCCTGCTGCGGTCTGCGCAATAAGGGTTGCCGCGTCTTCGATCGAAATCGGTCTGGGGGCAACGATGAAGCGCTCGCTGATGCGCCCATCGTCAACGTCGATCAGCGAGATGGGCACATCGGGCTTCGGTTGCGTCAGGAGCGCCGCAAAACCGTGCGTCGCCGACGGCGACGATGCAGTCAAGGGCCAGCTTGCAACGGAAGCGCCGTCTCGCGCGGGCTTGGCGCCATCGGCTCTGACGGAAACAGCGTGGCCCCTGGCCCGTCCGCTGCCAAGGACGAGCATGGTTTCCGGATCGATCCGAGCGGAAACAGCCCGACCCTTGCCGAAGCGCAAGGGCGCCCCCGCGGCGCGGGTGCCGTTGGTGCCAGCGGGCCTTTCATCGTTCGCCATCGCCTGCCGCATCATCATCTTGCCAGCAATGCCAGCAGCGCTCCGGCTGCAAATCCCATGAGGACGAAGAGAAGCAACACGAGCGGCCTGGTCTCGCCGCCCGCCCGCTTTTGAAGTGTGGAGAGTGTCTTCTCCATGCCCGCCACGACGCCATCCATTCGCAGCAGATGCACGTCCAGATCGTCGAGCCGTCGGCTCATCTCGGCACGAAGGCCGTCGATGCCGGCGCTCGGGTCTTGCGCTCCGTCGGTCTCCGCCGCATCTGCACCGATATGAGGTACGCGCTGCAGCGAACGTTGGGAAATCTGCAACTGACGCTGCGCAGCCATCAGCACGTCCAGTTTGTCGAGCACCCTGGTCAATGGTGCTGCGATCAGCGCTTCGGCTGCCTGTTCGTCTGGTTGCGGCACGCGCAGGGGCTGCCCCGCTCCGTCTCCCGTAAACGCCATGACGACGAGATCGCGGCTGCGCTTCTGCACCGCCTCAGGCAGGGCGATTTCGAATGCGTGCTGGCCGTCACCGATCCCGTTTCGCTTGAGGTCCGGGCGATTGCGGTCGGCGATCGCTTCGGCGACCGGTGCGCCATCGAGGAGGACGCGCACTTTGAGCCGTTGGCCGGGGGCGGCGGGATCGTGCGCCCAGCCGAACAGGCGTCCCCCATCGATGGCATCGACGCGACCGTTGATGGGTTTGGCGCCTTCATTCTCGGGCGGCGGCGTGTCGAGTTTTTCTGCGACTTGGGCCATGGGTCCTCTTTATGCGGCCTGAACCTGCTGGAGATGGAAAAGAGCAAGGTAACGACCGGCTGTGGTGTCGATGTCATCAGGGCGAACGGCTCGGCCGGAAAGCTGTCGCAGAAGCGTCGGCTTTTCGATGACCTGCCGCATGGCGGCTGCGAGCTGGCGTGGATCGTCGGGTGCCACGGTCAGGCCATTGACGCCGTTCCTGACCAGTTCGGCCATTCCGCCGATATTGCTGGCGATCACCGGGCGTCCCTGCGCCTGCGCCTCCTGGATCACCAGCGGCGCATTTTCCCACCAGATGGAGGGGACAACGGTGCAGTCGACGCCGCCGATGAGGGCTGCCACATCTTCTCGCCGATAGGGGCCGCGCCGCTGGACGAAGGGTGCGGTTTCGGAAAACAGGCGGTCGATGTCGGCGACAAATTCCTGGGTCTGAAACGGTGCGCCGCCATGGACGCGCAGCTCGAAGTCGACGCCATCGGCGATCAGTTGGCGCGCCGCCTCCAGTAGCACCTTGATACCTTTCCAAGGGTTCAGGTTGCCGAAATAGCCGAAGACGGGGCGGCCGCTCTTAGGTTTGTCCTTGCCGGCCTCAAACGCCTGGGGCGGTAGGCCGTTGGCAATGACGGAGATGCGGTCTTCGGCAATTCCCCAGTCGACATAGCGTCGTTTCAGGAACTCGCTCGGCGCGGCGAAGCAATCAACCGTGCTCAGAAGCGCCTTGAGATGTTGTTCCCTGAGCGCGAAGCGGTCGGGCTTGATGTCCTTGAAGCAGGCGTGACAACGGTCCGGGCTTGAACCATGGCAGAGCTCCCGCTTGTCGGTGCGCACCATCAGGCCGTCATGATGGCAGATCGGGTAGTAATCATGCAGGGTCATGACGATCTTGCACGCCGGCAGCGTTCTGCGCACGATATGTGGAAACTCGGCGCCCATCAGCAGAATATGGTGGAGATGCACCACATCGGGCCGGAATTCGCGCAGCAGTTCCACCAGATCCGGCACGAAACCGTAAAGGTCGATCTGGCTCATGAAAAAGCGATCGAAATGCCCCGCCCAAAGCAGGATTTCGTCGCCTGTCGGCCCTATGGCCTGGAAACTCGTGCCCGGTCTGGCCTCGCGATGGACCTGGTTGACCGCGCCCAGGAACAGGGCCTCGTGTCCTGCGCGCTGGTAGGCGCGGAAGAGATCGTGCGCAAAGACTTCCGTGCCGCCGGGATGAAGGGCCGGATGATTGTGCGCCACCACGAGAATGCGCTTGCTCATGGGCGGCTCCGGTGACGCTCACCCACGAGCACATCCTGATAGTGTGTGCCGCCCGGTTCGCGCCAATGGCCAAAGGACTTGAGCGCGAGCGAGAGACCGGTGCGATTGAACGCGCCGTCGAGAAAACCATCGTCGAAGCCGACGGCGGCCAACGGCGGCTGACCCGGTACGAACCAGCAGGGCCCCTGGCCGGCGCGCTCGAAGGCAAGGCGCGGATCGCGCCGCCCCGTGGCATTTCGCCTGGCGATCTCGTCGACGATGAAGGCGGTCATGAACAGACGGCCGCCATGTGCCAGGACCCGGACGATCTCCGCCAGATAGGCCATGACCTCGTCGGCCGGCAGGTGCGTGACGACCGACGTCATGATGATGAAATCGAACTGCGCGTCTGCAAATGGCAGTTTCAGTTCGCGGCCCTTGATCGTCCCCGTCGGGTTGTAGAGATCATGGGCGATGTCGAGGCGTTGGAAGGTGAAGTTCGGATAGGTCGGCGTCACCGTCGACCGGCACCAGCGGATGCCGCCCTCCACGGGATCGAGGCCATCATAACGGCCTCGGTCGCCATCGAGATATTGGGTGAGCGGCACGGCCATGCGACCGATGCCGCAGCCGATATCGAGGACACGATGATTGGCCCGCAAGCCGCCCATGCGGATGAAATGTCCGAGAAACTCCGCGCCGATCGCACGGAAATCACCGTCGCCGACAAAAATGCTGTTCGCGTCCGGCTGCGGAAGGAACCGGTTGCGCGACACGCTGTCGGTCAGCCAGCGAAGATGTGCGTCGTCCAGTGGCGGTGGTGCACCGATTTCATCGCGGGGCAGGGCATCGATCATGCATTCGTCCATTCAATTGCGTGGTCATCGGGAGACGCGGTCTTGAGGCTGCTCGGCGATCGATAGTCGCGCGCCATCAGCGCGGCGATGTCATCGTCCCAGCGCTGTGTGTGGAGCCAGGAGTTGTATTGGCTGGCGACCCCGCGCATGTAGTCCTGGCTGCGCCGGATCGACTGGCGCTCGAAGTGATACAGGCAGGCCGACGGCTCATAGCCGATCTCGAAGCCGGCCCGGCGGATCTTCAGGCAAAGGTCGCTGTCTTCATAATCACCGATGATATAGTCCTCGGTGAAGCCGCCGACGCTCTCGTAGAGATCCCTCGTGGTGACGAGGCAGGCGCCCGTGACACCGGGAACCGTTCGCGCCTGCTGCGCCGGCATGTAGTCGCTGGGCATGCCCTTGTAGAAGTGGTGGTTCAGCCAGATCCCACGCTGGTCGCGGCCGAAATAGAGGCCTGCGTGCTGCAGCGATTTGTCTTCGAAGATCAGCCTGGGGCCGACCGCGCCGTACGCCCCGCTCATGATCGGATCTATCAGTGTCTGCACCCAGCCGGGTTCGCAGGGCACGACATCGGAATTGAGCATGACCAGAACGGAGCCCCGCGCCATACGCGCGCCGGTATTGCACGCCCGCGCGTAGCCGCCGTTCCGGTTCATGACCACCAGCCGCATGGGCAAACCGTGCAACAGGTGCAGCCCGCCGAGCAGATGCTCGGTCTCGTCCTGAATTTCCGGGGAATCCAGAACGAAGACCAGTTCCGCGTTTTCCATGAGCCAGGGGTCCGTCGCCATGCCCGACAACTGGAAGCGGAGAAAATCGAGAACCTTGTAGAGCGGGATGACGATGGAAACGAGCGGTGCATGCTGCGGCAGGCCGTAGTCTCTCGTCCGCTTGACCTCGACCGTCTTGCCCAGGCGTTGCTCCACTTCTCTAAGCGCCGGCGCAAGTATCGTGCGGAATGCATCGTCGATGGCATGTTGCGGCGGCACCGCGCGCAGGATCTGGTTTCGCTGCAGCACGGGTTCGAAGGGTTGCGGCGGCGGGATGAGGGATTTCACGGCCCCGGAGGCAAGCCGCATCTGAAAACGCGGCTGAAGCAGTGGGCCGAGCGGTTGATCAAGGGGTATCCGGGCAACGAAGCCGGTCACGTCCGTCTTCGATTTGTCGGCCTGTGTCTGCGCCCATCCGGGGAATTCGTAGATATTGCCGTCCAGCGGCACCGCTTTGCCATCCGCCTGCAAATAGTCGATGCCGGCGAGCATGGATGACGGATCATGATACCATCCGCCGACCAGCAGGCTGTCGGAAAGGGCGAGCGCCAGGTCGACCTGTCCGGATGGCTGCTGTGCCGCTCTCGGAACGTGACGTTCTTTCAAGGGCGCCCGGACCTGCAGGTCGATTGCGGTCGCCGGTCCACCGTTCGGCCAGGCGGCGAGATGCTGAACGAGCAATTCGCGCAGTTCGAGCGCGTCGCGATTGTCTGCCCACCAGCGCGTAAGGCTTGGACATTGCGCTTCGCGCTCGGAAAGCTGTCTTATGGCGATGCCGTTCTTGCTGAGCAGCACAATCTGAAAGGGTGGGCTGAGGCTTGGCATCTCGGCAATGAAGTGGCAGGCCTGCCAGCCTGCCCGTGTGCCGCGACGGATGATCGCCTTCGGCCTTAATTGGCTGACGCTTGCCGCGCCCACGACATAGATCCCGAGCTTGTCGTCGAACTCCGGATTGATGGTCGTTTCGATCAAGAACCGTCCGCGGCCCAGCTCGCAGGTGATGCGCGCCGGTCGAGGCGTTGGCGCCAATGCGTTGAGGGCGTCTTCGACGATAAGTGAGAAATATGGGTCGCTAGCGACCTTGAATGCGCTTCGCCACGTCGTCAGCAGGACGTTGAGAAATCTGATACGCGCTTCCGGCGCGAGTTCCAGGAACAGCTGCTCCATGTCGAGGGGAGGCAGACCGCTTGCCGGTTCGATGTTGATCGGCACTACGCTGTCGCTGCCTTCGACGGCAATGACGGCTGACATCGGCGCTCTCGCTGTCCGCATCGCCCACAGCGTTCGCTGATGTCCGTCAACGAGCGAAAGAGTTACGCTCACGAGCGGAACCGGCGGCTTTGACATCGTCAGCACCGGCCGCGTCGGAATTGGCAGCCCCGGCGGCAGGTCCCAGATGAGAACAGCCAAGTCCGATCCTAAACGAAATGCCTTTGCGTCCCGATGATCGGTATTCGGCTGCTTGATATCGCTGAACGGCAAATTCAATCCCTCTTGGAGTGCGCGCCCTGCGGGAGGAATGCAGGGCACGCCTAGTCCACGCTTAGTGAACCGTGAAATAGTTCTCGGGATTTGCGTGAATGTCGTCGACGTCGACGTTGACCAGGGTCAGTGAATCGCCGTGGCCGAGGTCGATGATGACATTGCCGCCGACCTGGGTGACCCGCGAAGCGAGGTCGTCAGGCGAGGTGATATCGAGACCATTGATGCCCTTCGAGATCTGCAGCAGATCTTCGCCGGGCGTGAAGTCGAGGATGACGTCGTTGCCGCCGCCGCCGTCGAATACGAAGACGTCACTGCCGGCACCGCCAACCAGGAGGTCGTCGCCAGCGCCGCCGTCGATGACGTCATTGCCGCCACCGCCGAAGAGCATGTCGCTGCCTTTGCCGCCGGACAGGAAGTCGTTACCCTGACCGCCGAGCAAAATGTCGCTGCCATTGCCGCCGGAAAGGAGATCATCACCCCATCCACCGGTCAGCGTATCGTTGCCGTTCTCGCCATAGAGAACGTCGTCGCCTTCGCCGCCAAACAGCGTATCGTTGCCGTTGCCGCCGAAAAGCTGGTCGTCACCTTCGTCACCGAAAATGATGTCATGTCCGTTGCCGCCGCTCACGAAATCATCACCCGCTCGAGCATGGATGAAATCGTTGAAGCGAGAGCCGAACAGCGCGTCGTCGTATGCGCCGCCTTCTAGTGTGGCCATCTGCCTCTCCTCTTGGTGGATAAATCGCACGTCCACCGACCAGGTCGATGTTGATGCGCCGGGAGTGTGCATCGGCCTCGAATATATTTCAACATCGATTCCAGATTAAATCATAAAATCTTCGCGACATTATTGCCAATTTTCGTGGGAAATCAATACAGAAATTAAACTATACATAGTTTTCCGCGATTCATTGGGTAGTTTAGTAGCAAACTAGTTCAAGATTTGTAGTAATTTACTGCGTATCCCGCCTGTCGGCGCTGAATCAATCTTCCCTGAAAGCGCGATTGAAGCTCTCTGTCAGCGGAGACACCAGGTAGTCGATGGCGCGGCGTGCCTTGTGCACGATCAGCACCTCGGCAGGCGCCCCCGGATACAGGCGAACATCGGGATCGGCAGCAAGAGACGCCGCATCGATCTTGGCGCGAGCGGTGAAATAGGAGGCACCCGACTTCTCATCGACCGTCTGGTCCGCTGCAATGTAGGTCACCGCGCCATTGAAGGGCATGCGCGAGCGCTGATTGTAGGCGGTCAGACGGATCTGCGTCGGAGAGCCCACCGATATGCTGTCGATGTCACGAGGGTTGACGCGCATCTCGACGACCAACGGCTCGTCTTCGGGTACGATTTCCATCAGGGGCTGGCCGGGCGTGACAGCACTTCCGGGGGTACGCAGCCAGATGTTGCTGACCACGCCTGCCTGCGGCGAGCGGATTTCCATGCGCCGCAAGACATCCTTTGCCGCAACGATCTGTTCTTCGACATCCGTCAGGTCGATGCGCGCCGTGGTGATCTCACCCGCGATGGTCGATTGAAACTCGCTTTCGATGCCGATCAGCGCGAGTTGGGCGCCAGCCCTTGCCTTTTCTGCCTGCGCCTTATCGCCGGCCAGTTCGCCGCGCGCTCTGGCGAGCTCACTCAGGCGCGTATCGACCTCTATGAGCTTCGCGCGCTGCACGAAGCCCTTCTCGACCAGCGTGGCGATTGCGGTGCGCTGTTCGGTGATGAGGGCGATCTGCCGGTCGGTCGCTTCAAGCTGGATGAGCAGCGATTTTGTCTGTTCGCCATATTCCTCGATCGTTTTCGTCTGAACATCGACGCGCCCGGCCTTGGCCTCGTGTCGCTTGTCGAAGAAGACATTCTCCGCCTTGATCGCTTCGTCGACGGCGATCTCGCCGGCTTCGCCGAAATTTTTCGGGAAGGCGATTGCGGCGGCGCCGTCCTGTTCCGCCTTGAGCCTGGCGAGCCTGGCAATGAGGCCGATGCGACGGCTGGTGAGGGCATTCAAGTTGGAGCGTGCCCGCGTGTCTTCCAAGAGGATGAGCGGCTGACCCACGGCCACCTGTTCGCCCTCCTGAACCAGAAGGCGCCCCATGACGCCTCCTTCGAAATGGCTGATCGTCTTGCGCTTGGAGTCGACGATCACGCTGCCGTTGGCAACGGTCGCGCTGCTGAGTTCCGTCGACACCGCCCATGTGAAGAAGCCGCCGAAGGATACGATGATGGTCGCAAGCCCCGCGACCATCAGGCGGCGAAGCGCGCGTTCGGAATGCGCGTCATCGATATCGGCCAGGGTCGGTGCCGCCTGAGGGGCGATTTTTGCCAGCGGTCTGACAACGGGCTCTGAAGGCTGCGGACGAAGCGGAAGCATGTGTTTGTCGGTCATGCGGAAGCAACCTCGCGCCGAGTTTCGCCGGGCCCAGGCACGGTCGTCAGGATATCCGTTCGCGGCCCAAACTGGCTGATACGACCATTTTCGAGGACAAGAAGCTTGTCGGCGACCTGCATGATCGATGGCCGGTGGGCGATCATGATGACGATGGCACCCTGGTCGCGCATGCGCTGGATCGCACGCACCAAAGCGCGCTCGCCAAGCGAATCGAGGTTGGCATTGGGTTCATCGAGAACGACTAGGCGCGGGCGATTGTAGAGGCAGCGCGCCAGCGCGATGCGCTGCCTTTGTCCACCGGAAAGCGTCAGGTGGCCATCGCCGACGGGCGTGTCATAGCCGAGCGGCAGGCGGCCGATCATCTCGTGCACTTCTGCAAGCCGCGCGGCCTCTATGACCTTGTAGGGGTCCCCATCTTCCATTCTGGCGATGTTTTCCCGGATCGTGCCCTCCAGCAGCGATACCGATTGCGGGAGGTATCCGACCGATTCCCCGAAGGACCCGCGCTCCCAAAGGTAAGTATTGTGGCCATCGAGAAAGACCCCACCCGAGGTCGGCTTCAAGATGCCGACCAGCAGCCGGGCCAGCGTCGATTTTCCGGCGGCCGACGGACCGACCACGCCCAGCACTTCGCCGGGGGAAAGCGAGAAGGAAATGCCCTTGATGATCGGAACCTCGACGCCGGGGACGGCGTAAACGAGTTTATCCACAATCATGTCGCCCACGTCGCCGACCGAATGGGGCGTTGGTGTCGTCTGGCGGATTGCCAGATCTTCGCCGATCGCCGCCTCGAGGCGGCGCCAGCCGGCAATGGCAAGCACCCATTGGCGCCAGTTTTCAATGATCGTGTCGAAGGGGATGAGCAGACGGCCGACAAGGATGCTCGAAGCCATCATCGGGCCGGGGGTGATGGCCTGGTCGAGAACCAGCAGGGCGCCGGCGGCGAGCGTGATCACCTGGATCGAATAGCGCAGGCTGCGCGTCAGCGACGCCATCGCCCTGCTCCTGGTTCCTCCGGCCTCAAGAGCGCCCAAAGCGTGGATTTGCAGGCCGCGCCAGCGCTTTGCGAGCGCCGGCAACATACCCATCGCCTCGATCGCCTCGGCGTGCCTAAGGGAGCCGGCGATCTTTGAGACCGCTTCGACATTCGCCTGGTTGGCCTCCTTGGTGAGCTGGCGCGTCATCAAATCGTTGACCAGTCCGCAGCACACGAGCAACGCCACGGACACGACGCCGATCAGGCCGAAAAGCGGATGCAGCAGGAACAGCGCCCCTAGAAAGATCGGGGACCAGGCGGCGTCGAGCGGTGCGACCACCGCCGATGAAGTGAGGAAGCTGCGAAGTTCCGACAGGTCGCGGAGGGATTGGGCGGCGCGAGTAAGCCCCTGGTTCACCGATGCCTGCACCGCCGATGCCAGAACCGGAGCATTCAGTCTTCGCACGATGGCGCTGCCCATCGCCTGGAAAGCTAGGGCTCGGATAAGATCTAGGACCCCATAGACGACCAATGCGCTGATCGCGAGCAGCGTCAGCATGGTAAGCGTATCAAAGCTCTGGCTGTTGAGAACCCTGTCATGAATCTGCAGCATGAACAGCGGTATCGTGAGCTGAAGCAGGCTTATGCAGACACTGAGCAATGCGGCGTAAAGTGATACGGAAAGAAACACACGCTTGGCTTGCAATATTAGCAATCTTGGATTGATAATCTCATCCTGGCGCAGAACCCCTAAAATTTGAGCGTTGCTTATCGTCTCGTTCCGAACAGTATCACGCATGGGCGGTAGCCTGAGGTTGACGTTAAAGCCATCCGTGGAGGACGTCTGGCTTTAAAATAGGGTGAAGCGTAGTATTGCTTCGCTATGTGTGGCACAAAAGTAAGAGGTAATGCAAGTTCAAGGTAGAGGGGAGGGGTTGTTGTAGTCTGATTTACTTCAAGATTTGAAGTAAATTGCGAAATGGAGAGTTGGATGAATGAAAGAGTACTCTATCCGTCCACGGGGATCAAAGATGTGTCGTTGCTCCAGCAGGAGGACCAGACGTCGAAGGCGGTAGGAGCCCACGATCAGGCAGAAGCCGCGAACGATTGCCGACAGCTGACCTATTTCGAGCTTGCGCGCCTGATGGAGAGGGTGAGCAGGCGGTTTTCCGGTTTGGTGCGCGCCGAGCTGACCAAGCTGCGTGTCGACGACATCGGTCCGGCTCAGGCCATGGTCTTGCTGGCAATCGGAGATGCCGAGCTTTCGGTGGCCGAGCTGCTCGATCGCGGGCACTATGTCGGCTCGAACGTGTCGTACTATCTGAAGCAACTGGCAGATGGCGACTACATCGATCGGGTTGCCTCTCAGCGCGACAAGCGTTCGGCGCGCATCAAGCTGACGGAAAAGGGCCGGCTGCTGAGGGCGAACTTGCGCGACGCGGCGATGGCCTACGAGCGGGCGCTCAATCGCGGCCATCAGGATCGCCAGAACCTGGAGACCGCCTTTCAGACCCTGCATCAACTCGAACTCGTCTGGGGCAGCGCGTCACGTTACGACATGTGACCGGGCGGAACCCAATGTGGACGTCATTCAGGTAGCGGATTAGATAGCATGCATGTGGCATTTGTTCATCGGCGCGGCTTCGGCCAGTTCGCCGCGTTGGCGGCTGACCTGGTGCGGTCGGGCAACAGCGTCAGCCTGATCACCGAAACCGTGGATCAGAAGATTCCGTCCGTGCGCGTCATTCGGCACCGGGCCGAGCCCGGGCCGCGCATGTCCGCGGCCATCGCTCGGCACATGGCGGTGCCGGATCACCATGCCCGGATCGGACATCGCGTTGCCGAAACGCTCGATGCGATGACGCGACAGGACATGACGCCGGACATCGTCGTCGGCCACATCGGCTGGGGTAGCATGATGTTCGTCAAGGATGCCCTTCCTCGGGTTCCGGCCCTTGGCTACTGCGAGTTTTTCTATCGGTCGCAGGGGGCCGATATCGGCTTTGCGCCCGACGATCAACCTGACCTCGAAGAGCGCAAGAGATTGCGACTGCGCAACGTCGCGCAATTGCTGTCACTGGAAGCCATGGATGGCGGCATCAGCCCCACCGAATGGCAAAAGAGCCTTTATCCCGCCGATACGCGCGAGCGCATTGCCGTTTGCCACGAAGGTATCGATACCGCGCTGTTCCGCCCCAACGCTTCGGCGTCGGTGCGGCTTCCGGACGGTCGCGTGCTGAAGGCCAATGATCCGCCGGTGGTCACCTTTGTCGCCCGCGATCTTGAGCCCTATCGTGGTTTTCCCCAGGCACTGCAAGCCGCCGCCCAAGTCGTGAAGAAGCGTCCTGACACGGTTTTCGTCTTCGTTGGAGGTGACGGAACCAGCTACGGGCCGCCGCCTCCTGGTGGTGGTTCGTGGAAATCGCACCTGCTCGCCTCGCTCGAGGTGCCGCCTGACAACATCATCTTTCCAGGCGTTGTCCCGCACCACATCCTTCGCCAGCTTTTTCAGGTCTCCGCTGCGCATGTCTACATGACCTATCCGTTCGTGCTTTCCTGGTCCGTGCTCGAGGCCATGGCATGCGGCGCCTTGGTTATCGGATCCGACACGCCTCCGGTTCGCGAAGTCATTCGCTCGGGTCACAACGGTATCCTTGTGCCGTTCTTCGACGCCGACGCGCTCAGTGAAGCAATCCTCGGCGCCGTCAGCAATCCGCAGGCGTCCGTTGGCATGCGGGCGGCAGCGCGAAGGACTGTCGAGCGGCGCTTCCGGCTCGAGGATTGCCTGCTGCGCCAGCGAGACCTTATGACAACGATGACGGGGCGTCCGGCAGCAATGTGACAATAACATTTCAGAATACTTCAAATATTGAAGTATTTGTTATGTTTATTGTTGGACGCTCTATGTATTTTGCCGTTGTGCACTGCGAAATTCACTGCTACGTAATCAGCGTGATGAATGGCGATCGACAGTATAGCTGTCGTCGGTTCAGAAACTCCATCGATATGCGTTATCGTTTCTTCTGAGGGCGTTACGTGCAAGAAGTAAGACACTCCGCCATGGGGCCTCGGCTCGGTTTGAAAAAGCTGCTTCTGGCATCGGATCGCGATCGGGCGATCTTGCAGGGCAGCAATGTTGCCCATCTGGTGGACTATGTGGAAGCCGACGGTGGTTCCTTCGACACGTTGAAGGATACGTTTCCGATCGCCGCGGTCGCCTTTTCCGACAAGGGAGAGGTGGACCTGAAGAAGGGGCTGGCGCGACTGTCTGCCTTGCGAACGCTGCCGGAGCTGGCGGTCTTGCGTCTTGACCCGGCCAATGTGGCGGAGAGCTCGGCGCTCCTGCGTGCGCTTGCCGAAGACGGCGTAGGTCGGCTCGCCCGATATTCGGCTTCGATCACGTCGGAACTCGCCATGCTGAGGCGTGAGCGCGAAGAGCTGTTCGAAAACTATCGCCTTCTGGAAGACGCCTTCCATGCGCGAAACTGGGAGCCGGTCGCCGAAGTCTTTGGCCATGATCCCTTTGCCGATCCGAAGGACGAGGGTGTAGGGCAGCTGTTGAGCAGCGCGTTCATCGAGCAGCTCCTGCCCGTCTCGAGCCTCGGGGTCGCCGGCTTCGCGCTACATCTGCACTCATTGCCGAAGGGCAGTGGAGAGCTGATCGTCACTTTGAACTACCTGGAAAGTGGCGAAGGCGTGGCGGAATGGAATGTTCCCTATGTCGGCCTGGTTTCCGGCTGGAACTTCTTTTCTCTGCCGCGTGCCTGCGGCGGCGCGGCAAGAACCCTTCGCCTGCGCGTATCTGCAAGCGGCTCCGACGCGCTTGGCCTTTCGCTCGGGCACCACATCGCCAGCGAGCGCTACTCGGCGCGATCGGAACACCCGCATCCTGACCTCGACCTGCGCCCGCTCGCGTTCCGGGTGTTTACGGGGCTGCCCGGGGTCAAGCCCGCCAGCACCGCGAACATGATCGCTCCCACCAGTTTGCTGGAAGGACAATTCACCGTCGACTACAGGCTGGGGATCGAAAAGCTCAGCCAGATCACCGACGTTTCGGTGACCCAGATCGTCCCGGATTTCCAGACGATCCGGTTCCTCGAACACGAACATGCGATCGTCTGCCACCCCCTGCCGACCGGTATCTCAGCTGGGGCGATCAACCGCGCCATCGAGCCTGGCACCGTCTCGTTGTCGGCAAGCGCCATTATCGATCATCCCAAGGGCGCGCCGGCAGCCGTCAGTTTTCTCTTGAGCCCCGCCAGTTCGAACGCGCGCGCGGAAGTCGCCGAGCTCGCACGCAAGGGTTCGGTGAAACCTTCGACCCTGTTCAGCGGCTGGCGCGAGGTCGGTGCCCAGCAATCCATCAGCATCAGCATGCAGATGGACGAGGCGATCCGCGTGCCAATGGATCTGATCATCCTCAGCCGGGCCGTGGATGAGACCGTCGATTTTTGCTGGCTCAAGTTGTCGAGCTTCCGACTGGTAAAGCAGTCGACGGAGGCCCTGAATGCCAGGTAATCCGGAGGCCGATCTCATCGCCATCGCGATGCCGCTTTACGGTCATGCGGCGCTTGTCCTGGAAGCCATCGAATCCGCTCTTGCGTCCGATCTGAACACATCCAGGCTCGCGATCGTGGTTTCGGTCGATGGCGACCCGTGCCACGAAACGTTCGACCAGCTGTTGCTCTATGCTGCGGTCCATCCGTTCATTCACGTGATATTCGGCCGCAACGCGGGGCCGGGTGGTGCCCGCAACCGCGCCATCGACTTCATTCTCGAGCATCTGCCCGAGGCGCGGGCGGTGTATTTCCTCGATGCCGACAATCGTGTTCTGCCTCGCACCATCGAGACCCTCTATGAAAAGCTCGGCAGCAGTGCTTGTGGCTGGGTCTATACCAACATCGATACGTTCTCCGTGTCCTGGCGCGCGCATTACGGCAATCAGTATTCGCGGCTGGCGCATTGCATCACGGACAACATTTGCGACACGGGATCGCTGATTTCCATCGACGTTTTCCGCGCCGGCGTGCGCTTCAGCGACGACCGGCAGAACGGATTTGAGGACTGGGAATTCTGGTTGTCCTGCATCGAGAATGGCTTCGTCGGGGTGCCATGCCACGACACGGTCTTTGAGTATCGGTTGCGCGCCGAAAGCCGTTTCAAGGAAGCCAACCGGGAGCGCGCTACTTCGGTCAGTTACCTCAGAAAACGCCACAAGGCTCTGTATCGCCGCCCGATGCTCGTCGATTTCGAGCATGAGGAAGCGCCGCGCTATCTCTTCGCCCGAACCGAAAATGCGGCGATCTCGCTGTTTACCGATCCGACCAACGCACCAACCGTGCTTCGGCTGGACGACATCATCCCGGCGTTCTGGGCAAATGTCGGCGAACCCGACAATGCACACTTCCCGCCCTTTCTCGTGGCGGGCAGTGGTTCGGCTTTCGATCTCTTATTGCGCTCGCGCATGCTTCCAAACATTCTCGCCCACCTGGAGCGGTTGAGCGAAAATACCAACGCGTTGTTCGTTCAACTTGCAAATGACGGCGTGAAGCGTGGGATCGAGGCGGTTGCACTACCGGCAGGTTCGCAGAATGTCGGCCCGGCTGACCTTGTTTTCCTTCCGACGCCGCTGGTCAGAGACGTGATCCAGAACAACGCGCTGGAGTGGTTCGCATCGATCGGCAACCAGCAGGTCTGGCCGACGGTGACGCTGCTGAAAGTTCGCTTTCCCTTCCCCAAGAGCCTGTCGCGCCGTTCGCTGATCACGCCGCAGCAGATGATGATCAATTGCATCAATGCCATTGCTTCGAGCCCCTTGCGCCATACGGCGGGCAAACGGTGGACATGGCGGCCTTCGCGGCTGGTGCCCTATGGCGAGCTATACAAGGAGCTGCGAAGGGAAGTCGGCGGTTCGCCGGTCCTGCCGCTCGGGCACAGCTCCGGCAAGCGCACTGCGGCTCTGCTGGTGCCGAACGCCTCTTTCGGTGGAGCCGAAAAGGTCATTTATGCTGTCGCGCGCGAGCTGAAGCGAACCGGTTTCGAAACACATCTGTTCGTGCTCGGCAGCGCCAAGATGGATGTCATCGACGAATTCGATGCGAGCTTTGATCACATTCACTTCTGGGATGCCGGCGTTCCTGCATGGGGCGGGTCGGGCTCATTCCTCGGACAGGATTTTATCGCCGACGAGCATGGAGTCGATTGGCAGGCGTTGAAGGGCCAGCTGTCTGGTTTCGATCTGGTGATCAACAACCATGTCATGGCTGTCCATCCCCTCATCGCCCGGCTGCGTTCCGAGGGAACGCGCACGGCATGCTATCTTCACGTCGTCGACAACACCGCGTTCAAGCGCCCGGCGGGCCAGCCTTTTGCCGCGATCGCTCACGAACATTGCTACGACGCGTTCCTGACCTGCTCCGAGCAGTTGAAGACCTACCTGCACAGTTTCGGCGTGCCCCACGCAAAGGTCTTTGCCGTCTCCAACAGCGCGGGCTTTACGGTGCCACCGAAAGTCCAGGCAGACGTGATCGCCGCCCGACGGCAGCCGCGCGACGATGCGCGCTTGCACGTGCTCTACATGGGGCGGCTTGATCGGCAGAAGGGGATCGACAGGCTGGCAGCGACGCTGTCCGAGCTTCGAGCGAGGAATGTTCCATTCGAGGCGCGTGCCGTCGGCGGCGAGATTCTTGCCGACTCGAGCGTCTCATGGACTGAACGATTGAAGGATCTCTCCGTCGACGTCCGTCCACCGGCCTTCGCCAGCAAAGAACTCATCAAGGCACTGTCCTGGGCGGATGTGCTCGTCATGCCGTCCCGTTGGGAAGGCGCGCCGCTTGCCATCGCCGAGGCGCAGCAGCTCGGATGCGTTCCGATTGCCACGGCGGTTGGAGCCGTCGACGAACTCATCATCGACGGTGAGGACGGTGTGCTGATCCATGCGGCGGCCGATCCCGAAGTCGTCAGGTCGATGGCACAGGCCATCGAGGCGGTTGCCCGCAACCCAGACCAACTTGCTCCGCTGATCGAAGGCTGCATCAAGACTGCATCCCGTCGTTCGTGGACATCCTCGTTTTCGCAGTTTCTCGCGTGGTGCGACACCTGGGTCGATAACTCGTCCCAGTCAAGAACGGCCGTCTTTCCAGCGGATCCAGCGGTAGACGCCGGCATCCGGGCGGCCAGTTGAGCCCACGCCGGTTTTTCAAGCAGAAAGGTCGATTGCATGCCTGCAAGGATTCTTGTGACCGGTATTCCCGGTCACTACACCCGCCTCGTCAATGGCGCCCACGGTTTGTCCGTCTCCTATGCGGAGCGTCAAAAACAGCCGGAGACGAAAGAGGAGTTTCTGCAGGAGTTGCGCAATATCAGCAACACCGGCAACTATCTCATCGGCGAAGGTGCCCTGCGCGCGCTTTCCCCCCACGCCAAGCACGTGCCGTTCTGGCATCTCTATAATTGCGCGAAGAATGGCGTCGGCCTCGACGAATTCAACTCGAACTTCGACATCTGCGTCTTCACCTGCGCCAATCTGCTGCGCAAGGGGCTTTCAGCCGACGCGGAAGCCGATGTGCTCGAGCAGCTCAAGATGCCGATCGTCATGCTCGGCATCGGTCAGCAGAACCGCAAGGACCTGGAGAACAATCTGCCAGAGGGCACGAAACGGCTGCTGGCCATTCTCAAGGAGCGTGAGCACTTCTTCCTGACGCGCGGCTTCGAGACGGAAGGTTTCCTGAAAGATCAAGGCTTTAACTTCGTGCGGCCGACCGGTTGCCCGTCCGTCTATTTCATGCCCGACAACATGCGGAAATCGCTCAGAAAGCTGCCTGAGGTCGATGTCGGCAAGGCGCGCACCATTTTCTCCGGTTACCTTGGCGGCAATCAGGATACGGTCCTGGATGCCAAGGCTCTGCCTGGCGGCGACAGCGTCCCGCAATACGTGGTCCAGGACGAGTTTCTCCACTTCGACATGAGCGTCGAGCCCAATGGGGAGGGGCGCGTCTACGACACGGCGTCGGGCACCATGGTGGGCAACCTCGCCTATCCCGGCGCCGACAGGCTCGGCAAACCATTCCAGGTGCGCACCTTCTTCGACACCAACCAGTGGCGAGCCTGGGCTTCGTCGATGGACTTCAATCTGGGTCGCCGTTTCCACGGCTCGATCATTGCCATGCAGGCGGCCGTACCGAGCCTGATGGTCGCGGTGGACGACCGCATGCGCGAAATGCTCGGCTACACCGGATTGCCTGCAGTCGACATCAACGAGATCGACAGCGCCGAGAACCGCAGCGAATTCGTCGCCGACCATCTGGGGAAGCTCAATGCTTCGGAGCTCGTCGACAGATATTCCGATCGCGAGCGCACATTCCGTTCGACTTTGCGGGAAATCGGCATCGGTCACTAGCAGAACTCGGCATCCTACCAAGCGCTCGTTCAAAGGACAGTTATGCGTATCTTACTTACAGGGATCCCCTCGTATCTGCAGCGCACGATCGGCTCAGTTGCCGGCATGACGGTGCACCATCGCCCCTATTTCGACGAGGTGACGGCGAAGAAGGACTTCCTCTCCCAGGTCAGGCGAATCGCCAATACCGGCAATTATCTGATCGGCGAGGGTGCTGCACAAAGCCTGCGGGGGCACGATGTCACCTATGTGCCCTTCTGGCACCTGGTCAACAATCGCACCTCGGACGATCTCTACGAGCAGGCCAACCGCGAATTCGATATCTGTGTCTTCGCTTCCGCCAACCTGTTGCGGCCCGGATATTCCGCCGATCTCGAAGCCGAGGTTTTCGCCAAGCTGAAGATGCCCGTGGTGGTGATGGGCATCGGCATCCAGCGCAAGGAAGGTCTCAAGGAGTTGCTGCCGGCAGGCACGCTCAAGTTCCTGGACGTGCTCAGGAACAGGGAAAGCTTCTTCCTGACACGCGGCTATTTTACCGCGGAGTTCCTGAGAGAGCAGGGGATGAAATTCGTCAAGCCGACGGGCTGCCCCTCGCTCTATTTCGCGCCGAACGAAATGGTCCGGTCGCTGACGGCACTCGCCAATCCGGCCTTGGCGGATGCGCAGAAGATCGCCTTCGGTGGTTACCTCGGCAGCGTCGCCGACACGATCGTCGACGCGCACGCACTGCTGGGGCCGAAGTCCGTTGCCAGCTATGTGGTCCAGGACGAGGTCATCGCCTACAATCTCGATCTGCCGGGTGAGGATACGACCCCGGTTTACGATCGCGCCAGTGGACGTATTACCGGGGCGACGCAGTACAAGCACAAGGAGAAGTGGCAGCGCGAACACGAGCTGATCACCTTCTTCGACACCAACCAATGGCGAGGCTGGACGACGACCAGAGACATGTGTTTCGGCCGTCGATTCCATGGCTGCATCATCGGCATGCAGGCCGGCGTTCCGGCGCTGATGATCGCGGTGGACGACCGCATGCGCGAAATGCTCGAGTTCATCGGCTTCCCCTATATCGAGGCGGCAACCTGGAATCGCGAGGCCGACAAGCGGACCTATCTTTCGAACTTCCTTTCCAAGATCGACGCAGAGGCGGCCGTCGACCGTTATCGGGCCTGTGAGACCAACTTCAGAAATGTGCTCGGCCAGATTGGGATCTGAGCGCGTGGCATGGAAGGTTGCAGCGCGCAAAGTCCTTCTTTGCGCGCTGATTTCGCTTCTTGTCTTCGAGCCCAGATCGGCGATCGCACAGGATCAAAACCCGGCGGCGATCGTCGGGATCAATAGGGTCAATCTCGCTTGGCAGACACCCGACGAGCAGAGAAAAATCCTTGGTGACATCGCCGCGAGCGGCGCAACCCACGTGCGGCTATCCCTGTCGGCCCCGGTAGACAAGAGCATCGACGCGGTCGAGATCGCTCATGGCCTCGGCTTGGAGATCCTGCTGGAGATTCAGCTCGCGAATCCCGACTACTACGCGGATGAGGTTCGTGCTCGAACCGGCTTCGGTCGTATCTGGGACATTCGCCGCCTCTCCGACCTCGATCCGGCGAAGTACCGCGAAAGCCTCAAGGCGGCATTGCGCAGATTGGACGATGCAGGCGTTACGCTGATGGCCGTCGAGCCCGGTAACGAGATCAATTACAGCGCCTACAATGGCGATCTCGTCGTTTATCGAAAACCCGGTGCCGTCACACCGCGCCGTGTCTCCGACATCCGCAACAGGCAGGCCTTCGAGCGAGGACTGGCAACCTATGTGGAGGTTGCCAGGATTACCCGGCAGGAGCTGAAGGCGACGATCCATAGCCGCGACGCGGTGGTCGTTTCTGCCGGCTTGTCCGACATGAGCGCCGGGGAGGCGGATCATAGGGGCATGGAGCGCCTGGACCCGGAAGAAGTGATCACCCTTCTTAAATTGCGTGGGCTCGATGAGTATGTCGACGCCTATGGCATTCACGTCTATCCGGGACGTAAGGCAGGGCCGAAGCTTGCCGGCTATATCCGCGAACTCCTTCGTTTCTGCGGGGCAGGGGACACAGGCAAGCCCTGCTGGATCACCGAATGGGGCGTGGCGAACTCCGCCCGTTCCTGCCCGCTCGACGACCAGAAGCGCACCGGGGCGGTGGCGGCGATACGATCAGTTTTTAGCGACCTCATGTCGTCAGGGCGATTGGAAGCCGCTTTCTATTATGACTGGGATACCAACGCCGGCTACGGTGTCTGGCGATGCGGCCAGCTCAGTTCTGCCGGTATCAAGGCAATCGCTCCGAACTAGCTGACGGCCCTCAATCGGGGCAGCTTGCGCGTGGGGGCGAGGATGGCCCGCATTTTGCAGCAGTTCCAGCGCCCTTCAGGCGTCGTGTCGAGGCATTATCGCCTCCAGGTTCGGAGAGTTTGCATCCGCCCTACGTTTGGCTCAGGTCGCCGTTGATCCCCGTATCTGCTGGTGCGGGCCGCTAACAGGCGCACTGGTCGCGGCCCGTTACCTTCATACCTCGAAGACGTCCTCGAACGATTCCGGGAAGCTCTGGCGAGCGACCTTTTCGTTGATGACGAGCAAGGCTTCATAGGACACCGGGTCGAAGTCCTTGTCCACAGCCAAGACCTCGCGGCCGAACAGGAGGTTCAGCCGGGCGGCGTCAAGATTGCCACGTTCGAACGGTTCCGCGCCGAAATGATGCCAAAGGGCGTGGAGGAAGGCCGCGTCGATGCGGTGCGCTCCCGAGCCCGGCCGCGCATGGCGGGGCAACGCCTTGATCGGCGTTGCCCCCTTTGGATTGGCGCGACGGATCACGAACTGGATGCCTGTACCCGGCATGGCGTAGGGAAATCCCCGGTGTTTCGTCATATCAGGCAGCTTGGCCATTCCACTCTCCTTACGCGGTCTCTTTCTGGGCGATCTTATCCTGCGTCTTCGTGTCGAAGTCGGAGGCATCGTGGCGTTCGTGCAATTGTTCCGACGGATCACCGCTCAGGCGGTTGACCATGCGGCCGCGCTTGACTGCCGGACGCGCCGCGATTTCGGCCGTCCAGCGCTGGACGTGCTTGTAGCTCCCTACATCGAGAAAGGTGCCGGCGTCACCATAGGTCTGGTGGAGGGCCAGGCCGCCATACCAGGGCCAGATGGCCATGTCGGCGATAGTGTATTCGGACCCGGCCATGAACCGATTGCCTTCGAGATGGCGGTCGAGCACGTCGAGCTGACGCTTCACTTCCATGGCGTAGCGGTCGATGGCGTATTTGATGTGCATCGGCGCATAGGCATAGAAATGGCCGAAGCCGCCCCCGAGAAAGGGCGCGGAGCCCATCTGCCAGAACAGCCAGTTGAACGTTTCCGTGCGGGCGCGAAGCTCGGTTGGCAGGAAGGCGCCAAACTTTTCGGCGAGATAGAGCAGGATGGAAGCAGATTCGAAAACGCGAACCGGCGCCCCGCCACCCTTCGGCGCGTGGTCCATCATCGCCGGGATCTTGGAATTCGGATTGGCTTCGACGAAGCCGGAACCGAACTGGTCGCCATCGCCGATGCGGATTGGCCAGGCGTCGTATTCCGCGCCTGAATGGCCGGCAGCCAGAAGCTCTTCCAGCATGATCGTGACCTTAACGCCATTGGGTGTGGCGAGCGAATAGAGCTGCAGCGGATGCTTGCCGACGGGCAACGCCTTGTCATGGGTCGGGCCGGCAATCGGGCGGTTGATGCTGGCAAACGCGCCGCCATTGCCCGCTTCCCAGGTCCAGACCTTAGGAAGTGCATAGCCGGCGGGGAAATTATCGGCGGGGGATTTCTCGGTCATGAAAATTCAACCTTGTCTTCTCGGAAACACGTCACTCTGCCGGGTTTGGCATCTCTCGATATAGGAAAGCAATCACTGTTAATCACGACTTTGAGCGACGAAACCAGAGAGACCGTGCTGGGCGGTTTCCGTCAACCGGACCTGTGCGTTTTTTCTCGGGTTCGATTCCACCCCATCATGGTCGATGATCCCAGTAATTTTCCTGCAAAGCTCGCTTGACATTCGTCCATTATACAGGTCAATTCCTGTTTAGCGGATATAAAGTTCGGTATACCGGACGAAGGCGGGGAGGCCTTTTCTACAGATCGCGCAGCGACACCATGTTGCCGGCGGACGAATGCGCCCAGTTGGTGCGTGAACATTCCAGAATACCTGCTCTCACAAGTCAAAACTAAAAAAGGGGGACTTAAATGAGTGAAATTGTATCCATCAATCGTAGAACTGCGCTGAAACTGCTTGGTGCGGGAGGGGCTGTTCTTGCGGCGCCTTACATTATTCGTCCGCGCCCGGCCTGGGCCGACAATGGTGTCCTCAACATCACCACCTATGACAAGTTCCTGCCGCAGGAATTCATCGACAAGTTCCAGAAGGACACCGGTATCGAGGTTCGCATCCGTCTGACCGACGACCAGGGCAAACAGTACAACCTGCTTACCGCCGAGGGTGCTAATCCGTCGACCGATATCGTCACCGTTGCCGGCCACCGCTATTCGCAGTTCATCAGCTCAAAGCTGCTGCAGCCGCTCGACACCGGCAAGATTGCCAACTGGAAGAACCTCAATCCCGCCTATCAGGACGCGCCCTGGGCGCGTGTCGACGGCAATCTGTGGGGTCTGCCAATCCTGGCCGGCTACGAGGGTCTCGCCCGCAACGTCGACTATGTGAAGGAGGCGCCGAGCTGGGAGATCATGTTCGATCCGCAGTTCAAGGGCCAAACCTCCTACATCGTCAGCGATTTCATGACCATCGTCATGCAATATCTCGGTCATGACGGCGACTTCGTCAGCTATGCCGGTAAAGCGGACGTCGCCCAGAAGGCGACCAACGAGGCGCGCGACTTCCTGATCAAGAACAAGGACATGGTTCGCAAGTACTATGATGCCGGGTCTGAAGTGCAGCAGATGTTCATCAACGAGGACATCTATCTGGCCCATTCGTGGTCTGGCCCGGCCGCCAAACTGATCATCGACGGTCATCCGATCCAGCTGTCAGTGCCGAAGGAAGGCACGTTCGGCTTCTGCTACACACTCAATGTCGTCAACAACGCGCCGAACGCAGAGAACGCGTACAAGCTGCTCGACGCCATCCTGGCGAGCCCGGAAGTCGGCGCTGCAATGACCCGCCAGTCGGGCTACAGCTCGACCATGAACGGCGTCGGTGATCTGCTCAACGAGCGCGAAAAGCTCGCCTCGACGCTTCCGCAGGAAGAAGTCGAGCGCATCATCTTCTTCTCGTCGGTCAACCGCGACATGAAGAACGAAATGATCGACCGTGCGACCACCGAGGTCAAGGCGGCCTGATCAGGCGACGCTTCGCATAGCTTGCACCTGTCCCGGGGCGCTTCGGCGATCTCCGGGCCGGTGGCCGGCCTGCTGGCCCCTTCCAGCCAACAACGCGCAATGACTGACCGCCGGCGACGCCGCGCGGCACTGGTCGGGCTGCGCCAACTGAGATCGTCTAATGGTGACTAGCAACACGACAGCCGGATACGGCACGGTGCGCGATGCGGCCGTGCCGAGATATTCCACCGGCATAGCCAAGGTGGTCAACTCCTCGCTTTACCGGAAAACGCTGGGGGCGGCGGTGGAATCGCGGATCGGTCGCATCATCCTTCTGGCCGGTGTGCCGATGATCTGGCTGATCATGCTGCATGTCGGGCCGATCTATCAGATGCTGAAGATCAGCCTCCTGTCCCATTACCCGGTTCAGCCGGGCGTGGAGTCGCGCTTCACCCTCGACAACTATGCGATCTTCTTCCGGGAAGCGATCTATTTCACGCCGCTGATCAAGAGCTTCATCTTTGCCACCGTCGCGACCGCCGCGACCCTGGTCGTTGTCTATCCGGTTGCCTACTACGTCGCCAAGGTGGTCAGGCCGGAGGGCCGCTCCAAGGCGCTGCTGTTGTTGCTCGTGCCGTTCTGGGCGGGCGAACTGATCCGGACGTTTTCGGTGATCATGCTGCTTGCCAACCGCGGCGCCGTCAACGTTCTGCTGCGCGAGATCGGCCTGATCGACCGGCCGATCCCGATGCTTTATACGTCGTTCTCGCTGGGCTTCGGCCTTGTCTACCTGATCTGCCTCTACATGCTGCTGCCGCTTTATTCGGCGATCGAAAAGATCCCGTCGCCGTTGCTGGATGCGGCTGCCGATCTCGGCGCCGGGCCGTTCACGCGCTTCCGCCGGATCATCCTGCCGCTGTCGCGCGATGGCATCGTATCGGGCTGCTGCCTGGTCTTCCTGACATGTATCGGCGTCTTTGCCACCCCCATGCTGCTCGGCGGCCCCAACACCGTGCTGTTTCCCGAAACGATCAGCGGTTTCTTCCATGGTGCCAGCGACAAGTGGCCGGTCGGCGCCGCCTTCGCCCTGATCATGCTGGTGACCGCACTTGTCGCCGCCGCCATCTTCATGCGGCTGGTCGGTGGGCGTAAAAGGAGAGCAATCTAATGCGCAATCTGTTTTCCGATGCCCCGCGCGCATCACTGACCGCGTTCTATTGGGCCTTCATCCTCTATCTGCTTCTGCCGCTCACGCTGATGATGGCCATGAGCTTCAAGGGCGCCAATTTCGTCGCCTTCCCGATCGGGGAGTGGACGTTTGACTGGTACGTCAAGGTGATGCAGGACAAGCAGTTCCTGGAAGCCTGCCTCTATTCCATCATGATCGCAGGAGCGACGACGCTTGCGGCGACAATCCTCGGTGTCTGGATCGCCATGCTGATCGTTGCCGAGGGCGTCCGCGGCCAGGTCATCATCTTCGCGCTCGCCTGTCTGCCGGCGGTCGTCCCGGGCATGATCTCGGCGATCTCACTGCGCATCTTCATCTCGACCATCGACATGCCGACGGGTACGGCGGCCGTCATCCTCGGCCACACCGTGCACGCCGTGCCCTTCGTCGTCGTTATGGCGCTCACCCGCCTGCGCTCGATGCCCGGCAACCTCGTCGATGCGGCACGCGATCTCGGTGCCGACAGCGTCGTTGCCTTCTTCCGCGTGACGCTGCCCTATCTCGGACCGGCGCTGCTCGGTGGCATGATCTTCTGTGTGCTTCTGTCGATCGACGATTTTGTCCGCACCTTCTTCCTTGGCGGCTATCGCCCGACCCTGCCCATGCTGATCTTCGCCAAGGTGCAGGGCGGCATGTCTCCTGAAATCAACGCAATGGCGACGCTTGTCCTCGTGGTTACGGCCGCGGTCGGACTGTACGCCGAACATCTCACCCGCCGCGCGAGGACCCGCTGATGGAACCCGTCGTCCAATTCGACAATGTCAACAAGAGCTACGGCAAGCACGTCGCCGTCGACAACCTGAACCTGAGCATCGAGGCTGGCAAGTTCGTCACCTTGCTCGGACCTTCCGGTTGCGGAAAGTCGACGTCGCTTCGCATGCTTGGCGGTTTCGAAACGCCGACATCCGGCCGCATCCTGCTGAGCGGCAAGGACGTCACCAAGGTTCCGCCCAACAAGCGCAACGTCAACATCGTGTTCCAGGACTATGCGCTATTTCCGCATATGACTGTTGCCAAGAACATTGCCTTCGGCCTCGAGCTGAAGGGCCTCGACAACCAGGCGATTCATCGCCGGGTATCGGAACTCCTGGAACTGGTCCAGCTCCAGGACTATGCCAATCGCCTGCCGGCGGAGCTGTCCGGCGGTCAGCGCCAGCGCGTCGCGCTCATGCGCGCCCTTGCGCCGGATCCGGACGTGCTGCTGCTCGATGAGCCGCTTTCCGCACTCGACGCCAAGTTGCGTCAGCAGATGCAGATCGAGCTCAAGGCCATCCAGGAAAAGACCGGCAAGACCTTCATGTTCGTCACCCACGATCAGGAAGAAGCGTTGACCATGTCCGACACGATCGTGGTCATGAACAAGGGCCGGATCGAGCAGATGGGCGATCCCTACACGCTGTACGGCCGCCCCGGCTCGGTCTTCGTCGCCAACTTCATCGGCGAGACCAACCTGTTGCGCAGTACCGTTGTCGGAACCGAAGGCGATGTCGCGGCTCTCAGCTGGAACGGCATCACCATCACGGCAAACCAGGGCGGGCTTTCGCCGAAGGTCGGCGAGCATCTCTACGTGGTCCTGCGCCCGGAGGCGATCCATTGTTCGGCGAGCGAGCCGACGGGCGGAAATCGTATCAAGGGCAAGATTCGCCAACGGGTGTTCAAGGGCAATCACACCTCGCTGATGGTCGATGTCGGCGCGGGCACCTTGCTCAACACCCTTGTGCATCCAAGCGATGTCGCGCAACTTAACGGCGAGGACATCTGGGTCGGTTGGAAGCCCGAGACGGCGACGGTCATTCCCGACCGGCACGCTCACAACTAATCAACCAACGGCGCGCATCGCATTGGTGCGGGTCCTAAGCAGGCAAGGCGGCCAATGCGAACCCCAAGTTCCATCGGCCGACGGAGGTGAACCATGGCTTATAACGTAGAGACACCGATCCCATCGGCGGCGACGAGCCTGCTGGAGCTGGAACAGCGTGTCCGCGACGATCTTGCCTGCCTGTGCTATCCGCCGGCAAACTGGGTTGTGCCCACCGCCTCTGATGAACAGGTCCATGACGTCGTCGTCATCGGTGGCGGCATGTGCGGCCTGGTCGCCAGTTTCGCTCTGATCGGCGCCGGCATTCAGAATATCCGCATCTTCGATCGCAGCGAAGAGGGCCTCGAAGGGCCATGGCTGACCTATGCGCGCATGGAGACTCTGCGTTCGCCCAAGCAACTGACCGGCCCGGCCTATGGCATGGCCTCGCTCACCTTCCGCGCCTGGCACGTTGCCCAGTTCGGCAATGACGCATGGGCCAAGCTCGACAAGATCCCCCGCCCGATGTGGATGGAGTATCTGCGCTGGTACCGCAAGGTGCTCGATCTGCCGGTCGAAAACGGCGTCGAGGTCAAGGCGATCCAGCCCGAGGGCGCTTTCATGCGGTTGACGATAACAGGCAAGGGCGCGCGGGAAACGTCGGTGCTTACCCGGAAGGTGGTGATGGCAACCGGCCGCGACGGCATGGGGCATCCCAGCATTCCCGACTTCGTGGGCGATCTGCCGGAGAAATACTGGGCGCATTCCTCCCACGAGATCGACTTTGCTGCCCTCAGCGGCAAGCGGGTCGTGGTTGTCGGGGTCGGCGCATCGGCGGTCGACAACGCCGCCGAGGCGCTGGAAGCGGGGGCTGCCGAAGTCCGCCATCTCATCCGACGCAAGGAAATGCCCTGCATCAACAAACTGATGGGTATCGGCTCGTTCGGCTTCACCGCTGCGTTCCCGCAGCTGGGTGACGCCAGGCGGTGGCAGATCATGAACTACTCGCTGCGCACCCAGACGCCGGCGCCGCGTGGGTCGACGATGCGCGTCAGCCGCCATCCCAACGCCTATTTCCATTTTGACGCCGCCGTCGAAAGTGTCGAACTCGACGGCGACGAAATCGTCATCGAGACGTCGCAAGGCAAGTCGGTCCGCGCGGATTTCCTTATCCTCGGCACCGGCTTTGGGGTCGATCCGCTGGCGCGCAAGGAACTCGACGGCTACGCCGACAAGATCCTTTTGTGGCAGGACCGATTCACGCCGCATGAGAGCGAGGAGAATGACCAACTCGGCCGGTTCCCCTATCTCGCCGACGATTTCAGTTTCCTCGAGCGCGAACCAGGCCAGGCGCCGTGGCTTGCCAACATCCACAGCTTCAACTCGGGCGCTGCCGCCAGCCTCGGCAAGGTGAGTGGCGACATTCCGGGCATCAGCGAAGGCGCGTCGTGGCTGGTGCGGGAGATCGCCGCCAAGCTCTACTCAGAGAATTTCGACCAATATTGGCAGCGTTTGCTTGACTACGACACGCCCGAATTGCGCGGCGACGAATGGACGGCATCGCCCTTGCCGGACAGCGTAGCGGTCAACGATCGCAAGCAGGCATAGGAGGATCACATGGCTGAAAACGAGGACGTGATTGCCGCGATCGTCGGCATCGAGCCCGGCAGCGCGATGGCCGGCGTGATATCGGCGCGCGCGGACATCATGGCGCTGACCCAGAAGACACATGACAGTGCGCTGACGCCGGAAAATCCCGGTGGCCTGTCGCATGCAGAGCGCGCAGCACTTGCCTGGCGCATTGCAAAGATCAATGACCATAAAGCTTTCGAGGATCATTTCGAGGCTTTGCTGGAAAAAGCCGGTGCGCCCGACGCCGCTGCCCGGATGGCCGATATCTGGTTCGATGGTGGCAGCGATATCCGTGCCAAGGCGCTGATCCGCCACGTCGACCTGGTGGCGCATGCGCCGAAGCAGGCAACCCGCCACGACATCGAATTGTTGCAGGAAGCGGGTCTTGCCGATGACGACATCGTGCGGCTTTCAGAACTCGTCGCCTTCGTCAGCTACCAGATCAGGGTTGCCGTCGGCCTGGAGTTGATGAGGGGGCTGGCATGAGCGAGATCGTGCACGACTTGACCACCGATATCCCGGTCTGGAGGCCTTATGTGACCCCGCTCAGGCTGGCGGACGCGAGCGCCGAGCAGCTCGAAGCGCTCAAGGTCACGCCATCCAACACCAAGGTCTCAGACTATGTGCTGGTGCTGGCGCATGATGTCGAAACGCTGACGCACAGAAGCCCGCTCTTCAACGGTGTCATGTATAATAGTGGCGGCCTGTCACGCGCCGAGCGCGAGATCGGCGCCGTCGGTGCTTCCATCGTCAACCGTTGCGTCTACTGTGCGGCCGTTCATGCCAGTCGCTACAACCAGTTGACCAAAAGCACCGATGTGATTGCGTCCATTTTTGCCGATGGCGTCGATGCCGAGATCGAGCCGCGGTTGAAGGCGATCTTGAAGTTTGCGGTCAAGCTTTCGAAATGCCCGTCCGAAGCAAGCGCCGATGATATGGCGGCGCTGGTGGAGGCCGGTTTAGGTAAGGAGGAAATCCTCGATCTCATCCTGTCCACGTCTCTGTTCGGCTGGGCCAACCGGCTTATGCATACGCTCGGCGAACCGATCAGGGAATGACAGGAGGAGACACTCACTCGATTGGCAAAGAGGGACAAGCCATGGTGTTGGTCAACCCGCCCGAAATCGGGCCGCGCTTGCAGGCATATCGAAAAGAGTTGAATCTGACACTCGCCGAACTGGCTGCAATGTCCGGCGTATCGCGCTCCATGCTGTCAGAGATTGAGCGCGGCAATGCCAACCCGACCTACGGAACGCTGTGGCATCTGACGCGTGCGCTCAAGATCGACCTCAACAGTCTGGTCAGCGGCGCAAGCGAAGAGCGCGGCGGTTCCATCATCGACCTCCAGCCGGGAAACCTGACGCCGACCATCCGCAGTGCGGACGGCAGTTGCACGCTGCAGATCCTGTCCCCGGCCAGCATGGTGTCGCTGATCGAATGGTATCTGCTGAGTTTTGAGGCTGAAGGGGAACTGGTGAGCGACCCGCATGGGGCAGGCACCGTTGAGCATCTGCACTGCACCAAGGGTGAGATCGTGGTGCGCAGCGCAGGCAACACCATGATCGTTCGGGCCGGAGAAACGGCGCGCTATGCCGCCGACGTCCCCCATTCGCTGACAAGCGTCGGTCCTGTCGGGGCGGGGGCATTCCTGGTGGTTGCGTCCGGCGATGTCGGGCCGAACACGCCGAGAACGTCGATACGTCCGAAATAATGATCGGCCAGCGGGCCGAATTCATGAGCAGAAAAGGGAATGATAATGCGGGTAGGAATAGTCGGGGCGGGTTCGATCGCTTTTGGAACGGCGGCGCTTGTTGAGCAGCAGGGCCACGAGGTGACCTTGTGGTCGCCATCCGGTGAACGGACGCGTGCCTTGGCCAGCGGCCAGGCGCTGGTTGCGGAAGGCGCGATCAAGGACACCTTCCATCCGGCCGTTGCAACAAGTGCCGAAGATCTCGTTGCCGGTGCCGAGGCGCTCGTCATCGCGCTGCCGGCCTATGGTCACAAGACTGTCCTTGATGCGATTGCACCGCACATTACCCCGGGACAGATCGTCATCTTCAGTTCGCACGCCTCGTTTGGCGCGCTGTACCTGTCCCGCCTGCTGGCCGTACGCGGCGTCGTCGTTCCGATCGTTGCTTGGGGCACGACAGCTGTGTCGGGCAGGCAGTTGAGCCCGACCTCGGTCAATGTGAACACGATCCGCAAGCAGGTCGATCTCGCGACGGTGCCGGCGTCCGAGAGCGCCAAGGGGCTCTCGATCTGCCAGTCCTTGTTCGGCGACCGTTTCCTCGACCGCGGCAGCCTGATGGCGATCGCGCTTTCGAACCTCAATCCGCAGAACCATATGGGCATCGCGCTCGGCAACATGACCCGCATGGAGCGCGGCGAAAGCTGGAGCCAGGGCCAGAACGTGACGCCGAACGTCGGACGGCTTCTTGAGGATCTCGACCGGGAGCGCATCGCCATCGCCAGCAAGCTCGGACTTGAGGTGCGCAATATCTTTCAGCACTTTCATCTGTCATTCCACGTGCCGATGAGCTCCATCTCCCAGATGAATCAGGAGATGCACGAAGCCGGCAATGGCGGCAGCGGCCCGACCACCGCCGATAGCCGCTACGTGACGGAAGACGTGCCCTTCGGTCTGGTCATGACGGCGAAGATCGGACGTCTCGCAGGCCATCCCGCGGAACTGCACGAGGCGGGCATCCGAATTTTCTCGGCGATGTATGGCCGTGATTTCACCGCGGAGAACGACCTTCTGACGGCCCTTGATCTCGACGCGATGTCGCTGGACGAGCTCAAGGAGCTGTGCCGCAACGGGTTTGCCGCGGCGGCCTGACTTCAGTCCTGATTGCCCGCTTTCACGCGCTCGCGGCAGCCAGCCCGCCGATCGTGCGTGAAGGCCGGGCGATTGTGGCAAACGATCGGGCAACAGCCCGGTCCTCGTTGTTCAATACGGATTTCCCAGTGCTGCGACACGGAAGTGTGTCGCCGGCAAGAGTGAGGCTTTACACCGCCATGACCAATGCTTTTCTTTCCCACCTCCGCTCAGAACTCGACGGCTTGAAATCATCCGGTCTCTACAAGTCGGAGCGGGTGATCGTCTCGAAACAGGCGGGCGAGATCGAGGTTGCCTCGGGCGAGCGGGTGCTGAACTTCTGTGCCAACAACTATCTCGGCCTGGCCGACAATGCGGAACTGACTGAGGCCGGCAAAAAGGCGCTCGACCGTTACGGCTACGGCATGGCCTCGGTGCGCTTTATCTGCGGCACGCAGGAAGAGCACAAGC
>NZ_MOAI01000038.1:0-56380 GCF_001976035.1 Ensifer sp. 1H6 | reverse complement strand
CGACCCGGCCGCCTGCCGCCAGCTCGCCGCCCGCGCCCGCACCCATGTCCGCGAGGCGCGGCCCCCGCTTCCATGTCGAGCAGGCGCGCGGCGTCGAACTTGCCGAAGCCTTCTTCACCGCCTCGCGCAGCGGCGACCTGAAGACGCTCGGCGCCATGCTCGCCTCCGATGTCAGCATCCACGCCGACGGCGGCGGCAAGCGCCCCGCAGCGATGCGCCCCATCCTCGGCTTCGAGGCGGTTCTCGGCGTGCACGAAAAACTGGCGGTCGCCTTCCGCACGCAGATCTCGACGCTCGTGCGCTCCGGCTTCATCAACGGCCTGCCCGGCTTCGTCACTCGCGAAGCCGACGGCGAACTGCAGTCGACAGCACTAGAGATCGAGGACGGTAAGGTCGTGGCGATCTACATCGTGCGCAATCCCGACAAGCTGGGGCATCTGCACTAAGAGCATTTCCAGGAAAAGCGCGAAGCGGCTTTCCGTCAGGAAATGCTAAAAAACAGAGAGATAGAGCGTTTTCGTCTAAATCGGAAACGTTCTACAGCGCCGCGCGTCTTAGGTCGCTGTAGCACTTTGAATTGCTGCATGTTTTTGTCCTTAAATCGAATAGGATCTAAGGATAAAAACATGCAGTAGGAGTTGTGGATCGCATGCTCGGACGTGGTCACGCCGGCCGATAAATCTGCGCCACCGAGCCCCCCGGAAACGCTGTTGAGCTGATCAGCTTGAGGCGCTTTGGCGGGGCGACGTCAGAGAAGATCGGCAAACCCCTGCCGAGCACCACCGGATGCACCAGCAGGGCGTATTGATCGACCAGACCTTCCGCGATGAGACTGCGCGCGAAGGCGGCGCCGCCGTGGGCGAGGATCGGCTTGCCGTCCCGGGACTTCAACCTGGGGATCTCGTCGGCCAGATCGCCGCTCGCCACATAGGCCTCACTCCAACTGTCCGCGCCGGGCTGCAGCTTCCCCGAATGCGTGCTTCCCGCGTCGGTCCGGGCATCTTCGAGCGCCCTGGTCGCTTCAGCCGCTTTCAGGACCGCCGGCCCTTGTTTTGAGAAGACGGCCTTCGGAATCCGGTTCATCGGCGGCGCGAATACCTGTGTGGAGGTCGGCCAAAATGCCGCCATGTCCTTAAAGGTGCGGCTGCCCATGATGTGTAGGCTGGCGTTCCCCACCGTCTCCACCGACCAGGCAATGGCCTCTTGATCGCCGCTGAACACCCATTCGATTTCGCCCTCGGGCCCGCCGACAAAGCCATCGAGCGACACGGACATCTTCAGGATCAACTCTCTCATTGCTTCTTCCTCACGCTGGTCCGACCCAAGGACGGGCGAGATCAATCGGTTCCGACAATTCGCATTCGCCAAGCCGAAAAAATCTCGACCAACTCCGTGTCGCTTCTTCGGCCTGCGCAGGACGATCGGAATTACCGGTTGAGCGCAACCGGTATGGTTCCTGTTGCCGCGCCTCGGTCACCCACGCCGCCATTGTCCCGTGGCCCGTTAGCGGCTCCCAGGAAGGGCGAAACGATTTCCCGTCAGGAAATGCGTAAAAACAAGGGCTTAAAGCGCAGAAGGCGAATCTGAAAGATCGCGACGTGTATCAATGCATGTCGCGCAAAAGCGTGCAGCGGTGTTGCGGGAAACCGTGTCGTCGCGCGCTCATCGTCTCGGGCCGAGGCCATCGAGCAGGAAGTCGAGGCCTTTCCTGAAAGCACCGTCCCAGTCGTTATCCAATAGCAGACGAGAGCGTTCAATCGTCGGGTAGTGTTCGCTGAGACCTGCAAGGCGCTGCTGCCCGGCGGCCCTGTCCTCGTCCGAGAGGTCGAAGCTCGCCCGAGTGATGGTAGCGCCCATCACATAGTTCCAGAGCGACCATATCGCGACGTTCAAGTCCGCGTCCGAAACACCGGCTCCCGACAGGGTCCTGCTCAGGAGTTCCAGGCGATTGAGCATGTTCGGGCCGAGCGCCCGGCGCGGCAATAGCGATGCCGACCAGGGATGGCGCAGCATGACGGCGCGCCAGTCTTCGAGCATATGAACGACGTCCCCGCGCCAGTCTTGAGCCTCGACCCTATGCGACGGCCCGCGATATTCGAGCACCGCGTCGAGCGCCAGATCAAAGACCTCGTCCTTGTTGCCGACATGCCAATAGAGGCTCATCGCGCCGGCGCCGAGGCGATCGGCCAGCCGACGCATCTTCAATCCGTCGACCCCTTCGGCATCAAGCAGGTCTACGGCGGTCGCCACGATCCGTTCCAGGGAGAGCGGCGCTTCACTGCGTGGCTCCTGCACAGGCTGGAGTGACGCAGCCTTCCGCTGAGGCCGTTTGCTCTGAGTGCCGCTGCGTTTGGCTGCCATCGTTTTTCCTTGCTGATCAGAGCGTCGTTTTAAGCCGACAATCCGCCGAATGTCGATCCTGACCAATTGACGCGTACGTTGTACGATGCAATTTAATCGTACAACGTACGAGTCAATCGCATCGGCAATGCGTTCAAGTTCAATCCTGCAGGCCGTGAGCGTCGGTTGCTCACGGTCCTCTCGGAGCCAAGAGAAAATCATGTCACGCGACAGCAAGCATCTGCTTATCGGAGGGCTAATCATCATGAGCATGGCAGTTCCCACTGCGACGACAGCGAATGAGAATGATCTCAAGCTGACCATCGTCAATCCGCAAAACCTCTACGACCCGACGCCGAACGGCTACAGCACGGCGGTGATCGTGCCCCGTGAAGGCCGGGTTGCCTACATCTCCGGACAGGGCGGCCAGGACAGCACCGGCGCCCTGTCGCCCGACTTTGCCGTCCAGGTCAGGCAGGCCTACGCAAATCTGCGCACCGCCCTCGATGCGCTCGGCGCCAAACCGGATCAGGTCGCCAAACTCACGGTCTTCGTGGTCGATCACGACATGTCCAAGCTCGAGGTCCTGACCAAAAACGTCAAGGAAATGTTCGGCGCGTCCCTGCCGGCGCAGACGCTGATCCCCGTCCCCAAGCTTGCCATCGACCCCATGCTCTTCGAGGTCGAAGCCGTCGTCATGCTGAAATAGCGGCGGCGACGCATGAGGCGCGATTGGCAACTGTGTGAGCGGATACCAATGGGTACTTACGGGGACCGTCGTCGCGCCAACAGGCACGCAACTGCTCTAAGAGGCGCGTCTGCGGAGATTCTTCCATGCTTCAGCGCGCGCTCACGTCGTCGCGCCGTTTACGGCCCAGCAATGCCGGGACGTCAGGCTGCACGCCGGTCGCAAAGCGATCGGCGTCAAACTTGCGAGTCGATCGGCAGGAGTTTCACGAGGTCGGCGATGAGCCGCCGGCGGAATCCCGTTTCGGGCTCGTCGCCGTAGCTGACGATCTCGCCGTCCCGCACCGTCTTCCAGACGATCGCGCCATTAGGATCAAGGAAGACGTGGTAGCTGTTGGCGGGCGCGACGCCGGTCGCCATATAGGCCGTCAGCCTCGAGGCAAGCTCCGAACTCTCGATATACAGGCCGGCTTCCGTGTTGATTACCGCGGATCGCGGGTCGAGGTTGAAACTGCCGATGAACACGGCCTTGTTGTCGAAGACCATGGCCTTGGTGTGCAAGGCGCCCGCGACCGCCCGGAATGGTGCGACCAGCCTGACCGGAATGCGTCGGTGTCCGCGCGCAGTTCGTAGAGCTCCAGGCCGTTCTCGAGAAGGCGCCTGCGGGTCTTGGCATAGACCGAATGCGCGGCGATCTGGTTGTTCGAAGCGAGCGAGTTGGTCAGCACGCGCACCCGAACATGGCGCTCGTGCAGCGCCTTGACGATCGCCTGCGCCCCGGCGGGCAAGGCGAAATAGGGCGCCTCGACGAGCAGTTCCTCCTTCAACTCGGTGACCCGCCCGCGAATGAAGGCGGTAACGTCGTCGGCCGCCTTGCCGCTGGCGATTGCTTCCGGGTCGTCGGCGATGATCCGCCCTGGCGCCCACACGAGACCGTCGCGCAGCTCGGCGCTCCGGGTCGCCAGCTCGCCGAGATCCTGGTCGATCGGATAGGGGTATTCGGCGGCGGCAATCTCCTGGCGCAAGCGGGTCAGAATGGCGTCGAGATCGGCGGCGCCATAGGTGCGCTTGACGATGGTCGCGATCGGCCTCGTCGAGGCGCTGTTCCAGTATCGGTCGAACACCCCCGACAGATCGTCCACAACGGGCCCGACCGCCAGCACATCCAGATCGCGAAAATTGGCGACGGTGTTCACGCCATAGTAGTCGTCGCCGATATTGCGGCCGCCAACGATCGCCGCCGAATTGTCGGCCACCATCAGCTTGTTGTGCATGCGGCGGTTGACCCGGCGGAAGTCGACAAGGAAGTCTAGCCTGGACCACCTCCGGTTCTTGGTCGGGTTGAACAGACGGATTTCGACGTTGGGGTGGGCGTCGAGGGCAGCTTTGACCTGATCACTGGCCTTGTAATAGGGATCGTCGACCAGGAGCCGCACCCTGACCCCGCGATCGGCCGCCCGCATCACCCGGTCGACGATGATCCGGCCGGTTGTATCGCCGTCCCACACATAATACTGCATGTCGAGATGTTTCTCGGCCAGGTCGGCCAGCGCCAGACGCGTGATGAAGGCATGTCGCGCCTCGCTCAAGAGGCTAAAGCCGGAGAGGCCAGGATGCGCGGCAGCGGCCGGGCTGAAGAACTGGCTCAACCGGGTTAACGCGGTATGCTCGAACCCCGTCATGGCCTTCATCTCTGGTTAGCGGCGGCGGCGCCTAACGCATGTCGCGCAAAAGTGCGCCGCGGTTTTGCGATAACGACATGCGTAAAAACAAGAACTTAGAGCGCGGCAAGCGAATCCTAGAGATTGCTACGCGCTTTAGCCCTCTTCAAGAAGCTTCATGATCTCCGCCTTCATCGTCGCGTCGTCTTGGGAGGCGAGAATCGATTGATGTAGCCGGTTTTGCGCAGATCGAATTCGACCAATCCACGTCGCCAGAGTTGACCAATCTCGGTATCGACACGTCGGCAGTCGACCCAGTCATCGCTCTGGACGCACCCAATTTGGCGTCAGGGAAAATGCGCCAATGGACAGTGGGCGCGGCATGTTTTCCCCGTCTATATTGGGCTGAAACGATAACACGGTTCAGATGCAATGTCGTCACCGTTCACTGTGGGCGGTGCGAGCGAGGGTGCCGACTGGGGGATGATGGCGATTCGCGGCTGGCGATCGTCGTGCAGCGAAGGTGACGGGATCACGCGGCGAGATCAATGCGCTTGCTGAGCGAGGCCTCGGCGCTGCCCTCCCTTCCAGCCGAACTCAATGACTTTTCCGCTCGATGCAGGAAGGAGGCGAGGCTGAAATTGTCGCAAGCCACCGCTCGCTGTCCGCCCCCTTTTATCAAAATACTAACGCCCTGGTTGCTAAATGGACGAACGCGCTCGCTCTCGTTACCGGTGGGATCTTCTGCCGCAGGAGTGGCCGGTTGCCGAGGTGCCGATAGCCATGTGGCCATTCGAAGATGACGTGTATCCGGAAGGGTATTTGCTGCCTGTGGATGTGACCGGGACACCACTGCGATGGAGGGACTTCGGGCGGCGGCACGGGGTTGCCGTTCTGCATTATGGGCACTACGGGCTGTTCGCCGCCGACAATGTCCGGCTGCCGGATGGTACGCGCGGTCGGGTGCGCCTTGCGCCCCAAGGCCCTCATTGGCGGCGACCGCTCAACGATCATAATCGCGCCTGGTCCAGCGCCGCCGTGGCAATCCCGGTCCACTGGCGTTGGGGCACGCTGACGATAGGCCCCGACGATGTCGTGTTTGAGGACGATCAATCGTTGCCGGAGTACATGTTGCAAGGCCGCAACGAACGCCTCGATTACGATCTCTGCCAAAGTTCCGAGATCCGAAACCTCGCCCTGACAATGGAAGGGTGCAACGCGCTTTACGGCTTGCTCGTTGAACGACATTGGGCGCGTTCTCCCGACGATGAGAGCTGCTCATATACGCGGAAAGGCGCGGCCAGGCTGCTTGCAAAAATTCGCGGCCTCGGCGAGACATTCTATGATTTCACCAGTCCGGGCTGGCTGTGTTACCGGGGCTATGCGGCCGAGCACGAGAGGATAAGCCGTCAGCTCGAACGGCTCGGTTGGCACGATGTTACCGAGAAACCCGCCTCCCTGTCGGCAGACGGAGCTGGTGCGTCTGACGGGATGCCGGAGCTTCTGCGAACAATGGCGCTTTTCGTTGTCGGCACCATGGTCGCCTTTTTCATCCTGCTCGCCATCACAATACTCGCCCCGGTCTAGCGCGCCGCCACAATCTCTGCCTCCCTATCCAGCGGATAGATCGGCCGGCGCACGCGTTTGAATGCCCGTGCCCCGATATTGGCGGTGCTCAGACCATCGGCGTCGACCTCGATGATATCAGACGCGATCGGGCCGAAGGCGGCGCGGAAATGTTGCTGCGACTTGACGACGACGATGTCGTAGCGGGCGGGCTCGATGCCGACGGCGCGAAACAGGTTCTGGTCGAGCAGCTGCTGCCGCTCGCTCGAAATCAGGATGTCGATGCCTGAGACATGGAAGCGCACGCTTGGGCCGAGCGACGCCGGCAGGCCCTGGAACATCGGCCCTTCGAAGATGATCCGGCCATCGGAGATCGCCTGCACCGTGCCCCTCACCCGGATCGGCCCGCCGCCGACCGCAGGGTCGATCTTGCAGCCGAGCGTCACCTCCCGCTCGGCGCCGAGGCCGGCTTCGATCAGTTCGGCCACCACAGCTGGGTCGCACATCGCCCCGAAGGCTGCGTTTTCGACACCCGCCTGCAGCAGGCCTGTGAGCAGGCAGGTGGAATCGCTGTAGGCGCCGCAGCCGGGATTGTCGGAGAAATCGGCGATCACCAGCGGCCCGGGCTCGCGCTTGGCCGCGAAATGTTTCGCGATGGCGCCCGGCAGCGCGGCAAGCGGCAATTGCTGGTCCTGATGCTCGCGCCGCCGCCAGATCTCGTCGCAGAGCCGCTCGGCGTGCGCAATGGCATCGGCGTCGGCAACCCGCGCCTTGTCGTAGCAGATCACGGCAGAAGGTCCGGTGTTGTGGATGTCGGCGTCGTAGAAGCCGGCATTGATGGAGGTCGCAAGGATCCCATTCTCCTCAGCGATGGCATCGGCGATCTCCAGGAGTTCGGTCATGGCGCAGGCATGGGTCGTGCGGCCGTCGTTGCAGCCATTGATCATCGGCGGCTGGCGGATGGCGATGGCGGGCGTGATCTCCCTGCGCATCGCCGCCTCCAGCAGCGCGCCGGCCTTGTGGCCGCACTCGGCCATGTCGACATGCGGATAGGTGCGGAACGACACGGCAATGTCCAGCAGCGCGGCCATGTCAGGCGCGGAATTGGCATGAAGGTCGAAGGTGGCAGCGATGGGCAGATCGGACCCGACGATGCCTCTGACCGTCTCTAACAACTGGATCTGCGCATCGTCGGCCGTTTCGGTGCACATGGCGCCGTGAAAGACGATGAAGACGCCGTCGAGTTTTTCGCCGTTGAGCGCCGCCGTCACATCTTCGACGAAGCGCAGCCGCGTTTCCTCGTCGACCCTTCCGCCGGGCTCCGCCCGCGCCGCCACCGTATAGACCGACTCCCAGCCATAACGATCGCAACAGTCGATGAAGCCGCCGATTTCCGAATTGGTGCCGCGGCAATTGTCCTCGATCGCCGCGCCCTTGAAGTAGTGGCACATCTGAAAATCTTTAAAGCCGGTCTTCAGCTTCGAGAACGTGTTGGTTTCCTGGTTGAACTCGAGAACGGCGACCTTGAAGCTCATCGCATGCACTTTCATGTTGGGACTGGGAGAAAATCGAGGAAACGGGCGCCGGGGAAGCGCGAACACCCCGGCGCCGCGCCCACCGCTTGCCGCGCCCTGCGCTGAGCGCAACGCACAACACGCGAATTCCTTGTGAGAGGCGTGCAACACACCCTGACCCTCTCCCCGCAGGCGGGGAGAGGGAACGAGGCCGCCACGCGCGCATCACCTTGCGCACTCATTCACTGTTGCGAACGTTGCGGGCGCGGCAGCGACGCCGTCACCTTGTCGTGACAGAAGAGAAAGCTGAGAGGGCTGGCGGCTGTTGGGGTTGCGAGCGGGTGCCGCAATGTCCCTTCCTCCCGCATGCGGGGAGAAGGTGGCCGGCAGGCCGGATGAGGGGCTTCGATGAGCCAATAACGATCCTGCTCTAGCCCCTCGCCTCACCGGAAATATTCGGTCGTGCTCTTCGGCCGCGCCATGATGTCGAAGTCGAAATACTGTTTGCGGATCTTCTCGTAGGTGCCGTTCGCCATGATCGCCTCCAGCCCGGAATTGAGCTTGGAAAGCAGCGCCTCGTTGCCCTTGCGCACCGCCATGGCGTTGCCCTGGGCGGTGTCGAGAATGAAGCTGTCGCCGACGAAATCGCAGCAGCCGCTGTCGTCCTTGGCCAGCCAGTCGGTCAGCGCCATCTGCCCTTCGAGGATCAGGTCGAGGCGGCCGTTGGCCATGTCGAGAAACACTTCGCTGAGCGTTGGATAGAGTTTTATCTCGCTGTCGGGAAAGAACTCCTGCAGCGCCTCGACCGCCACCGAGCCGGACTGCGTGCCGATCACCTTGCCCTTCAGCGCCTCCGGTGAAACTTGCGCCAAGCCCAGGTCCTTGCGGGTGATGAAGCGCATGGCGTTGAAGTAGTAGGGCTTGGTGAAGTCGACTTCCTTCTTGCGGTCCTCGTTGATCGCCATCGAGGCGATCATCACGTCGAACTTCTTTGCCTGAAGGGCGGGAATGATGCCGGACCACTCGTTGGTGCTCCACACGCATTCCATCTTGATCTCGGCGCAGACCGCCTGGCCGATATCGTAGTCGAACCCTTTGATCTCGCCGCTCGCCGTCACATAGTTGAAGGGCGCATAATCGCCTTCCGTGCCGATCGCCAGCTTGTCCGCCGCAAGGCTGGTGCCAGCCATCGCACAGGCGAAGAACATCGCTGCCGCACTCATGAACTTCTTTTGCATCTCGTTCCCTTTATTGTTCTTCTCGGCGCCTCCCGGAATATCGCTCGCAAAGCCGCACACCGGGTTACACCCAATGCGGATTTCGCTTGTTATTCCGTAAACTTGCTGCCGATCGTTGTTGCATTTTCGCTTTATTATTCATCGACAATGGGGGATGCGGCAGCGCTTCGCAATGTCAAAGAAATAATCCCAGCCATCCAAAAAATTCATATATACTTGAGCGATTGAACCGCCTTCCGGAGAAACCCATGCGCGATCTGCCGAGCCTGAAATCCCTGCGCGCCTTCGAAGCGGCGGCGCGCAATGGCAGCCTCACGGCGGCGGCAAACGAGCTCTGCATCGGCCAGGGCGCCATCAGCCACCAGATCCGAATTCTCGAAGACAATCTCGGCCTCAGCGTGTTCGTCCGGAAGCAGCACGGCGTCGAACTGACGCCCGAGGGTGCCCTGCTCTTTGCCTCCTGCAACCGCGCCTTCGACGATCTCGAAGGCGTCGTCCAGCATATCCGCCCGCGCAACACCCAGAAGATCCTGCGGGTCAAGGTCGGGCCGTTCTTTTCGATGAAGCTGATTGCGCCACGCATCTCTGAGTTTCTGGCCGAAAATCCCGGCCTGCAGATCCACCTCTCCCACCTCGAAACCAACACGCCCGCCTCCGGCACCGCCGACGTCATCATCGACTATTGCCTGCACCCGCCACCCGCCCGGTTTTCGCAGCGGCTCTTGCGCGAGCGCCTGGTGCCGGTCTGCGGCAAAGCCACTTGGGAGGGGCAGGCCGACAAGCACGATCTTCTCTCGGGCAACCGCCTGCACTATCGCGGCCTTCAGGAATGGCAGAGCTGGATCGCCTCCTCCGGCCTCCGGCTTTCGCCCAGCCGCCAGGACCTGATCTTCGACGACCAGCACATCATCCTCGAGGCGGTCAAGGAAGGACAGGGCGTCGCCCTCGTCGACCGCACTATGGTCGAATATGAGCTCAGAACCGGACAGATCTGCCTGGTGCACGACCACTATTACGAACCGGCAGAGACCTACCAGTTCGTCTGCCAGGAAGAGCTGTTCCGTACCAAACCGGTGACCAAGAGCTTTCTCGGCTGGCTGCTGCAGGAAATCGACGAGCGCCAACGCCGCTATGCCGAGATTGCCCCGGCCGGCTCCGCTGGCTAAGGCGCGGAGTGGCCGTGACGGGGCAACCGTACCGCTCCGCGACCACTATGCAGCCGACGCGATCTCACCCTCGGGATGACGACGTCGCTGGGCCGGCGTCAGGCAGCGAATGCCCATACCGCAGACCGAGAACCAGGGGCACGGCGATCGCATAGATGACGACGACCGTAAGCCAGATTGCACCGGGCCATTGCTCCCGGACGACGAAATAGAAGCTTGAGAACGCCAGCGGCGCCACGATCGAGGCGAGGCTGACGGCCGACGTCAGCACGCCCTGGAACTGGCCCTGCTGGTCCTCGTCGACCTGCCGGGTCGCCAGGGATTGCAGCGCCGGCGTGCCAATGCCGCCAAGCGCGAAAACCGCCATGATCGCGAAGATCATCCAACCCTCTGTCGCAAACGCCATGACAACAAGCGCAAGACAAACGCCAGCGATGCCCGTCAGGATGGTGGCGCGCTCGCCGAGCAGTTTCACGACCGGACCGGGAAGGAAGGCCTGGGCAAGGGCCTGGCAGACGCCAAAGGCGCCGAGTGAAAGGCCGATCCAGAGCCCGTTCCATTGAAAGGTGTCGCTGCCCCAGAGCGCCCAGCAGGTGCCATAAGCGTCGCCGGTGGCGCTGAAGATGAAGAAGGTGAGGATGACGGGAAAGCAGGCTCTTCACAGAAAACACCCAGCGCAGCGGCCGAAGCGGGTTCAGCGCTGCAAGATCGATCTTCTCCCGGCTCGGCGCGCGCGACTCCGGCAGGATGAAGAACGCCAGCAGCAGATTGAAGCCGTTCAGCACGGCCGCCGCGATGAATGGCAGCCGCAGCCAAGTGTCGCCCAAAACGCCGCCAAGCACTGGGCCGATGATGAAGCCGATACCGAACATGGCGTTGAACAGGCCGAAGCGCCGGGCGCGCTTATCCTCCGGCGAGATGTCGGTGATGTAGGCTGATGCCACCGACATGTTGGCGCTCGTCAGGCCGGCGATCGCGCGGCCGATGAAGAGCATCCAGAGATTGGGTGCAAAAGCCAGGAACAGGTAGTTGATGGCGGCACCGCCAAGCGAAATCAAGAGCACCGGCCGACGGCCCAGCCGATCGCTGAGCGCGCCGAGCACCGGCGCAAAGATGAACTGCATCACCGCGTAAAGTGCGGTCATGATGCCGATATAGGGGGCGACGTTGTCGGCGTGGGTCACCTCCTTGAGCAGCGAGGGCAGGATTGGAAAGATGAGGCCGATGCCGATGGCATCGAGGACAATGGCAGTAAAGATGACGATGAGGGGTCTGGTCATGACAGGTTCCGATGGACGCAAGCATGCGGACGCCGCCAGGCGCCATGAGCTCACGATAAGGCCCGACAGAGGTCAGGCGTTTGATGTTCTGGGAACCGCTGGCCGATCCATACGTCAGGCGTACGGATGGCGTGTGCTTGACCGCCTGGACGTGAATTCGTCCACCTGTTTACTCCGCCACTGAGCGGATCAAGGGAAGCAGTCGCTTTTCGCGATGGGCGATATTTACGCCAGACGATTGCGCGCGGCAAGCCCCCTGCTGCTGGCGCGTGGTGGCTGGCAGCTTCTTGCCAGGCGTCGGTTTGGACCTGGCCCTGCCAAAACGGCGGCACCAATGCGTCCGTCCTAGTCCTGCCTTCTTTTGGAAAGAACGCGCCTCCGGCCCGACAGCGGAGGACTTGCGCGCCATGGCCACGACCCGGCATCCTCGGCTGCCGTGGCTGAAAGCCAGATTGTAGGCCGTTGTGTTGAGGTAGCCGGCTGCGTCTACGCAGAGCCGCCATTTGCCGCGGCTGGTGAGGCCGCAGGCGCCTGTTGCGCTCGCGCGGTCCTCTGAAGGTGGATGGAAGGACAGAGCAACCATCTGACCAGCTCGCGCCGCCCGGCGCGCTTCACGCCAGGCGCGTCGCCCGCGAAAGGGATGGTCTCAGCCGCGGCGCGCCGCTTCGATCGCCGCCACGTCAATCTTCCTCATGGTCATCATCGCGTCGAATGCACGCTTGGCCTCAGCACCGCCTATGGCGAGCGCATCGGTCAGCACGCGCGGCGTGATCTGCCAGGACAGGCCCCATTTGTCCTTGCACCAGCCGCATTCGCTTTCCTTGCCACCGTTGCCGACGATGGCGTTCCAGTAGCGGTCGGTTTCTTCCTGACTGTCGGTTGCGATCTGAAAGGAGAAGGCTTCGCTGTGTTTGAACGTGGAGCCACCGTTCAGGCCGATACAGGCAACACCCGCAACCGTGAATTCAACGACCAGCACATCTCCCTGTTTTCCATCCGGATAATCTCCAGGCGCACGGATCACAGCGCCTACTGCGCTGTCGGGAAAGGTCGCGGCATAAAAGCGGGCCGCCTCCTCCGCGTCCTTGTCGTACCATAGGCAGATCGTATTCTTGGCCATTGTGTCGTCCTCTCACTGTTCGTTGCCCAATCCGGCCTGAACGACTTGAAGTAGGAGGAAAACCGCCTGTCTCCAGCCCGGACACCCAATTTGATGGGAAAAATGAGACAAGCCGGCCAGTTTGCCGAACCGTTTGCCTGGCGCGGCCCGGAGCCTCGCCGCATGGGCCGCCGAGGACTATGCCGGAGCGAAAGCCTGGTCCGTGCGCGACCTACCCAGCCTGCGCCGTCCCATGAGAATGGATCACCGCCTCGGCCTCCTTGCCGTAGAGCTCCTCGAAATGGTCGAAGTTCTTGGAGAAGTAGCCGATCCCTTGCGTTGCCGAACGCACGCCCGCGCCAGCTCGTCGAGCGCCGAGCCCGGCACCAGGGCGCGAAAAACGTCCCAGCCCTTGGCCGCCTCGTCGCGGTCGAAGCCGAGCACCTGGCCCTTGAAGGTCGAGACAACCGGCACCAGGCTGCCGGAATAGATCGACGGGATGTGGATCTCGACGCGCACCACCGGCTGCATCAGCACGGCGGAGGCCTGCGACAGCGCCTGGCGCACGCCCATCTTGGCAGCAGCCCGGAAGGCGAATTCGGAGCTGTCGACCTGATGGTGCTGGCCATCCGTCAGCGTCACGCCGACATCGATCACCTGAAAGCCGAGCGGCCCCTTCTCCATCGCCTCGCGTGCGCCCGCCTCGATCGCCGGGATGAAGTTGCGTGGCACCGCGCCGCCCTTCACCGTCTCGTTGAAGCTGAAGCCGCCGCCGCGCTGGTTGGGGTGAACACTGAGCTTGACGTCGGCAAACTGCCCCGCCCCGCCCGTCTGCTTGCGGTGGCGGTAGTGCACGTCTGAGGGTTTGAGCACCGTCTCGCGATAGGTCGGGCTCGGCGGCCTATCGGTGACGCCGACATGGAAGACATCGGCCAGCGTCTTGCAGAGATCGCGCAGATGCACCGGCCCCTGCACGCAGATCAGCTGCGCGCCTGTGCCCTCCTCCTGCATCACCTTGAGGCTGCGATCGGTCTCCGCCAGCTTCGCAAGCGTACCGGAAAGCTTGGTCTCGTCGCGCTCGCTGTCGGGCACCAGGATGCGCTCCAGCATCGGCGTCGGCGGCACCGTCCAGTCAGGCGCCTCGGATGCGGCAGTGCCGGTCAGAAGCGCCGGCACCGGCAGGTGGTCGGATTTGACGGCTGCAAAGATCGTGCCAGGCTCCGGTGTCCCTGTGGCAAGCGGTTTTCCGGTCGCCGGGTCCTGCACCGAGCCGACACCGCCGCCGCCGAGTGCCGCACCCTGTTTGATGCCGTTTGAAAGCGCGCGGACAAGCACGGTCTTGCCGACATTCTGGCGGTGATAGGCATGAAAGCTGACGGCAGCGAGGTTCGCTTCGGGAACCTTGCTCGCCTCGCCGAGCCTTTTTCGCAGCGTGTCGACCGGCGGCGCCTCGTGCCTCAGCGCCTTCATCAGCCGCAGGATGCCGTTGCTGTGGCTCGCCGCGCCGACGAGAACAGGGATGATCCGGTTTTCCCTGAGCAGCCGCGAGGAGATGGCATAGATCGTGTCGCTGCCGGGCTCGCGATCCTCGATCAGCTCTTCGAGCAGCCAGTCGTCGAATTCCGAGAGATGTTCGAGCAATTCGGTGCGCGCTTCCTTCTCGCGCTCCAGCGTCGTATCCGGGATCTCGATCAGCGCCGAGGTCTGGCCCTCGCGATAGCGCCAGGCCCGCTCGGAGATCAGGTCGCAGCTGCCGACGATCCTGTCGCCTTCGCGGATCGGCACCTGCCGCAGGATCAGCATGTGGCTGGAATAGTCCTGCAGCGCGGCGATGACATCCCGCAACCGGCCGCGCGGCTCGTCCATGCGGTTGACGAAGATGATGCAGGGCGTGCCCGATGCTTCGATCACCTTGAGATAGGGCGCTGCCAGCACCGCCTCCTCCGGCGCCGGCGAGACGCAGAGCACGCAGGCGTCGCTCGCCAGAAGCGCGTGCTGCGCGTGCGCGAGCGCCTCGGTGCCGCCGGGCGCATCGAGCGCGCACCAGGCTTCCTTGCCGATCTCGAATTCGGTGATGTTCAATCCATAAGGTGACGTGGCCTTTCTGGAGCTTTCCCCCAGCGCAGCCAGTTTTTCCACCAGCGTGGATTTTCCGGTCTGCGAAGGCCCAACTACCGTGAAGCAGCGCATCGGCGATCCTCCCCTGTTGCGGAGCGCCGTGCGTTTCGACGCCCTGCCTTCTATTAAGTCTAGCGCATCTTTTGGGCTTTCAATGGCCTTGGGCAAAAACGGAACACGAACCGTGCTTCAAAGCACGCCACTTGGCGTTCGCAACACTCCAAAAACTGATTGCATAAGTGCATCAGTTTTGCCATAAGTTCCCCAGTAAAATCCGACCCATCAGCGTTGCGCCGGGTTACCGGACGCAACGCCCGCCTGAACCGTCAGCATCGGAGATTGTCCGCATGTCGCTCACGCTTTATCTGCATCCGCTCGCCTCATTCTGCCACAAGGTGCTGATCGCGCTCTATGAGAACGATACACCCTTCGAGCCGAGCCTGGTCGATCTTCTGGATCCCGTGGAGGCGGCCCGTTTCGCTGAGCTCTGGCCGGTCGGCAAGATGCCGGTGCTGCGCGACAGCGCCCGCGATGTCACCATCCCGGAGACGTCCATCATCATCGAATATGTCGATCGCCATTACCCCGGCAGCCAGCCGCTGATCCCCAGGGATAGCGACGCGGCGCTACAGGCGCGGCTCTGGGATCGCTTCTTCGATCTCTACATCCATGTGCCGATGCAGAAGATCGTCACCGACACGCTGCGCGCCCAGGGCGAGAACGACCATCGCGGTGTCGCAGATGCCCGCGCTACGCTCGGCGTCGCCTATCGCATGGCCGACCGGCATTTCGCAATCAACGCCTTTGCCGGCGGTGCCGCCTTCAGCCTTGCAGATTGCGCCGCGGCCCCCGCACTCTTTTATGCCGGAATTGTCGAGCCCTTTGCCGACGCCTATCCGCATCTCTCCGCCTATTTCGAACGGCTGCTCGAACGCCCTTCGATGACCCGCGTGCTGGCCGAGGCGCGCCCCTATTTCCACATGTTTCCCTATAAGGATCTCATGCCCGCGCGCTTTCTTGCCGGGGCCTGAAACGGCCTCGAAACCGCCGCCCGCCGTCGGACGCCGCACCCTAGAATTGTGGTTGCGGCTCGGCCTGCCCGCTGCCTTCCGGGCCGCTGTCCCTCGCCTTCGCCGGCTGCAGAACCTCGAGCGTGCGCACCAGCTCCCAGGCCGCCTGAAGTTCGGTTTCAAACAGCGCGATGCTGACATCGATCGGCTCAAGCCTCGCGCGCGAAGACGGTATTTCCCGGCGGCCGATCTCGTCCTGTACCCGGTAGAGATCGGCGCGAAGCGCATCGACATTCAGTCCGAGCGAGTGCAGCACGATGTTGATCTTGCGTTGCAGGTAGCCCCGCGAACCGGCGCTGAGCTCCGAGCGCAAACCCAGGATCGACAGAAAATTGACGAGGAAGAGATAACCGTCGGCCCCGAGATCGGCCTCAGGATAGCGCGGCAAGGCGCGCAACGTCTCGGAAAAGCGTGGCCGCGAGCACAGGAAGATATCGATCCGGAACGCCGTGTCGATCAGCTCGGTCCATTCCGCTTCATCGAGCGGGCCAAGCTCACTCAGTTCATGGTCAAGGTTGAAATAGGGCATCGAGCGCCTGGCGAGGATGAGCGCCAGCCGGACGGTAGAAGGCGACATCGGCGAGCCGCGCGCGGCTTCCGCCTCCGCCAGGCGCACGATGCCGGCGTCCGGCACGCCCCGTTCGATCTCGCCCCGGCTTGCCAGATATTCGTAGCGCAGCATCGACGTCTGGAGATAGGCGAGCCAGGCAAGCCGCACCTGTCTGGATGCGGCCCAGCGCGCCAGAAGATAGCCGCTGCCGACAACGGGCAAGTTGTAGAGGCGCAGATCGTGCCGCTCGAAGCAATTGTGCTCGAAACCGGCAAAGCTCTCCAGCGACAGTTGGGGGCTTGCCACGTCGCTCACCGCAGGCACTCCTCGATGTCGTCGAGTACCCGGCGATAGCCGGCATCGCTCTTGCAGACATCCGTGTGGTTGCGACGATCAACGGTATAGAACGGCGGATCCTGCGCAAAATCGCCGGGTTCGACGATATTTTCATACTGGCCGATCGTGATCTTGGTCGCGACCAGACATCGCAGTCGGCCCCGCGCCAGCCGCGTCAACGTCCCGGCTTCGATATCCCTTATGAAGTCCGATTTAGGCCGAAGGTCTTCCAGGATCGGTGCCTTGTAGAGCAGGCCGCATCGCAGCGCCGCCAGTATCCCGTGCCCCACCATCATCCCGCCCGCGTTGTGCAGCGCGTTCGATCCCTTGTGAGCAGGCGCAAAGAGCAGAAGCTGGATGTGATCCGCATAGGCGTCGTTGGCGCGGGCGAGATCCAGCGCCACCTGCCGCATGATCGCGCCACCCAGCGAATGCGCCACCACGACGACCCGGTCGTAGATGAAGGGCTGCCGCTGCGCTCCGTAATAGATGTAGCGATTGGAAAATTCGGCCGGCTCGGCCAGCAGCTTGCGAAACAGATCGAGCACCCAGCGACTGATCACACGCGCCCGGCTGCGCACGCTGTCATAACCGAGGAAGAGAACGTCCGCAGAGGAAAAAAGCGCATCCCGCCGGATATAGGCACTGGCATTGTGCCACGTCGCCTCCGCGGCGCCGGTAAAACCGTGCAGGAAAACGACCAGCGTTCCGGGCGTATCGAGGCACCAGAAGGCCGAACTGCCCACGCCGAAATCGATCCGGCCGAGACAATAGTGATTGCTCATTGCCCGCCCTTCCAACGCCTCTCCGCCCGCCATGATACAAGGCATTGCCCGATCAAGCGATGCATCTATTATAAGTAGCATTGCGGCGCCGCACGCGCGGACGTTCTCCCGTTCGACGCGGAGCCGACGCCTCATCCGCACCGTCACCTTGTTCCGCCTCGCTCCGCCCCTAATTTGTCACCCAACAGCAAAGGCCGACACCACAGGGAAGAGGAAAGCCAGATGGAATACCGACTGCTTGGCCGCTCCGGCCTGAAAATCTCGACGATCACCATGGGAACGATGACGATCGGTGGCGGCGGCAAGTTCGCGCAGGTCGGCAATGTCGGTCTCGACGAGGCGCGCCGCTATGTCGACATGTGCCTCGATGCCGGCGTCAACCTGATCGACACCGCCGATATCTATTCCACCGGCGGCTCGGAGGAAATTATCGGCGACATCCTCGCCGGCAAGCGCAAGAACGGCGTGCTGGTTGCCACCAAGGCGCGTTTCAACATGGGGCCGGGCCGAACGACGGCGGCCTCTCCCGCCACCACCTGATTGCCGCCTGCGAAGCGAGCCTCAGGCGGTTGAAGACCGATGTCATCGATCTCTACCAAGTGCACGAATGGGACGGCCAGACGCCGCTCGAAGAAACGATGGAGGCGCTCGACACGCTCGTTCGCCACGGCAAGGTGCGCTACATCGGCTGCTCCAACTATTCCGGCTGGCACATCATGAAGGCGCTCGGCATCAGCGCGCTCGACCGCCGCCACCGCTTCGTCAGCCAGCAGATCCACTACACGCTCGAAGCCCGCGAGGCCGAATACGAACTGCTGCCGATCAGCATCGACCAGGGCCTCGGCGTGCTCGTCTGGAGCCCGCTTGCCGGCGGCCTGCTGTCGGGCAAGCACCGGCGCAACCAGACGCCGGAGGGTACCCGCCAGCTCGCCGGCTGGAACGAGCCGCCGATCCGCGACGAAGAACGGCTGTGGAAGATCGTCGACATGCTGGTAGCGATATCAGGCGAGCGCGGCGTCTCGCCAGCCCAGATCGCCCTTGCCTGGCTGATCGACCGCAAGGGCGTCACCTCCGTCATCATCGGCGGTCGCCGGGAGGAGCAGTTCCGCGACAACCTTGCCGCCGCAAGCCTCAAGCTTACCGATGAGGAGCGCGAACTGCTCGACGCCGTCAGTCTGCCGCCGGTCATCTATCCCTACTGGCACCAGCTGCGCAGCGCCAAGGACCGACTTGGCGAAGCCGATCTTTCGCTGCTGGGCCCGCATGTGTGAGAGCACGCTATTGCCAACGCGGCGAAGCGCGTTGCCCCTCATCCGGCCTGCCGGCCACCTTCTCCCCGCATGCGGGGAGAAGGAAACCCGCGGCGCCCTACCCATTCACATCGCGCCATACCAAAGCCTCCCGATCACCATGAGAGGGATCGCCGAGTTGCAACCCACTCTGTACCGCGTCCCCTCTCCCCGCCTGCGGGGAGAGGGTTAGGGTGAGGGGCCAATCTGCGACAGCAGTGAGTGGCAAAACTGCGAGAGCCCGGCGAGAACCCACCCGGCCACGCGTCGCTGTCGGACACCACACCTCCCCTTGACTTCCAGCTCAAAACCCCCATTTTATATCATATGATACGGCACGGGATTTCATAGGAGACGTTCATGCCCAGCGCACAGCCGGTTCTTGCCCCCGACCGCGACGCGGCAAGACATGAGGAAGCCGTCATCGTCAGGGCGGTGGTGAAGGCCTGCGACCTGTGGAAGCTGACCAACCGGGAAGCGTCGCAGCTCTTCGACGTGCCGATCGCCACCTGGAACCGGATGAAGGCCGGCGACTTCAAGGGCAAGCTCGACCAGGACAAGCGCATGCGTGCCAGCCTGATCGTCGGCATCTTCAAGGGCCTGCGGCTCTATTTCAACGGACCGCTGACCTATCAATGGCCAAAGGCGGTCAACACCGGGCCGGTCTTCGACGGCCAGTCGCCGGTCGACCTGATGATCGAGGGCGGCATACCCGCGATGATGAAGGTGCGCCGCTATCTCGATGGCCTGCGCGGCGGCCTATGATCGCCGAGATCGATTTTACCGATCCGGCCACCATCCGGCTGATCTCGACCGCCTATATCGACGAGCCGGCCGTCAAGCCGCTCTGCGACGACGAGGACGACATCGAGATCCTCAACCGGCTGGAGGCGCTGACATCCGCGCGGCTGAGCCCGCTGGCGCTACCCGCCGGTGTCAACCCGGCGGAGCTTCTGAACGAATCCTTCGGCTACGGCTGGTCGCTGATCAACGCCGCCTTCTGCCACGCCCGCCCGCCGGGCAACCGCTTCAACAACGAGGACCGCGGCGCCTGGTACTGCGCCTTCGGCGACACCGCGCTCGAAACCTGCCAGGCCGAGATCGTCTATCACCGCACCCGCGCGCTTGCCGACGCCGGTATGTTCCAAGACATCGGCGCCTACCGCGAGCTGATCGCCGGCTTCACCTGCCGTTTCCACGATGTCCGCGGCGAAACCGATGCTACCTATCTCGACTCCGACCCGACCCTTGCCTATCCGGCCGGTCAGGCACTCGCCGCCACTGTCTACGCGGAAGGCGGCAACGGCCTGATCTACCCCTCCGCCCGTCACCTCTCAGGCGAATGCATCGCCGTCTTCCGCCCCGCCGTCATCCAGAACATCCGCCAGGGCCAAACGATCACCTTCGAGTGGAAGGGTTCGCCCGAACCGACGATCCGGCGGGAAGGCTGAGGGTGCCGCAGCGGAGCTGCGGACGCAAAGTCATCTGTGATGCGGAAAGATCTAAATCCACTGACTGCCTAAAAACTCCCTCATTCCGGCCTTGTGCCGGAATCCAGCCAGCCCAAGTCCTTGGGCTGAAAGGTCTTTTGACCTGACAGCCGCCAAGTCGCTGGATGCCGGTACACGGCCGGAATGAGGGAGAGCAAGTCGCGCGCTCCGCCCTGAGCGGAACGGTTCGTCGGAACCAACCACTCAGCACCGGGGCTCGGGAATAGGTCGAAACGCCATCAGGCGGTAAGTTTGGAATGCCGGGAATGCGCTACTGCATGTTTCCTTAGATCCTATTCGATTTAAGGATAAAAACATGCAGCAATTCAAAGTGCTACAGCGACCTTTGCGCGTCTAATAAGACGCGCGGCGCTGTAGCAACGCACGCGACATCATCAATGCGCAGATGCACCACGCTCCCGCTCGCGGTCCATTCGAGCTTGTCAGGGCGTGATTACTGAGCGGCCTGGCAAGCCCTCAGGGCCTTGAAGGCTGCGTCGGTTCCGGCCAATTTTACGACAATGGGATTGCCGCCCTGGGGCGTAATCGTCACAGCCTTCTTCTTGGCCAGGTCATAGATGAAGTCAGCATTGTTGACCCATACGAACGCGCCGCGATAGCCGTCTATGGCTTGGCCCTTCGCCTCGCCGCTGAACTGCTGGCCATCGACATCGAACAGGACCGCAAGCTTTTCGTTTGCAGCAACATTAGCATCAGCTTTGGTGTAGAGCGCCATGTAGCCACGCAGCGCGGCCGTTGCATCGATGCCCATCTGAACTTGTGTACCGTCTGCGTTTGATTTTGTGATCAAGCATCCTGGCCCCATGTTGTCCTTCACGAGAATGTCCCAGCCGGCTTCTGAACCGTATTTGGTCTGGGCCATCACACCGGTTGCAAGGAGGGTCGAGAACGCCAGCGTCAGTCCAATTGCAATCTCCGTTTTCATAGCAATCTCCTTATGTTTAACAGGAATTACCAAGCCAAGCGCGGAAGGACGCCGTTTATAGCAGCGCCCAACAGGCTGCGCTGCAACGGCTTCAACACGAGTTTGCGCGCAGGAGAAAAGCGAGCAACTGCGGCTTTCTAATGGAAACGGGCGAAATACTATCGGCGCTGTCGCCTGGATTGCACCGGCAATCAAATAATTCGGTGGATTAACCCTTCATTAATCTTGGAATCGCCGAAAAATTGATAACGTGAACGTGGCTGCTTGCTTTTGGGCACCGCTGCCAATCGTAAGGCATTGAGGCAACCTTAGGGCGTCCGGCAACGGGCGCTCTTTGCGTGTAGCTCTTGAAAAGTTTCAACGATCACGCCTGCTGGAATGACTTGTGACGCGGACCCCGATACCGCAGCGCGTCGGCAATCAATGCAAATGCGGGCGACGTTTGCCGGCGGCTCGGGTAATAGAGGTGGTAGCCGGCAAAGGGCGGGCACCAATCTTCCAGAACCTGCACCAGCTGGCCCGAGGCGAGATAGGGCGCGACGGCATCTTCAGGCAGGTAGGTCAGGCCCAGCCCGCCAAGGGCCGCGTTCAGCCTGAGCGCGATGTTGTTGAAGACGAGTTGGCCCTCGACCCGCACCTTCACCTCGCGGCCTTGCCTCTCGAATTCCCAGGCATAGATGCCGCCATGGGTCGGCAGGCGCAAGTTGATGCAATTGTGCTCCGTCAGGTCCTGCGGCATTAGCGGCATTTTCCGTGTGGCGAAATAGGCGGGTGCGCCGACCACCGCCATGCGCATGTCGGGCCCGATGCGCACGGCGATCATGTCCTTGGCCACCTGCTCGCCGAGGCGCACGCCGGCGTCGTAGCGCTCCGAGACGATATCGGTCAGGCCGTAGTCGACGATCACCTCGACATGAACATCCGGATAATCAGGCAAGAGCCGCTCCAGCGCCGGCCAGAGGATGCGATCGGCCGCATGCTCGCCGGCGGTGATGCGGATCGTACCCGCCGGCTTGTCGCGAAACGCGCTGAGCGCTGCCAGTTCCTGGTCGATCTCATCCAGGCGCGGCCCAATCGACACCAGCAGCCGCTCGCCAGCTTCGGTCGGCGAGACGCTGCGGGTCGTGCGCGTCAGGAGCCTCAAGCCCAGCCGCGCCTCGAGCCCGCGGATGGTGTGGCTCAGCGCCGACTGTGAGACCCCGAGCTGCGCTGCCGCCTTCGTAAAGCTCCGTTCCCTTGCTACAGCAAGGAAGGCGATGAGGTCATTGATCGGCTGGCGCGGCATTCATGAATTCCCCTCATAAGCTCGTGCGATATTTACCATCTAATCCTGATCAATCCCACGCCCTAAATTGCTGCTGCATGTTTCCTGAGATCCTATTCAATCTAGGGATAAAAACACGCAGCAATTCAAAGTGTTACAGCGACCTTTGCGCGTCCAATAAGGCGCGCGGCGCTGTAGTGACGACAGCGACGACGTCAGGCCCGACCACGGCCGCGTCGCCATTTGCAAAGGATCGACGCCATGAACATCAAACGAAGCGGCTCGCAGCCCTCGGCCAAGGGACCGGCGGATTATTTCACCGGCACGGTGCGCATCGATGCCCCCTTCAACGGCTCGTCCCCTGCCCGCGTCGGTGGCGCCACCGTCACGTTCGAGCCCGCCGCCCGCACCGCCTGGCACACCCATCCGCTCGGCCAGACACTGATCGTCCTATCCGGCCTTGGCCGCGTCCAGCGCGAAGGCGGTCCGGTCGAGGAAATCCGCCCCGGTGATATCGTCTGGTTCGAACCGGGCGAGAAGCATTGGCACGGCGCCTCGCCTTCCGCCGCCATGACCCATGTCGCGATCGCCGAAGCCCTCGACGGCAAGGTCGTCGACTGGATGGAGAAGGTCAGCGATGCGGACTATGGCGCCGAAATCAGGGCCGACTGATCGCCATCTCCCGGAGCGCCCTCGCCAGCCCGGCCGTGTGCGCCATTTCTAGCCCAAAGACATCATCATTCGAGACAAGGAAAAGCCCCATGGAAAAGCGCACACTCGGCAAAAGCGGCCTTGAAGTCTCCGCCCTCGGCCTCGGCTGCATGGGCCTCAGCTACGGCTATGGCCCGGCAACGGAGAAGCAAGCGGCAATCGCCCTCATCCGCACCGCGTTCGAGCGCGGCGTCACCTTCTTCGACACCGCCGAGGCCTATGGCCCCTACCAAAACGAAGAACTGCTCGGCGAGGCGCTCGCGCCGATGCGCAACAAGGTGGTGATCGCCACCAAGTTCGGTTTCGACTTTGACAACCAAGGTGGCCAGAGCGGCATGAACAGCCGGCCGGATCAGATCCGCAAGGTCGCCGATGCGGCACTGAAGCGCCTGAAGACGGACGTCATCGACCTCTTCTACCAGCATCGTGTCGATCCCAATGTGCCGATCGAGGACGTGGCCGGCACGGTGCAGCGGCTGATCAGCGAAGGCAAGGTCAGGCATTTCGGCCTTTCCGAAGCCGGCGCCGAGACCATCCGCAAGGCCCATGCGGAACAGAAGGTCGCTGCACTCCAGAGCGAGTATTCGCTGTGGTGGCGCGAACCGGAGGCCGAAATCCTGCCGCTGCTCGAAGAGCTCGGCATCGGCTTCGTACCCTTCAGCCCGCTCGGCAAGGGGTTCCTGACCGGCGCCATCAACGCCGACACCACCTTCGACGCCAAGGATTTCCGCAATGTCGTGCCGCGCTTCACGCCGGAGGCGCGCAAGGCCAATCAGGCGCTGGTCGATCTCCTGGGCCAGATCGCTGCCCGCAAGGGAAAAACGCCGGCGCAGGTAGCACTCGCCTGGCTGCTGGCGCAACAGCCTTGGATCGTGCCGATCCCCGGCACCACCAAGCTGCCCCGGCTCGAGGAAAACATCGGCGCCGCGGCCGTACGGCTGACCTCGGACGATCGCGGCGAAATCGACGATGCGCTCGCCAAGGTCACCATCGAGGGCGATCGTTATCCGGCCCACCTGCAGGCGCGCGTCGGCCGCTGAAGAAGAGGCAACAATGACAGAGAATATCAAGGACAAGGTGGTCGTCATCACCGGCGCCAGCAGCGGCCTTGGCGAAGCGACGGTGCGGCGGCTTGCCGGTGACGGCGCCAGGCTGGTGCTGGGCGCGCGCCGCATCGACCGGCTGCGGGCGCTTGCCGACGAGCTATCGCTCGGCAAGCAAGCTGCCGTTCAGACCGACGTAACGTCGTTCGAGGAGGTCAAGCGCCTGGTCGATCACGCCGTCCGGCTCCATGGCCGCATCGACGTCATGCTCAACAATGCCGGGCTGATGCCGCACTCGCCATTGGAGCGCTGCAAGGTCGAGGATTGGGACCGCACCATCGACGTCAACCTCAAGGGCGTGCTCTACGGCATCGGTGCTGCACTTCCTCACATGAAGCAGCAGAAGAGCGGCCACATCATCAACGTCTCCTCGGTCGCCGGCCACAAGGTCGGCCCCGGCGGTGCCGTCTATGCCGCCACCAAACACGCCGTACGCGTGATTTCCGAGGGGCTGCGGCAGGAGGTGAAACCCTACAATATCCGCACCACCATCATCTCGCCGGGGGCGGTCGCGACCGAACTGCCCGACAGCGTCACCGAGACTGATGTCGCCGAGAATGTCCGCGCGCTCTACGAGCGTATCGCCATCCCCGCCGACAGCTTTGCCCGCGCCGTGGTCTACGCCATGAGCCAGCCGGAGGATGTCGACATCAACGAGATCCTGTTCCGGCCGACCAGCCAGGAATATTGAAGCCGCGGGAGGGTGGCGCCTTGCCGCCCTCCTCTCGTGATCCCTTCGATCGCGCAAGCTGCTTCCTGCGCAAATACCGCTACAACGACCTCGGCAGCAAGACGCCGCGCCTCTCGACGAGACGCGGCGTTTTTCTTTTGCGGGTGGCGCAACGAGGAGAACCGGGCGAAAGCACCTGTCGAGGCAGCAGCGTCAGCCGGCTGCTACGGAGGCAATTGCCGCCGGTTTCGCTCCCTGGCCAACCTCGCCCAGCATCCAGTCGCAAAACGCCAGAACCCGCGGATCCTGGCCAGAGCTTTCGGGATAGACGAGGTGATAGGCATAGTCCTCGGCGACGCTGACGCCGATGTCGAACAGCTGCACCAGCCGTCCCTCGGCAAGTTCGTTGCGGATCATCGCGAGATCGACAAGGCCGACAGCGCCACCATCGATAACGGCCTCGACCACATGGCTGGTGTCGGTAAAGGCCACGCATCGGCTGTCGTCGAAATCATCGATGCCGGCAGCCGCCATCCACATGCGCCAGTTCGGCCACAGCATGCCTTCGGTATAGCATTCGACATGGCAAAGCGTCTGAGCGAAGAGATCGCGTGGCGTCTTCGGCCGTCCGCTGGCAGCGATCAGCTTCGGGCTGCAGACCGGGGCGATCACCGCCTCGAACAGGCGCTCAGACCGCGTCTGCGCATAACGGCCGGAGCCGAAGCGGATGGCGATATCGACATCGTCGGCGTCGAAATCCCTGACCTCGTCGCTGATGTCGAATGTCAGCTCGATCGTCGGGTTGGCGGCACGAAATTGCGACAGCCGCGGCAACAGCCAGTTGGTGGCAAAACGCGGGCTGAGCGACACGCGCAACTGCTGGGCGCCGCGCGCCATCCGGCGCGCACGGCCGACCGCCCGCTGCAGCGTCTCGAGCGCCTGGACCGCTGCCTCGAACACCACGGCGCCGGCCGGCGTCAGCTGGATGCTGCGGCTGGTGCGGGTGAACAGCACGAGGCCGAGTTGATCCTCGATTTCCTTGATCTGGTAGCTGACCGCCGCCGGCGTCAGCCCGACTTCGTCGGCCGCACGGGTGAAATTGAGATGGCGACCGGCAGCCTCGAAGGTTCTGAGCGCGCGGGTTCCTGGCAGCATTCGGCTCATGGATCTTCAAGCTCCATTTAACAATGCATCGAGAACTACTTGTTTTTCAATGAGCGATCAATCGGTGATGATCGAAAGCATTGATGATCGAAGCCATCGGGACCGCAGATTTCCGTCTCGCGGCGCCCAAATTTCCATGGAGTGAACATATGTCAGTTGGCTTGACCCCGAGCGATGGGCGGGCAGATAGCGCTGCCCTTGCGCCCGGTCAGAACGACGCGCTGCATTGGCCGGCGCGCCTTTGGGTAGCGCTCTTCATCTTCAGCGGGGTGATCCTGCTCGACGGGCTCGATATCTCGATGATTGCCGTAGCGATCCCCGAAATCCAGCATGAGTTCGGTATCAGTGCAGCCACCGCACAATGGCTGGTCAGCGCCTATATCCTCGCCTTCGGCGGCTTCCTGCTTCTGGGCGGGCGCTGTGCGGATCTGTTCGGCCGCAGGCGTGTGTTGGTCGTCGGGCTCGGTGTCTTTGCCGTGGTGTCGCTGTTCGGCATGGTCACCAACGACCCGATCCTTTTGATCGTTTCGCGCTTCATCAAGGGCATGACCGCAGGTTTCACCGGACCGGCGGCCATGTCGTTGCTGACCACGACCTTCCCGGAAGGCCCCCACCGCAACAAGGCTTTCGGCATCTTCAACCTCTTCGAGGCTTCGGGCTACTCCTCCGGCCTGCTCGTCGGCGGGCTGCTCGCCGGGCTGGACTGGCGCTACATCTTCGTGCTGCCGGCGCCGATCGCGGTGCTGTTGATGCTGGCTGCTTTGCGCTTCCTGCCGCCGGATGCGCCGCGCGCCGAGCGCCTGCGGCCGGATGTCGGCGGCGCGGTCACCCTCGTCGCCGGCATGCTGCTGCTCGTCTTCACCGTCGCCTCGACGGCCGATGCCGGCTGGACCTCGCTGCGCACGACCGGTGGCCTTGCGCTCTCCGCCCTGCTGCTCATCACTTTCCTGCTGATCGAGCACCATGTCGAGCAGCCGCTGATCCGGCTCGGCATCTTTCGCAACCGCGGCCTAGTAGCCGCCAATGTCAGCGCCGCCCTGCTCTATGGCGGCGCGATGGGCTTTCAATTCCTGATCGCTCTCTATCTGCAGAACCTCCAGGGTTGGAAACCGATACATATGGCTTTGATGCTCCTGCCGGCCGGTCTCATGGTGGTCATCCTCGGGCCGAAACTGGGGGCATTGATGAACCGTTTCGGCGTCCGTCGCGTGTTGATGGTTGGACTTGTGGCCTTCGTGCCCTGCTATCTCCTGATGCTGCGGATCGGCCCGACGCCTGACCTGTGGACCGTATTGCTGCCGGCATCGCTGCTCTGGGGCATTGGCTTTGCGCTCAGCATCTCGGCGCTGATGGTCGTCGGGACCAGTGGTGTCGCAGACGAGGAACAGGGGCTGGCCGCCGGACTGCTCAACAGCTCGCTGCAGGTCGGCGCGCCTGCGGACTTGCCGTCGTCACCGCCGCGATCATGCCCGGCACGCAACTCGCCATGCTCTATCCCGGCGTCATCGTCATCCTGGCCTTTGCTATCCTGACGCTGCTGGCGCAATTGATCCATCGCCGCCGCTGAGGAGGCCGGCGCCGGCGCCGACCCGATCAACGGTCGGTCGCCGGCGACTACGTGTAAGGCATAATCTTGCAACCTCCGTCTTTCCTCGCTATGCCCTTCGCCATGGAACAGCTCGTCGAAATCGGAAATACGCGTGTTCTCAGATGCGCAGACGAAGGCGGCCTGCTGCGGGTCGCAGGCGACGCCAATGATTTTCTTGGCGATGCCTGGGCCCATAGTGCCGATATGCTCGCGATCCCGGTCACGCGCCTCGGCCCGGATTTCCTCAACCTCAGCACGCGCGTCGCCGGCGAGGTCTTCCAGAAGTTCGTGAACTACCGCATGAAATGCGCCATCGTCGGCGATATCTCTGGGGCGCTTGAAAGCAGCAAGGCGCTTGGCGACTTCGTTCGCGAAACCAACAAGGGCAATGCGCTCTGGTTTGTGCACGATTTCGATGCGCTTCGCCTCAAGCTCGCCAGCGCCGCCTGACCCAGCTTTCCCGAATGCATGTCGCGCAAAAATGCGCTGCGGTTTTGCAATGACGACATGTGAAAAACCCGGAACTTAAAGCGCGGCAAGCACACCCCGGAGCTCGCGGCGCGCTTCAAGCGAACGGCCCGCCCCGTGGCGGTTACTCAAACTTCTCCGTGCTATCCGCCTTGCCCTTGACCCAATATCCCGATGCCTTGATCCAGGAGAGCGGATAGCCACGTTCCTCGGTGAGATGCGCGCGGATCGCCCGCGTCACCGAGGCTTCGGCCGCGACCCAGACGAAAGTGTTGGGCTCGATGACGACAGAGCTAAGGATGGCGAGAAGCGCCGAGGCGTCGGTCGCCTGATGCAAGGGGCGATAGACCCAGTGGCACGTCAGGTCGGCCTTCGTCTCGAACGCCTGTTGCTCGGCAGCGTCAGCGACGGCGGCAATGCTGGTGATACGGGCGCCGGCAGTGGCCTCCTCGATCCGCCGACCGATCGCCGGCAGCGCTGTCTCGTCGCCGATCAGCAGCCAGCGCTCGACGTTGGAAATAACCGCCGAGCCGCGTGGGCCGCCGACGCTCAAGCCATCGCCCGGGCGCGCGTTCATTGCCCACTCCGTGATCGGCCCGGCCTCGTGCAGCGCGAAATCAAGCACCAGCGTGCGGGCGGCGGCATCGTAGCGGCGCGGCGTATAGTCCCGCCGCTCCTCCGTGCCCTCGGCTGAAGGCACCAGGATCTTGACGTGATCATCGGCGCCAAGGCTGACGAAATCGGCAAGGTCATCGCCAGAGAGCGTGATGCGCAGCATGCCGGGCGTGATCCGCTCGACATCGGTAACAGTGAGCGTGCGTCGCTTGAGATCGTGACGCACACGCTCGATCCTTGGGGTGGAAGCACTGTGGAAAGAGGGTTGGCTGTTGTCCATCTGTATCCTCTGGGGGCTCGCAAATCTCGATCCGCAGGACACAGTCGCGCAGATCGAAACATGAGAGCCGTTCGATCATACGCGTTGAGTGACGTTAACGCTTACGTGGCCGGACAGCGCCCGACCATTTCGCCCGTTGTAGCCGACATGCCGCCCTTCTGCAACGCGTTCTGAACGCGCTACCAAGAGCGACAGCGCCTCTAGAGCGTTCGGACCAAACGGCGTCGCCGAAACGCTCTATCTGTTTGTTTTTGCGCATTTCCCGACGGAAAACCGCTTCGCACTTTTCCTGGAAAGGCTCTATCCCGCCTTGTCGACCGCCGGCGGCGTCCATGTGCCGTCGACAACCGTCGGCTTTGGCCAGTAGGCGCGGATGTAGAGCGAGAAATCCCCGTCCTCCGGCGCCGGCAGCCAGTTGTCGCGAAGGTCCTCCTTCGGCGGCTCGGACTGGACGTAGATCGTCAATGATCCATCGGCATTGTATTTCAGTGACTTGTTCTTGGTGCCGAGAGAATAGCGCTTGATATCGTTCGGCTCGAAGAAGTGGTGCTCGTTGTAGAGCGTCAACGACCAGAATCCATTGACCGCAGGTGCTTCGCCCTTGGCAAAGGTCACGGTGTAGCTGTTCTTGCCGTTCAGGCGTGCGCTCGCCTGATCGAGATCCTGGTAGAAATACTTGGTCTCGGATGGCGCGTTGACGAAGATGTTCGACTTGGCGACGGCCGTACGGGTGTAATAGTCCGTGCCGAACGCCGCGTTGTTCGACGTCGTCGTCCAATTGTGCGTCAAGGGCAGGCCGTAGTTGCGGAACTGGAACAGCGGCTTGACCAGCCGCTCCTCTGCCTCCACAGCCGCCTCGTCCACCGCTTTGCGAATAGCCGGGTCGGCCTTGGCCGCTTCAGCGACCGCAAGCACCTGGGCGTAGCGCGCCTCTTCGCCCGGCAAGGGCGGCGCATCGGCGAGAACCAGCGGCAACTCGTCGATGAATTTCTCCGGCACCACCCATTGCGTTTCCGCCGATCCGTCACCGGAGGCCGGCACCTTCTTGACCGTGCTCCAGTCGACCGACTTCATCGTGCCGTCGAATTCCGACAACGGATAGAGCGTGATGCCCTTCAGCACCTCCTGGATGGCTGCCTTGTCCTCAGGCGTATCGTCCTGGAAGACGCGCGGAATGACGTTGGCGGTGTTGGTCGAGGCGCGGAAAACCTTGGTGATGCCCTTGGGAACCTCCCCCTGCCAGTTCGGCCCGACGAGCAGGTAGAATCCCGGCTGCGTGCCATACATCTTGCCGAGTTGGGCAAAGCTGTCGGTCCTGAGGTCGACGACCTGATAGACCCAGAAGCGATCCTTGAAGTCTGGGACCTGAATGACAACCGGCGATTGGTCGAGCCCCAGCAGCCCTGCGCCATAGACCACGTCCTGGTTCGGGCAGGCCACCAGCCGCTCATCCGGCTCGATATAGTCCGTCAGCATCGTCAGGCTGTTGATCGGCGCCATCGGGGCGGCACCGGAATAGATCCGCTGCGGAATCTTGGAAAAGGCCAGCCGCCGATTGAACATGTTGACCATCGGCCATGCCCAGAAATAGGCATCGCTGACGACGAGCTTTGCATAGTCGGCGGTGATCCGCGTGCCTGAAACCGGGCCGGCGGGCATGGAGGTGGCCCAGGCGGGCGAGATCCGTACCGGTTCTGCCGCTGCTTGGCGAACAGCAAGGATCGCGGCAATCGCGGTCACGGCCAGGATCGGGCGATGGGTTGTGGTGGTGACCATAAGAAATTCCCAGGGAAATGAAGCGACGGGCGCCGATTGGCAGACCGTGGATTACTTGACCTTCTCCAGATCGCCGGGCTTCCAGCTCTTGTCGAAGAAGGCCTTGGTCGGGCCGTAGAGGCGCAGGATCGTGAAGAAGCCCTGGTCGGGAATCGTGGCGATCCAGTTCTTCCCCTCACCCGGCGACTTCGGCCCGAAATAGATATCGGTCGAGCCGTCGGCATTCTGGACCGGCTTGTCCATGGTGTTGAGCGAGGGGAACGGCTGGCCGTTGTCAAGGCCCGATCCGGTGACCGGATCGTAGACCGTCACCGACCAGAAGATCTTGGCCGGGATATCCTTGGGCAGGGTCAGCTTGTAGTTCACGTCGCCCGAGAGATAGTCGCCGTCGGCGTCCCTGAAGGCATTGGGATATTTGGCGCCGACATTCTCCATGTTGATCGCCATGCCCGGGCTGGTCGAATAGGCATAGGTGAAGAAGCTGGAGCGGGCATCAAGCTGGTTGTAGCTGTCGGCGGTGAAATCGGCATTGGTCGAAAACGGGTTCAGCCACTGTCGGTCCTCGTAATATCTCAACGAGGTCGGCCCATAGCCTAGGCCATGCGCCATGCGCGAGGCGGTCTTGGCCGCATCGTCGAGCAGCTTGCGCATCTCTTCGTCGGGCGCAAACGCCTGCCCCTTGATGATGCCGAGATCGGCGGCCATGCCGCGCATCTCGAAATCCTTGGGGTCGACATATTCGTGCTCGACGAAGCGCGCCAGCATGTCGAAGGCCGCGCCATCCTGCGGATAGAGCATGTTGACCGCCACGCCTGAGGCATCGGGGAACTCCATCTTCTTCGCCGTCGCCTCCTTGCCGAGCGGATAGATGCGGGTCTGTTCCATCACCTTCACCGGCTCTTCCAGTTGCTTCGGGTCCTTGAAGAAGCCGCGCCAGAAGACGAAGACGCCATAGGTTCCGGAGCGATAGGTGAAGTAGCCGTCGGGAATTCCGCCCTCATAGTCCGGCGGCAGGATCAGATACTTTCCGCCCTTGCCCTGGTCCGGTCCGGGCAGCCCGACATCACCCGCCCATTTGCGTCCGCCGATCTCGCCTTCAGACGGGATCGGCCGCTGGAAGAAATCGTCGAGGATCCCCTGAAGTCCGGGCGGAACCTCGATCACCATCGGCCCGTCTTGCTTGAGGTCGAGATAGCCGAGCCCATAGATCACATCGGAATTGGGCGTGGTGATCAGCGTCTTGGCATCAAGCCGCTTCTTGAAGATCGGCAGGACATTGTAGCCTTTGCCGAATTTGGCCTCCGAGCCTTCCTTCATGCCGTACATGTTGAGCGCCGGCAGCGCCCAGAGATAGGTCTGCACCGCCCGCTGGAAGATCAACTCTTTCTGCAGCGCGGTGACGCTGTCCGGCGACAGATATCCCTTGGTGTAGGGCGCGCGCGCCAGATCGCGCGCGTCGGCAGCGACAGTGGTTGAGGTCATCGTCGAAAGGGCGAGAAGGCCCGCAGTCAGGCCAGTAGCTAGAATAGTGTATCGTGGCATCGTCCGCTCCTGGAATGCTCGATCACAAGATCACATCGATGGAGATGACAGAAGAACGTAACAGTTACGATGGCGGCGTAACGACAGATTCAGGGCGGGCGGGGCCAATCGCGGCCAGCCAAAGCGTGTCCCGCTAAACAGCATTCCTGTGCCGTCACCAGCCCGGCCGTTTCCGCTCCGCTCAAAGCGGAAGAGACACCACAAAGCTCAGCAAATTCAGGCGGGATTGCTGACAAGCCATGCATTGTCCTCGACAGATCGCTGGGACGGCCTAGCGAGGAACCCTCACTCCTGTGCTTGTCACAGGAGTCCAGTCAGTCCAAGTCCTTGGACGGAAAGGTCTTTCGATCCGACAGACGTCGGATCGCTGGATCCCCGTCACAAGGGCGAGGATGAGGAAGAGTGAGGGGCTCTTCCCATCAAATCAAAAAAGGCGCGCCCGTTTCCGCGGACGCGCCTCTCTAGGAGAAACCGGGTGGCTACCGTCAGGCCGCCAGTGCCGCGGCTTCGCCGCGCACGAGATCGCTGAGACGGCGGATGCCCTCTTCGATCATCTTGTCGTTGGCGCAGGAGAAGGAAACGCGCAGCGTGTTCTCGCCCGAACCGTCGGCAAAGAAGGCGCGGCCGGGCACGAAGGCGACCTTGGCCGTCTCCAGCGATTTCGCCAGAAGCGCCGTTCCGTCCATGCCCTTGGGCAGCGTCACCCAGACGAACATGCCGCCTTCCGGCTTGGTCCAGGTCACGCCATCGGGCATGTACTTTTCAAGGGCTGCCAGCATGGCGCTGCGGCGGTGCTTGTAGACCCTGTGGATCTTGGCGACCTGCGCGTCGAAACCACGCTCGGCAACCGTGCAGATCGCCATCTGGTTGATGGTCGAGGAATGCAGGTCGGCCGCCTGCTTCAAGAGAACGAGCTTGCGGATCACCGTTTCCGAGGCGCAGACCCAGCCGACGCGCAGACCCGGCGCCAGCGTCTTGGAGAACGAACCGCAATAGACGGTGCGGGTGTGGTTGATGTCGCCCTTGCGGGCGATTTCCAACGCCAGGATCGGCGGGATCGCCTCGCCGTCGTAGCGCAGCGACTGGTAGGCGGCGTCTTCGATAACGGCAATGTCGAGCTCTTCGGCAAGGTCGAGCACCCGTTCGCGCCCTGCCCGGTCCACCGTCTCGCCCGTCGGGTTGGAGAAGTCGGCCGAGAGATAGGCGAACTTGACGCGGCCGCCGGCGGCTTTCGCGGCCTCGGCATAGGCCGCAGGCGTGCGGTTGCCGCCCGGGTTCAGCTGGTCATAATGCGGCTCATAGGCGTTGAACGCCTGCAGCGCGCCGAGATACGTCGGCCAGGTCACGAGCGCCGTGTCGTTGGGCGACAGGAACAGCTTGCCGATATAGTCGAGGCCCTGCTGCGAACCCGAGGTGATGAAAATGTTGTCGACACCGGCTGGAATGCCGATCTTTTCCATCTGCTTGGCGAGCCATTCACGCAGCGGCTTGTAGCCTTCGCTGACGGAATACTGCAGCGCAGCGCTGACGGCGGGGCCGGAGAAGATCTCCGCATATGCGTCCTTGAACTCCACATCCGGAAACAGCTCGGGATCGGGAATGCCACCGGCAAACGAGATGATGTCGGGGCGGTCGAGCAGTTTCAACAGTTCGCGGATTTCCGAGGCGCGCATCCTGCTGGCGCGCGTCGCGAATATATGGTCCCAGTCGAGCATTGGGTCGTTTCCTCAAGGATTATTGGAGCGGGGCAGCGCCTCCAGGCTTCGTCCCGCAATCATTCTCATTGTGCTTCGACAGGATCACGGCGGCTAATTTATGTCAATGTTATTGACCTAAATCGGCTTCAATTTCTGCCTCACGCCATCTCACTTGACGTCAATTGAGTGACGGAGCGTAACCCACCGTTCCACCGAACGAGACTGGCCTTCGTAGCCCTGATGTTACTGTTACATCCTTGTCCGCCTCACGCACGGGGCGCAGACTTCCGTTCGTCCACCGATTGCAGACCCAGGCAGCATTTCCGACCCTTCAACGACGTGGAGTAAAGACGCCATGAGCACGCATCCCGACGACGATCAGCAGCAGAACGGACATCCCCTTGGCGTCAGCCGGCGCAATCTTCTGCTTGCCGGCAGTGCGCTTGCGGCAGCGGCGCTGACCACGTCAGGTGGGGCGACGCCGGCCGTCGCGCAGCAATCCGCCCAACCCGCCGCCGCAGGCGCCAAACCGAACATCCTCATGATCATGGGCGACGATATCGGCTGGTTCAACCCGAGCATCTACAACCGCGGCATGATGGGTTACCGCACGCCCAATATCGACCGCATCGGCAATGAAGGCGCTGTCTTCACCGACTGGTATGGCGAGCAGAGCTGCACCGCCGGCCGCGCCGCCTTCATCACCGGCCAGTCGCCGATCCGCACCGGCCTCACCAAGGTCGGCCTGCCCGGCGCCGATGTCGGCCTGCAGCCGGAGGACCCGACGGTCGCCGAATTCCTTAAGGCGCAAGGATATTCGACCGGCCAGTTCGGCAAGAACCACCTGGGCGACAAGGACGAATTCCTGCCGACCAATCATGGCTTTGACGAATTCTTCGGCAACCTCTACCATCTCAACGCCGAGGAAGAGCCTGAGAACCCCGACTATCCGAAGAGCCCCGAGTTCCGCAAACGCTTCGGCCCGCGCGGCGTCATCCACTCCTATGCCGATGGCCGGATCGAAGACACCGGTCCCCTGACGAAGAAACGCATGGAAACGGTCGACGGCGAGTTTCTGGTCGCAGCGCTCGATTTCATCGATCGGCAGAACAATGCCCAGAAACCGTGGTTCTGCTACTTCAACTCCACGCGCATGCACGTTAACACCCACCTGAAACCCGAGTCCGCAGGCAAGACCGGCAAGGGCGTCTATGCCGATGGCATGGTCGAACATGATGGCATGGTCGGCGAACTCCTGAAGAAGCTCGACGATCTCGGCCTCGTCGAAAACACCATCGTCATCTACACCACCGACAACGGCGCCGAAGTGATGACCTGGCCGGATGGCGGCAACACCCCGTTCCGCGGCGAAAAGGCGACCAATTGGGAAGGCGGCTACCGCGTGCCGACCTGCATCCGCTGGCCTGGTGTGATCAAGCCGAACACCGTCTACAACGACATGTTCTCGCACTACGATTTCATCCCGACCTTCTGCGCGGCCGCGGGAGAGCCGGATATCGTCGCCAAATGCAAGGCCGGCTACGAGGCGGGTACCAAGACCTTCAAGGTGCATCTCGACGGCAACAACCTCATGCCCTTCTTCCGCGGCGAGGTGAAGGACGGGCCGCGGCGCGAATTCCTCTATTGGAACGACGACGGCGAACTGGTCGCCGTGCGCTTCCAGGACTGGAAGGTCGTGTTCAAGGCACAGGAAAGCACCGGCATCGGCGTCTGGCGCGACGAGTTCACCACGCTCCGCGTGCCCAAGCTGTTCAACCTGAGGGCCGATCCATTCGAGCGCGGCGACGAGTCGATCGAATACGAATCCTGGTACTTCGCCCGAGCCTTCGTGGTGGTGCCGTCGCAGGCGATCGTGGCGAATTGGCTGTCGAGCTTCCAGGAGTTCCCGATCCGCCAGACGCCGGCAAGCTTCAACCTCGACGACGTGATGAACAAGCTGTCCGCTTCCGGCAGCAAATAGCGCCGGGTCATGAGGTCCGGGCCTTCGGGTCCGGGCCTCCTGCCCTGCGAACACCGCTACAGCGCCGCCCGTCAAATATGACGCGCAAAGAACGCTGTAACGCTTTAAACTTGCTGCATAATTTCATCCTTAAATCGAATCCGATTTAAGGGATTATGCAGCAATCAGCCCGCAGCCTCGAGGCTTGCAAGAGCGTCGGCGATCCGCGGCGGCGCCTTGGCGCGCGCATACATTCGCTCGAGATAGGCCTTGAGATTGGGGAACCCGTCGATCAGCCCGACCTCATTGCCCCAGTCGATGACATAGACGGTGACGCAATCGGCGATGCTGATGCGGTCGCCGATGACGAACGTACGCCCGTCCATGTGACGCTCGAGCACCTCAGCCATCGCCACAAACTCCTCCTTGGCAAGCGCAATGTCCTCGGGCAGACGCTTGTCTTCGGGGTATAGGAATGTGTGCTTGGCGATCCGCCATAGCGGCTGCTCCAGCTCGGTGACGGCAAACAGCGTCCAGCGATAGGCCTGCGCCCGCTCGTTCAAGTCGGTGGGCATCAGCCCCTTGTCGGCGTATTTCTCGGCCAGATAGAACACGATCGCGGCGGATTCCGTCAGCACCAGGTCTCCGTCGACCAGTACCGGAACCTTTCCGGCGGGGTTGAGGCGCAGAAAATCGGGGTGACGGTTTTCGCCGCCCAGCAGGTTGACCGGCACGAACTCGAAGTCCGCATCAAGCTCCTGAAGCGCCCAAAGGGCACGAAGCGAACGTGTCGGACCCAATCCATAGAGTTTCATCATCTTGGCTTTCCTCGATTTCAATCAGCCTGCAGCGTCGCTGCACTGTCAAAACGGCGGCCCCGAATGGCTGATCTCATGTTTGCGCACATTCCCTGCATCGAATTTCACATCGGTTTTGGGCGGCTTCGCTATTTTTCTCCAAGCCCTGAGGGCGGCTTCGGATTCCCACAGTTCCATCATGTTAACACGGGAAGGATCGACGGAGTCTTCGCTGATCGACAGGTCGAGGCAGCCTACAGCGCCGCGCGTCTTATTAGATGCGCAAAGGTCGCTGTAGCACTTTGAATTGCCACATGTTTTTATCCTTAAATCGAATAGGATTTAAGGAAACATGCAGTAAGAGGAATACCAAGTGACGAGCACACGCGACGATACCATGGCCTTCTACCGCGACAACGCCGAGACTTATGCGGCACGCGACCGTCAACCGCCGACGGATCGTCTCGCCGCCTTCATCGCCCGGCTTTCGCCCGGTGCCGCTGTGCTCGATCTCGGCTGCGGTGGCGGCCACGACAGCCTGCATCTGATCGAGGCAGGGCTCGAAGTCACGCCCTGCGACGGATCTGCGGAACTGGCGCGCGCGGCAGAGCGGCGGATCGGCCGCAAGGTCGAGATCGTCACCTTTCAGGACATCGAGTGGAGCCAGAGGTTCGACGCCATCTGGGCGGAAGCCTCGCTGTTGCACGTGCCGCGCACCGAATTGCCTGACGTGCTGGTGCGGGTGCACAGGGCCTTGCGGCCGGGCGGCCTGCTGCAGGCGAGTTTCAAGGCGGGCGAACGGGAAGGCCACGACCGCTTCGGCCGTTACTTCAACTATCCCTCGGCAGCCTGGCTCCGGACCTGTTTCGAATGGGCCGGATGGTCGAACATCCACATCGAAGAAGCGGACGGCGGCGGCTACGACAACCAGCCGACCCGCTGGCTGCATGTGACGGCCACGGCTGACCACGCAACGCCTCGAAGCGGGCTGCTTCCCTCCTGCGCACGCAGACGGACACTCCGCGCGTCGGTCAGCACCATCGATCGAAAAATGAAAGGACCACGCGTTCAGGAGGACTGTACCGCCCGCAGCAACTGCCGCTTTGCGCGGCTACTGCCTGTTTCCTTAAATCCTATTCGATTTAAGGATAAAAACTTGCGGCCATTCAAAGTGCGACAGCGACGTTTGCGCGTCTAAATAAAACGCGCGGCGCTGTAGGGGCACGGGCGGATCAGCACCAGAAAGCAAAGGCCGGCGACCCGCTCTAACGACGCGAACAGTTCAAGCCAAAACCTTATCTCAGGCTTCGCGACTAAAGTAACTCAGGATCAGAAGCGTGCAGATCGCGCCGATGATCAGCGCATCGAAAAGTGCAAAGTGCTCCAGAATGTTTGGCATGGTACATCCTCCTTCCCACTAAACCTATGAGAGCATAATTTTGTTCCAATGGAAAGCTTTTCAGGAAAATATACTTTATTGATCAACGTCAATTCAGAAACACAATCTTGCAACGCAACAGAAAAATACTGCAACGCACAAACGGATAACCAGTCAAATTCCACGGAAACCTCAACCAGAAAGAGTATCGCGGAGGTAACAGTCATGGCTCGCAACCGTCCCCAGGCTGGCTGGTTGCGTTACATGGCCGCGCCGACCAGTCCGGCCACGAACGTCTCCCGATAGGCTAAAGCTCAGGTGGGCCCGATGGCCGCCGCACCGTACAGGCAATGATCGCCGCAGGCCGACCCTCAGTCTTGCTGAAAGCTCACCGGGTTAGCGTCCGCGCTCGAATTTCGGTTTTGCCTGACGTGCCGTCCGCCGTGGCTTGAAAAGCATATCCTTGGCGGCAAGCATCGCCCCGACCGTGATCATGACGCAGGCGACCGCGATCGACCAATGGAACATGCCAAACCCTGCCAGCAGCAGGACGATGACCGAGAGCAGCGGCGCGGCATAAGAAAGAGCGCCGAGGATCATGATGTCGCCGTGCTTGCAGCCATAGTCCCAGGCGTAGAAACCCGCTCCGAGCGGTATAGCGCCCAGAATGGCGATCGCGGCCCATTGCACCGACGTTTCCGGCCAGACGGTGGTTTCCAGTGTCAGATGCAGCGCAAGCGCAACGACTGCGGTGATCAGGCAATAACCCGCCACCACATCGGTTGGCACCTGGCCGAACCGGCGCGACAGTACGGAATAGCCGGACCAGACGAAGGCGCAGAACAGGGCGATCAGATGGCCAGGCTTCACGCCCTCGGCCAGCCCGACGCTGCCGCCCTTGGTAATCACCAGAATGGCGCCGGCGAGACCGAGGATCACGCCGAGAATGTGGTGCAACTGCAGCCTCTCGCCCGGCAGGAATGCCGCAAACACCACGATCAGCAACGGCCACAGATAGGCGATCAGGCTCACCTCGACCGGCGGCGCCGACTGGATCGCGAAGAAATAGGCGCAGTGGTAGATGCAGAGCCCGGCAGTGCCGAGCGCCCAGACCTGCCATGGCTGGCGCAGCGACTTGATTGCGGCCGGACGAAAGACCCAGCTCGAGGCTCCGACAAGCCCGCCAAGCAGAAACGTCATCGCGGCCAGCTGAAACGGCGGGATCGGCCCGGCAGCGGTGGAAAGAAGCGCAAGGAACGACCAGGTCACGATCGCCAGAAAGCCGATCAGCGTCGGTATCGTCGTCATGTCGCATGGCCTCCATCCGCAAGCGCATGTTTTCGCATGGAAAGGGCGTTCTCCACTGCCGCATACGGTCAATCGCTAACGGAAATGCGACGTGGCGGCGCGTTGGGGCATCGCCCCCTTTGTCACATCAAGCGGATTGATGGTTGCGCGCGCTGCACCGCCTTGAGCTGGCGCCACCTCCAGGAGAAGTCATGCGGAAATTCGAGGCGCGACCAAGAACCATTGCGCCCTATATTGCGGGCCGCCGGCGCGTTGCGCCGAACGATCGCGACCCGAAACCGCGCGGGCGGTTTCGGGTCGTCGATAGGAGGCAACATAAGGCCGGAAGCATTGATCCGTCCTCACGCGCCGTGCGTCAGGCGGCCGGCTGGACCGACTTCACGCTGCCGCTGGTGTCGACGATGCAGTTGAACTTTCGTCCGCCGGCGTCGAGATCGACGCTGTAGGATGTCGCGTCCAGCTGGCGCGAGCTTGTGGGCAGAACCTTGCTGCTATCGACCTTGGCGGTGCCGGCCGCCGCATTGGCGCAGATCAGCTGCAGATCGGCCGGCGCCGTCTGCAAGCTCGTGCGCGCCATTTCCTCCGGCTTCGGGGGCGCCGACTGGCAGCCGCCGAGAATGGCAAGGCCAACGCCTGCCGCGACAAACAAGTTCCTTGAACGCATCGTCCCCTCGATCACAAAAAGTCCTCCCCTTCCAGATCCTGTGGCTTGCTGCCCGGCCTACCCTTGTCTCAAAGGCAGGCTGAGATCAGACACCTGTCGCAACGCAATTTCCTAAACAGTCCGGTTTCATCACGCCTGCGAGACGCACCTGCCCGACACGCCGTCAGGTTCGCTGCCGCCGGTTTGTCTCGTCAAACACCCTTGTAGAGTGCCGCGCCCTGCATCAGCACGATCACCTTCGCCCCGACCTCCACGCGTGAGTGCAGGTCGGTGACGTCATCATTGTTCATGCGGATGCAGCCGGACGACACGTCGAGCCCGATGGTCCAGGGCTCCACCGTCCCGTGGATGCGGTAGATCGTGTCCTGGTCGCCCTCATAGAGATAGAGCGCGCGGGCGCCGAGCGGGTTGTCCGGGCCGCCGGGCATGCCTGCCGCCCATTTCGCAGCGTTCGGATCGCGCGCCACCATTTCGGCCGGCGGCGTCCAGGTCGGCCACTCCGCCGTGCGCCCGACGCGCACGATGCCGGCCCAGCCGAAGCCCTCGCGGCCGACACCGATGCCGTAGCGGATCGCCTGCCCGCCGGGCTGGACCAGATAGAGAAAATGCTGGTTGCCGTCGATGATGATCGTGCCCGGCTTTTCCGCCGTGCGGAACGGCACCACCTGCCGGCGAAAGGCCTCGGGCAGCTGATTGTTGCGGGCAAAATATTGCCGCGCTTTCTTCTTGTCGTAGTTGACCCATTTCTTGGTCCTGGCGTCATAGATCTGGGTCTGCGCCAGCGCCACCAGGGGGCCGAGACAAACGCCTGCGGCCAGCATCACCAGCCCGAGCTTGCGCGCCCGGGTCATGAACCTGGCGCGTCCTGCATCGGCTGCGTTTCGATCCGGTGTTGTCGTCATGGTTTCGCCCACCCGTCGATGCGTGCCGTGTTGTCGTCCACCCATTTCTTCGCGTAGTCGGCCGGCGCCTGCCGCTCGACCTCCAGCGCGTAGCTCATCTTCGTCACTTCTTCCGGCGAGAAATCGACCTGATCCAGGAACTTGGCGATGTCAGGATGTTTCTTGCCGAAGCCGGTGGCGTAGGCGATCTGGAAATGCGCCGCGTCCCAGGAGGTCGCAGCCGTCGACTTGCTGATCCACAAGGGGTCATCCGCACCGACGATCTTCCACTTGGCCGGATCGTGCGGCGGCTCCTCGATGCGCGCAATCTTGTGCAGCTCGAAGACGTGGTGCGGAGCATAGCAGTAAAACACCATCGGCCGCGCCGTCGCGATCGCCGCGTCAACCCCTGCCATTGCCACCTCTTCTTCCGCCTCGAACAGCGTCAGGTTGGCGCCATAGCCATAGCTGTTGGCCCGGGTGCGCTCGATACCGGTCGAAAGCCAGGTCGGCGCGCCGATCCAGAGCTCGCCCTTGCCGTCGCCGTCGGTGTCGAGGATCTTGGTCTTCTCGGGGTCGCTAAGGTCGGCGATCGTCTTGATCGTCGCTGCCGCCTCCGGCGTGGCACAGAGCCCCTGCCAGGCGGGCACGCTGCGTGCGCTGAGCGTTGCCACACCCTTGTCTGTCACATATTTCTTGACGATGTCCCCGAAATTGGGCTGCCAGACTTCCGGCTGGATATCGACATCGCCGGTCTCGAAGCCGACGAAGGCGTTGAGCGTGCCGAGCTCCTTGACCTCGGCATCAAGGCCGAATTTCTTGGCAATGCTGACCTTGAGGATATTGGCCGTCGCCTGGCCGGACGGCCAGTTGGGCATGGCGATCACCAGATCCGCCGCCATCACGGGGGCAGCGGAGCCGAGCAGAAGCACCAGGCAAGCAGACATGCAGAACTCTAGACGTCTCTTCACAGTCCCCTCCGAACAGCATTGACCGATCGACTTGAATGACTTGCGAATGCGTATTGAAAGCGGCACAGGCAGCGGGCGTACCCGCACCCCGGGAGCGGGCGTACCCGCACCCCATCGAATGCAACTGTTCCTGTATCCGGGCCGCTTACCGGCCCCGGCGCCGTTTTCCGCCGCCCTGTCTTCTTTGGCCGGCAGGATGCCTACAGGATCGACATCCGTCAACGCCCGGTTACACCGGACGTTGAAATGGCTGTGATTTTCTCTATCAGCCGGCAGTTGTCCCCAGAGCTGGCGAGCTATGGTCCAACCGTTATTTGACCGCAGGCAGTGCAGCCACCCGGCCGCGCCATCGCCGCCAGTCGAGCGTGGCGGCGACGGCGGCCGAAACCACGATCAGCAGCTCGGCCATGAAGGTCCAGTGGAAGAGGAAGTTGAGATACCAGGGTTTGTAGAGCGCCTGGACGTGCACGAGGTTCACGCGAAGATCCGATAACGGATGGAACCAGCGAATATCGGCGGCGACCGAGTCCAGGAGCAGATGCAACAGCACGTTCGCGAGCCCGACGCTGACGAGAATGAGCTGATTGCGCCTGCCACTCAGCGTCAACGCCAGCGCCAGAGCTGCTGCGGCAGCCAGCCAGAACAGCGGCGTGTGCGTCCAATAGTCATGGTGCGCCGTTCGCCGGCCGTCGACCAGATAGAAATAGGCGAGATCACAATCCGGCAGCACCGAACAGACAATCCCTGTGGCAATGATCGCGCCGGATTGAGTCGGTCTACCACGCGCGATGAAACGGCTGAGCAGGTAGCCCGCCGGCAGATGAGCAACGAACAAGAACGATCCCCCGGACAATTGACGCATGACGCGAACAGGAACGCGATTGCAACTCATCTGGTCGAATTCGTGGCGACCTTGCGTTAGACGCAATTAAAGCTCACAGTATCTTATCGACATTGGCCATTATGGCTTTTCGCGGCGTCAGAGGCTCTCGACCCGCCATCTTTCCCCATATCGAGCGTTGAAGTGTGCGCGCCGCGCACGCTCGACATCCCTCGAACGCCCATGTGCTGACATGATCACAGGAACGATCATGCGTTTCGACTTCAATCGCGGCTACGGCTTCGTTCAGCCGGAAGACGGTGGTCGCGCAGTCTACGTCGATGCGCGGGCGCTCTATAGGTCAGGCATCAAATCGATCTTTCCCGGGCAGACTTTCCGCTTCGAGATCTGGAAAGACGAAAAGGGGCGCATCGCCGCCCGCAACCTGCGGCTCTGACGCAGTCGAAACAGATCGTCCTACTGCCTGTTTCCTTAAATCCTATTCGATTTAAGGATGAAAACATGCAGCCACTCAAAGGGCTACAGCGACCTTTGCACGTCTAATAAGACGCGCGGCGCTGTAGTCGCAACGCCGCGCAAATGCCGGCGATAGAGCACATTGCGCAAAAGTGCGTAGCGGTTTTGCGATCACGGCATGCGCAAAAACAAGAGCTTGAAACGCAATAAGCGCCCCTCGGAGATCGCGGCCCGCTTTAGAAGGAGACGTCATGTTCAGCCGAACCAAGCACCGCACCGTCCACTTCAGTGAACCCTTCCAATTGCCGGATGTCGAAGGAGTGCTCGCGGCTGGAGACTATGAGGTGGATGATGACGAGGAACTGATCGAAGGCATTTCGTGGCTCGCCTATCATCGCGTCGCCACCTTCATCAAGGTGCCGGCAACCGCGGACAATGACCATCGCATGCGCATGGTCGCAATCGCGCCGGATGAGCTCGATCGCATCATCGCTATCGACCGCGCCAAGCATGCCTTCGTCCCGGCACCCCAACCCTGAAGAGGTCAAGAACCAATGCCCGCACATCGCTTCGCCGTTGGATTATCGGTCCGTCTCAGGGATCGCAGCCATATCTCGCCGATTGCCGCGGAAACCTACCGCATCACCGCCATCATGCCCGTTCGCGACAGCCAGCCCCAGTACAGAATTCGCAACGACGAACTTGGCCAGGACCGCGTCAGCAAAGAGGAAAACCTGGAGCCGATCGAGTGGGGCATGCCCCGCCACTAGATCGCTTCGGAAACGCTCTATCTGTTTGTTTTTACGCATTTCCGGACGGAAAACCGCTTCGCACTTTTCCTGGAAATGCTCCAACCGAGGAACCGCCATGACCTATTACGGAAAACTGAGACAGCTGCTCCAGTGGAAAGGCGCGCCGGCCATGGTGCCCATCACCAAGCCGCCGACGCGAAAACCGTCTCTCCGCAAGCCAAAAACCCTGTCGGACGACGAGCAGAAGGGTGCGAACGAGAGCGCCGTCAAATCGCGGCGCGGCCGCGAAACGCTGGAGCGGCATCGCCTCTTGTGAACGGTGGCAACGGGATTTGTTTGAACACGCGCCACGACGGCAAGGGCGCAGGCAGACGGGCGAGCCCGAGGGCGCGGTCGTCTGTGACGACGGCAATCGCCACGCGTCGCAGTCTTGCGGGCTGAAAAGCGCCCAAAGAAAAAGGCCGGGAAATCCCGACCTTCTCAATATCGTCTCAATGGCCAGTGCCAGTACATCCGTGGTCAAGGACCAGAGACGAAATATCGGTGATTACGCAGCCGACAGGTTGTCGGCAGCGCTCTTGCCCGAACGTGCATCGCGAACGATGTCGAAACGGACCTTCTGGCCTTCAACGAGCGAGCTCATGCCAGCGCGTTCAACAGCAGAAGCGTGCACGAAAACGTCGGTTGCGCCGTCGTCCGGAGCGATGAAGCCAAAACCCTTGGTGGTGTTGAAGAACTTTACGGTTCCAGTATTCATAAGAAATTCCTTTCAATCAAAAGTTCGCCTCCCGACTTTGGGCCGGACAAGGCAGTAAGATCGATTTTGATAGGAAAGGTCAGCTTGAACGCCGGTCGGCGAGAAAACAAAGCTCAGCAAGCAAGATCGATGGCAGACCCTTTACAGGCACATTGTGTTCTTAGCAAGGAGCAAGATCGACTACGGAAATACGTAAGGGCTCCGTACACCATTTTCGATGGCCTAACTTGCGCGCATCCCGCCCGGCCGATGGCAGCCTTGACCGGGCACGCGGCTGGGTTGGTTTGTCGGCCGGGCGTGGCGTCCGCGCCCGCGATGCATTCCTCGGCGAGCGGCGCTGCCTGCCGGCAGATGCGCCTACTTGATCGTGCAGATGCCGTTGGCTCCGCCCTTACCAGTATAGGAGACGGCGGGCGAACCGTCCGGGTTGACGCTGAGCGAAATCGTCACCCCGCCGCCCTTGGCTTCGAAGTAGTTGTCGTTGAATTTCTTCAGCTTGCCTTCCTTGCCGTTGATATAGATCGGCCCGCCCTCATCGGCGTGCACCTCGATATTGCCAGGGCAGGAAGCATTGACCAGCGGAATGCCGGCAACGGCCTCGCCGGCCAGAGCAAATGCAGCGATTGCGGCAGCAGCACGCAGGCACGTCTTCATGACACTCTCCTTGGGAACCGTGGTCGACAGCACCGGGGGCAGAAACCGGCGGCCGGATCGTGGCAGCATGAGAATGGGTGTCAAGCAAGAGTGCAACCGCAGCAAGGCGTTGGCATGCGGCCCATTGCCGCCACCGCGACATCATCGACGGCATGCTCCTTCGTTTGGCATCTGGCTCAGGGAGCAATCCACGGCAGCTTTCAAGCGTCGCAGCGCCGTTCAGGCGTGATCTGTCGCGACGCCACGGCCAAACGAGAAAAGACCCGCCGCGGTCAGCACGCGACGGGTCTTTGGCAGATGCGGATCACCAACGGGGAGGCTCGTTGGGATCACGTGAACCAGCTGACTGGGAGGCGATCAGTTGGTTCGCATTGCTCTTGGCAAAGGTCTTTGCCTTGCATGTGTTGGATATTAGCCGAGCGATCTGCCAGGAGGTGTTCCCAGGGTAACAGGCACGAAAAAATCATCGGAAGCGGCGGGGCATGCTCAGCTTGTCCCTGCCCAATGTTCGCACCGGTCACCCCAACCGCCTCAGGCAACCACAGCATCGTCGACGACGGCCACTGAACCCTTGCCATGCCGACCGCCCTCTTCCCCCCAACGACACAAGGCGGCGGCCGCAACGTTGAGCGCCGCGCCGCGCTCCGTCAGGGAGTAGACAACCTTTGCCGGCAGCGACGAATAAACCGTACGATCGACCAGTCCATCCGCCTCCAGCTCGCGCAGCGGCTGGGCCAGCATCTTTTCGCTGATCGCCGGGATGGACTGGCGTAGGCGGCCAAACCGGCGCGCCGCCTTTCCAAGCTCGCAGAGGATATCGACCTTCCACTTGCCCTCGATCGCCTTGAGTGCGGTGGCAAAGCCGCAATTTTCCATGGTCGGGTTCACGATATCCTCCTTACTATCCGGGGAGTAAGCACTTACCCCACGGTAAGCGCTTACCGGCCGGTGCGTATTGCGCACGTCCGGCGCCACCATACCTCTGGCCAGCGACGGCAAAAGCGTCGCGCCAACGGATATGGAGTTTTGCAATGAAGCCATCAATGAGTGTTTTGGGAACGGGACGCATGGGATCGGCGCTGGCGCGCGCCCTGCTCCAGGCCGGGTATCGCACCACGGTCTGGAACAGGACAAGGGAGAAAGCCGAGCCGCTCACGGCACTCGGCGCCACCTTAGCGCCGACCGTCCGCCAGGCGATTGACGCGTCCGAGATCGTCATCGTCAATGTCAGCGACTATGCCGCCACCGCAGCGTTGCTGCGCGCAAACGACGTTGCGCCCGGCCTGGCAGGCAAGCTGATCGTTGAGTTGACCTCGGGGACGCCTGAGGGCGCGCGCGAAACCAGCGGGTGGGCCGCGACCCATGGCGCCCAATACATCGATGGCGCCATCCTGGCGACGCCCGACTTCATCGGCACCGATGCGGGCACGATCCTGCTATCGGGCGCGCTTGAACCCTTCACCGCCAACGAGACTGTGTTTCGCGCGCTCGGCGGCAATGTCCAGCACATCGGCACCGAACCGGGGCGCGCCAACGCGCTCGATAGCGCCCTCCTCGCGCTGATGTGGGGGGCGCTCTTCGGCGGGCTGCACGCGATCGCCGTCTGCCGAGCCGAAGACATCGACGTTGGCGAACTGGGACGCCAATGGAAGGCGACCGCGCCCGTCGTCGAAGGGCTGGTCGCCGACCTGATCAAGCGGACCGGTGCCGGACGGTTTGCCAGCGACGCGGAAACGCTGTCGTCGATCTCGCCGCATTACGGCGCGTTCCAGCATCTCAAGGACCTGATGGAAGCGCGCAGCATCGATCGGACCGTAGTCGACGGTTATGACGCGATCTTCAGCCGGGCGATTGCATCGGGCCATCTGCATGACGACTTCGCCGCCCTCTCCCAGTTCATGGGCAAGGCGTAGCGCCCTCAAGCAAACAGGGAACATCTCACCTATTCCCGGACCGGCCGCCATTCCGAGCTGGCTAGGGATCAGCCCTTGGATCGGATCCGATCCAAGGAGAAATCATGCAGTAACTTTAAAGCGTTACAGCGTCGTTCGCGCGTCATGTTCGACGCGCGGCGCCTTAGCGCACCAGCGGCCCGTTTGCCTTTTTCCAGGCATCGATGCCGCCCTCGATATGGCAGGCGCTGATCAGTCCGGCGGCTTGCGCCGCCTGGACCGCCATCGCCGAGCGTTCGCCGAAGGCGCAATAAAAAACGATGCGCTTGCCCGTCGCAAGCGCCAGTTCATGCAGCATGCCGCCAGCGCCGATGTTTTCCCGCAGTTCCGGATAGGGTGCGTGCAGCGCACCGGGAATGGCGCCGTGCTTTTCCCGCTCCGCCTTCTCGCGCAGATCGACGATTGCGACATCCGAACGGCCCCTGAGCGCCAGGGCTTCCACCGCCGAAACCGCCCAGCCCTTGGCGGCGATCTCGTCCTGATGCAGGCCGACATGGATATTGGCCGGCACTGCCACATCCATCATCTTCGGGTTCGGCAGGTTGAGATTGTTCATCAGGTCGACATATTCGTCGACCGATTGCACCTTGAGGCGCGGATTGAAGCGCTTTTCCTCGCCGATGGTCGAGACCGTGTCGCCCTTATAGTCGTGGGCCGGATAGACCAGGGTGTCGTCGGGCAGCTTCAAGAGCTTGTTGAAGATCGAATCATATTGCTGGCGCGGGTCGCCGTTCTGGAAATCCGTGCGCCCCGTGCCGCGGATGAGCAGCGTGTCGCCGGTAAACACCCGCCCACCCGTCAGGAACGAATAGCTGTCGTCCGTATGGCCAGGCGTGTAGAGCACGTCGAGGCTGAGGCCCTCGATCGAAACACGGTCGCCCTCGGCCACCCGCATCGAAACCACATCGGCCGCCGTTTGCTCGCCCATGACGGTGATGCAATGGGTGCGATCGCGCAGCGCCCCGAGCCCGGTGATGTGGTCGGCATGCAGATGCGTGTCGACCGCCTTGACCAGTTTCAGGTCAAGCTCGCGCACCAGCTGCAGATAGCGGTCGACCTTTTCCAGAACCGGGTCGATGATCAGCGCCTCTCCCCCCTGCCTGGAGGCAATGAGGTAGGTATAGGTGCCGGACGTACTGTCGAAGAGTTGGCGGAAGATCATCGGTTTCTCCCTAGAGCATGTCGCGCAAAAGTGCTCAGCGGTTTTGCGATGACGACATGCGCAAAAACAAGAGCGTAAAGCGCAGCAAGCGAATCCTAGAGATCGCGACGCGCTTTAGTGCAAGCCCGCTGCATCCCGCGGGACAAATCTCATCCGCGGGATGTCTCGTACTTCAAGAAGCGGCTGCATGATCCTTGCCGAGACCGGCTCCGGCCCAGGGCGTCATGCAGTGGCGCGGGCGCGGCAGGCCGCCTCCCGCGATTACTTCGGCTGCGGCACGATCCGGATATAGGGTTTTGGTGCGCGCCAGCCTTCCGGATACTTCTGCTTGGCTTCCTCGTCGCTGACCGAGCCGGCGATGATCACGTCTTCGCCGTTCTTCCAGTTCACCGGCGTTGCCACCTTGTGCTTGGCCGTCAGCTGCAGCGAATCGATCACCCGCAGCACCTCGTCGAAGTTGCGACCGGTGGTCATCGGATAGATCAGGATCAGCTTGACCTTCTTGTCCGGCCCGACGACGAAGACGTTGCGCACAGTCTGGTTATCGGCGGCGGTGCGCTGCGTCGGGTCGCCCGATACCGGCGCCGGCAGCATGCCGTAGAGCTTCGACACGTTGTAGTCGACGTCGGCGATCATCGGAAAGTTCGGCGTGGCTCCCTGCGTTTCCGCGATGTCGCTGACCCAGCCGGCGTGGCGGTCGAGCGGATCGACGGAGAGCCCGATGATCTTTACCCCGCGCCGGTCGAATTCCGGCTTGATCTTGGCCATGTAGCCAAGCTCGGTGGTGCAGACTGGCGTGAAATCCTTCGGATGCGAGAACAGCACGGCCCAGGAATCGCCGATCCAGTCGTGAAACTGGATCTTGCCTTCCGTGGTTTCCGCCTGGAAATCCGGTGCGATGTCGTTGATTGCAAGTGTCACGATAGACCCCATCATTTGAATATGCTGGCTTCAGCCATACAAGGCGGGAAGTGTGCCACTTTTGGTGCGATAGGCAACTTCTAAAGATGAGGTAGAGAGACGAGAGGCGGCCGCCTTGCCGCTGTGGTAATCTGCGTCATATCAGTCTGTGCTGATATGACCGATTGCGTGGGACCGTGTGCGGTCATCCGGCGAGGAGCAGACCTCGGAGCGATGCCTTGGCATCGGTTAAGGATTGCGACGCGGCCGGTGGTCGACAGGCGGCCCACCCGAAGGGCCGGACACTTTTGGCCCGCTGATGGCGTCGACAATCCTTACCGGACCGCTTGGGTCCGGCTCCGGTTGTCTTCTTGCCGGAGAACAAAATCGCTCCGGCGCAGGAGGTCAATATCGGTGCAGGTTGGTATCAGGTCGGAGCTGCCATGAGCGATACGCGAAAAATTGCGGCCATCCTTGTCGCCGACGTGGTCGGGTACAGCCGGCTCGCCGGCGCCGACGAGGAGCGTATCCTGGCGCGGCTGCGCACGCTGCGCAGCGACCTGATCGACCCCACCATCGCCGTCTACAACGGCCGCATCGTCAAGCGCACCGGCGATGGCAGCCTCATCGAGTTCCGCAGCGTCGTCGATGCCGTGCGCTGCGCCATCGAGGTGCAGAGCGCCATGCTGGAGCGCAACGCCGGCGTGCCCGAGGACCGGCGCATCGAGTTCCGCATCGGCATCCACCTCGGCGATGTCGTCGAGGAAAGCGACGGCGACCTGATGGGCGACGGCGTCAACATCGCCTCGCGGCTGGAAGGCATCGCCCGCCCCGGCGCGATCTGCCTTTCCGAGGATGCCTACCGTCAGGTCAAGGCGCGGCTGGACCTTACGGCAACCGACCTTGGTGCCACGCAGCTGAAGAACATCGTCGAGCCGATCCGGATCTACGCGCTGGAGATCGGCGTTGCCCGCGCGGCCAATGGCCCCGCCCCTGCCCCGACGCCGGCAAAGGCGCAGCCGCCGAGCCCGTACCGCCTGCCGGAAAAGCCTTCGATCGCCGTGCTCGCCTTCGACAACATGAGCGGCGATGCCGAGCAGGAATATTTCTCCGACGGTATCAGCGAGGACATCATCACCGACCTTTCCCGGCTGTCGGAGCTGCATGTCATCGCCCGCAACTCGTCCTTCGTCTACAAGAACGCGGCGGTGTCCGTGCCTGAGGTCGCCAAGGCGCTCGGCGTGCGCTACGTGCTCGAAGGCAGCGTGCGCAAGGCCGGCAACCGCGTGCGCGTCACCGCGCAATTGATCGACGCCAACGATGGCGGCCACGTCTGGGCCAATCGCTTCGACCGCGATCTCACCGATATCTTCGCGGTGCAGGACGAACTGACGCGGGAGATCGTCACTGCGCTGAAAGTCCAGTTGACCGGCGGCGACAAAAGCTCGCTTGCCGGCGGCCGCCCGGTCGACGTCAAGGCCTACGAGCTGCTCTTGCGCGGCCGCGAGCAGGCGTCTGCGCACACGCTGCTCGCCAATGCTGCCGCACGCAGCCTCGCCGAAGCCGCTGTTGCCATCGACCCCGACTATGCCGCCGCCCATGCGCTCATCGCCTTCACCCATGTGCTCGACTATATCAACGACTGGAGCGCCGATCCCGAGCAGTCGCTGAGCACCGGCCGTGCGCTTGCCGAACGGGCAGTCGCGATGGCGGACGACCAGCCCGACTGCCACTGCGCGCTCAGCGTCGCCTGCATGTGGATGAGAGAGCTGGACCGGGCGCGGGACGAGGCGCATCTGGGGCTGGCGCTGGCGCCCAACTCGGTGCAGCTCCACATGGCGCTCGCCCATGCGCTGATCTTCTCCGGCGAACCGAAGGCAGCGCTCGACGAACTCGACATCTCCATGCGGCTCGACCCGCTCTATCCCGAAGTGCTTTTACAGTTCCTCGCCGACGCCCACTTTTCGCTCGGCGCTTACGAAACGGCGATCCTGGCGATCGAGGCCCGACTGATGCGAAACCCGCATTCGGAAACCGCCTTTGCCCTGCTCGCCTCCTGCCACGGCCATCTCGGCCATCTGGACCAAAGCCGCCAGGCCTGGAACCGCGCGCTGGAACTCAACCCCAATTTCTCCATCCCCCGCCGCCGCCGCGTCCTGCCCTTCCGCAACCCGGATGATTTTGAGCGTCGAGTGGAAGGGTTGCGCAAGGCGGGGCTGGTGGAGTGAGAGGCCGGGAAGCACTTTGCGTGCCTGGCTCGGCACATTCAAGACATACAGACTGTTTGCGAAAGTAGCGCAGCTAACCGTTCGGGTCACAACACGTGTGAAGGTCATCTCTGCAAGACATTGAACGACTGGATTGCGCCAAAGGTGGTCACAATGATCCGGATTGCGTTTGGTGGCCACATGGTTTCATGTGGCTCTTGCTCAATCTATCTCTTGACCTCGATTACAAGTGGATAGCCCTCGTCGTCCCACTCCAAAAAACCGCCGGCAAAATAGTAGATGTGCGTGTAACCCCAGGCGATCGCCTTGGCCGAAGCATAAGCGGCATAGGTGCAACTCTTGCCCTGACAATAGAAGGCGACCTCACCTTCCTTTCCCCCCACCATGGCAAGGCTTTCCTTTGATAGGCCGGTGACGAGGGATAGGTTGATGGCCTTGGGGATATGGCCATTGTCATAGTTAAGCGAAGCACGCACATCGATGAAGGGCACGCCGCGTGCGAGCAGCGCCTTTGCTTCCGTGACATCGATTTTTATGGTTCTGTCGACACTGAGTTCGCCCTTGGTCAGCGCCATAAACTTCACGTAGTCGTCAAGGGCGAGGTCTGTGCCAGCCCCCTCGGGCAATCCGGCCTTGCGGAGTCCCTCCTGCAGGCGCGTGATGTAAGGCCTATGGTAGCTGAATGCGCTACCATACCAATCATAAGCACTTTCCTGGACGGTGAGCGGATCGCCCAAGAAGGACATGGCCAGCGTGTTATACTGGTCGATCAGCGTCTGAATGCCGTCAGTGCGCCCGAGATGTCCGTAGCTTGCTATCAGGGTGGCGTAATCTGCCCGGAGATCGGACTTTTTGCCGATCACGCGTTCAAAGGTGTCGACGGCTTCGACATATTTTCCCTGGGAAAAGAACGAGACTGCGAGCATGCGCAGCGTTGCACGCGAGGGATGGGGATCGAACCTCATCGCCAGGCGGGCCTGCTGTTCCGCCTCAGTTGCGCGTCCCTTCGCGTTGAGAATCCGCGCCAGGCCGACATGGTTGTCAGGATCATTCGGCGCAAGCTTCATCGCCCGGTCGATGGCAGTGAATGCTTCGTCATAGCGACCCTGCTGCGCAAGCACCTGCGCCGATATCGCATAGGCAAGCGGCGTCGGCTTCTCCATAGCCTTTGCTAGATTTCTGATGAGGTTCTTTGAAGCGGTCTCCCGACGGTAAAAATCCCAGGACAAGATGCTCGTCCGCCAGTTTGCTGCTGCCAGTGACGCATAGGCGCGGCTATAGTTTGGATCGAGTACGATCGCCTTCTGGAAGAAGTCGGAGGCCGTGGCCGTTTCGGCCTCGCTGTCCCGGCGAAGATGATCCCAACCCCGCAACAGCGAATCGTAGGCTTGCGGATTCGTCGTTTCCGGCACCGCTGCCACGCTTCGCTCGGCACTCGTCAGCTTCACTGAAAGAGTTGAAACGATCTGTCCGATCACCCTGTCCTGCAGCCCGAACACGCCGCTCATTTCCCCATCATAGCGCTCGGCCCAGAGGTGATGTCCGTCGATCGCGTCAATCAACTGGGCATTGACACGAACATGGTTTCCCTCTCGACGTACGCTGCCCTCCAGGATGTAATGGACGCCCAGTTCCTCGGCCACCTGCTGAACTTTGGTGGGCTTGCCCTTGTAGGTGAAGGTCGAGTTGCGCGCGATCACGAAGATGCCAGACAGTTTTGAGAGTTCGGTGATCAAGTCGTCGGTCATCCCGTCGGCAAAATAGCTCTGCCCCGCATCAGAGCTGAGATTGTCGAATGGCAGGACGGCGATGGAGGGCGTTTGGGGTAGCGGAAAAGCCATCCGCGCAACGGACGCCGCGTCAGCACTTTCGCGCGTTTGGGCCAGCCAAACTGCTGGAACGCTTATCAGGAGCAGGAAGGCCAAAGCAGCCGGGATTCTCCAACGGCGAAAGCTTTTGAGGTTGAAGCGTCGCAGCCGAGTATTTCCCTCGAACCTCACCCGGTAGACACGGACGGGCCGCTGGATATTCTTCACATGCTGCTCGCCGATAAATTCCAGCGGCAATTCGAACTTGCCCTGCAAGTGATCGAAAGCAGTGCCAGATACGAAAAGTCCCCCTGGCTCACACATCTGCTCAAGGCGAGCCGCGACGTTGACGCCATCGCCCAGCAAATCATCCTCGTCGACAACCACATCTCCGAGATTGATGCCCATGCGGAGGAGAAGTCGACGCTGGACTGGGACATCCACTTGGCACGCAGCGACCTTACTTTGTGACGCGACTGCGCAAGCCACGGCGTCGACGACGGAGCCAAATTCCACGATCGCACCATCGCCCATGAGTTTCACGATGCGTCCGTGATAATCTTCCATAAAGGGATCGAAGATTTCGGAACGCCATGCCTTGATTGCAGCCAGGGTCCGGGCCTCGTCGGCTTCGATGAGTCGCGAATAACCGACAATGTCGACGGCAAGAATTGCCACCAGCCGCCGTTCTGCGCGAACTGCTTCCATAGCCACCTCTCCCAAAGGTGTAGAGAAGGCCTCGCTCTTGCGTTGGTCAGGGGCGGGAACTCTAGCTTCCGAAGCTACGCTTGTTTCCTCGCTCGTGCCAGATTTATTGCCTGACTCGGGACCTTGCCGGAATGGCCGCTTCGGGCCGATACTGTTGAAAAACTCGGTATTGCCGGTACTTGGGACGCGTGATTCAATCCTCTGAGTGATTTGCAGGGGATCAGGTGAATGATGGGATGTCAGGCGGCTCCGGCGCAGCTCTTCTACGACTTCTGCCTCAAAGATCACGTCCCTGCTGACCATCTGCTGCGCGGGATAGACCGCCATCTCGACCTCGACAGCGTGCGAGCACCGTTGAAGCCGTTCTACAGCAACACAGGTCGTCCTTCGGTTGCCCCTGAGCTGATGATGCGGATGCTGATCATCGGCTATTCGATGGGTATCCGCTCGGAACGGCGACTTTGCGAGGAAGTCCACCTCAACCTTGCCTATCGTTGGTTCTGCCGCCTCGGACTGGACGGCAAGGTACCGGATCACTCCAGCTTCTCGAAGAACCGTCATGGCCGGTTCCGGCAAAGCGACATCCTGCGGCACCTATTCGAGACGGTGGTGGAACGCTGTCTTGCCCAGGGACTGGTGGGCGCGGAAGGGTTTGCCGTCGATGCCTGATCGCCGCAGACGCCAACAAGCAGCGTTCTGTGCCTGGTGCGGAGTGGGAAGTCAAAGACGATGCCAGCCGCTCGGTCCAGGAATACCTTGCAGTTCTTGATGATGCCGCTTTCGGTGCGGCATCGCCGGTGACGCCGAAGTTCATCTCGCCTTCCGATCCAGCAGCGCAATGGACGGGTGCCCACAAAGGCCATGCCTTCTTCGCCTACGCCACCAACTATCTGATCGATACCGATCATGGCGTCATTCTGGACGTGGAGGCGACACGTGCGATCCGCCAGGCAGAGGTCGGAGCATCCCGCACAATGCTCGACAGGACCGAGAACCGCTTCGGCTTGAAGCCAGACTATCTGGCAGCCGATAGCGCTTATGGTTCTGCCGACAATCTGGCCTGGCTGGTCAAGGAGAAGAAGATCGCGCCGCACATTCCTGTCTTCGACAAATCGAACCGGACGGACGGGACCTTCTCGCGTTCGGACTTCACCTGGGAGGCCGAGAATGATCGCTACGTCTGCCCTGCGGGAAAGGAATTGAAGCAGTTCCATCGAACCTATGCAACGCCCAGATCAGGGATCACGAGCGAAGGAACACGACTCTATCGCGCCAGCAAAAAGAACTGCGACCCGTGCGAATTAAAGCTTCGCTGCTGCCCGAACATGCCTATGCGCAAGGTGCCGCGTGATCTCAACGAGGATGCCCGCGATGTTGCCCGAGCTATTGCCACCACACCTGAATACGTGCAGTCCCGACATCGTCGCAAGAAGGTAGAAATGCTCTTTGCCCACCTCAAGCGCATTCTGCGGATGGCGCGTTTGAGGCTAAGAGGACCGTGCGGTGCGCGAGACGAATTCTTGCTGGCAGCAACCGCCCAAAACCTCAGGAGGCTCGCGAAACTCAGGCCGCAAAGGTCGCTATACCGCGCCATCGCCGCATGAGCGCGGCATACATCGATACCTTGCGCTAAGGCGCAGGGCAGATAACCGATGACCCCGCGCCCAAAAGACCAAAACGGGCGGATGGGCGGAAATCCATCGAGTTTTTCAACGAAATCGGCCGACTGCGGACGTAATGATTGCAAAGCGCCAGAAAGAAAGCCAGTCCGGCAAAGACGACGACAGGCAGATACTGCGGCCGCTTCGCGAATAGGTTGGTGCCATCAGCCGGCTGCGGGCGGGAACTCTCTCCCCACATAAGCCGTATCCCGCATGCCGGACACAGAGAGTGCTTGGCCGTTTCTGGTCACTTCGGCCAAGTCCGACGAGTGGTGCAGCGCTTCCTCAACAAGCCCATGGCAGCAAGTGGTCGGACTGCACCACAATCGTCACTCGATGGCTCACGCCACCTGAGCAGCCGTCGCTTGCCCTTGCGCGACAGAGACAGCCTCCGTTACCGCCAGTTCCGCCATCGCCAGCGCCGCCTCGCGGGTTTTGGCGGCGGCGATGAAGCGGCCGTTGTGGCAGAAGGTGGCGCCCGCAACGCCGCAGGCGGCCTCGAGGTCGGCGTTGGTGAGGCCGGCCCAGG
>NZ_MOAI01000037.1:0-58945 GCF_001976035.1 Ensifer sp. 1H6 | reverse complement strand
CGACGAAGCTGGCGCCATAGACGATTTCGCCGGTCGCCTCTGCCAGCGGCTTGCCCTGTTCGAGCGTGAGGATGCGGCCGAGATCGTCCTTGTTCTCGATCATCAGCTCAAACCAGCGGCGAAGCACACCGGCGCGATCCTTGGCGGTGCGGGCAGCCCAACCCTTCTGCGCCAGACGCGCCGCTTCGATTGCCGCCTTGGTTTCCTTGCCTCCAAGCTTCGGTACGCGGCCGACGAGTTCGCCCGTTGCCGGGTTCACCACATCGATCGCATTGGCGGCATCCGCTTCGATCCATTCGCCGCCAATCAAGGCAGCCTGGCGAAACAGTGACGGGTCCTTAAAAGTCATCGCGCGTCCTCTCTCAGAAAAATCTACAGAACTTATACAACTTTTTTATCGATCTCGACAATCACCCGAAACGCCGTTTCTGCATATTCCGTTTTAGCACCGGATCGGGCCGACAAAAGGACCGACGATCCGCGCGCAAAGCCGGTTTCATCGCTCCTCGATCCCATGTAGCGTCCGCAGCGAATCTCGCCCTACGTCTCGCTAACGACGGCAATCGTCATCGACGGCGGCGCGCTCCTCCCACGGGATTCCCGATACGATAAAAGAGGTATGTTCATGACGGAAAGCAATCACAGAACCGCCGACCACCCGATCGACACCATGTTCCTGAAACGCTGGTCGCCACGTGCGTTCACCCAGGAGGAGATCAGCGAAGAAGAACTGCTCTCACTGCTCGAAGCCGCCCGCTGGGCACCCTCGGCGAGCAACAGCCAACCCTGGCGGTTCGTCTATGCCCGCCGCGGCACCGAGCATTTCGCGCGCCTGCTGGATATTCTCAACGAGAGCAATCAGCGCTGGGCGAAGCATGCCGCAGCCCTGGTGATCGTTATCTCCAAGACGCACACGCAGGCAGCCACCGGCGAGATGCGGGCCGCCTACACCCATGCCTTCGACACCGGCGCCGCCTGGTTCAGCCTTGCGCTCCAGACAACCGCTGCCGGCTGGCACGCGCATGCAATGGCGGGCATTGATCGCGACAAGGCGATGACGAGCCTTGGCGTGCCCGCGCACTACCGGGTCGAGGCGGCGGTAGCAATCGGCCGGCTTGCCGACCCCTCGACGCTTCCGGACGATCTGCGTGAGCGGGAAAAGCCGAGCCAACGCAAGCCGCTTGCCGAACTGGCCTTCGAAGGCCGGTTCAAGGGGGAATAGAGCCTTTCCAAGAAAGGTGCGGAACGGTCTTCCGCCAGGAAGTGCGCAAAAACAAAGAGATAGAGCGTTTCTGCGTCTCAGTTTAAGCCGGAGACACTCCAGACAAAAAAGATCCCGGTGCCTTGCGGCACCGGGATCATTAGAAGTGCGGCTGATCGTATTGCGATCAGATATCGAGGTTGGCGACGCTCAGCGCGTTTTCCTGGATGAAGTCGCGGCGCGGCTCGACCTCGTCGCCCATCAGGCGCGAGAACAGGCCATCCGCGTCCGTCGCGTCGTTCACCCGAACCTGCAGCAGCGAACGCACGTTCGGATCGAGCGTCGTCTCCCAGAGCTGCTCGGCATTCATCTCGCCAAGACCCTTGTAACGCTGCATCGACAGACCCTTGCGGCCTGCTGCGAAGATTGCATCCAGAAGCGCGCGCGGGCCGCTGATATCTTGCCCACCATCGCGGCGGCGAAGCACCGGAGGCGCGGAATAGATCTCCTTGAGCTTCGATGTCAGCTGGTCGATGTGGCGGGCGTCGGACGAGCCGATCAGCGCCATATCGAGGATGGCGACTTCCTTGACGCCACGAACCATGCGTTCAAGCTTGAGACCGCCTTCGGCGGTGACCGCTCCGGTCCAGCCGCGTTCAGTCTCTTCGGCGATCACATCAAGCCTGCGCGCCACTTCGATCGCGACCTGCTCGTATTGTTCGCGCTGGCCGTTGAGTTCGACATTCAAGGCGCCGGCAATGGCTGCCTGTTCGACAATCGAACGATTGTAGCGCGAGTGAAGACCATCCATCAGGTTACGCACGCGCAACGCATCGTTGATGACTTCGCGCAGGTCCTGACCGGCGCGAACCTCACCGGAAGCAAGCTCCAGCGTAGCTTCCTCGAGGCCCATCGAGATCAGGTAATCTTCCAGCGCCTGCTCGTTTTTCAGGTACTGGGCGGACTTGCCGCGCGTCACCTTATAAAGCGGTGGCTGGGCAATATAGAGGTGGCCGCGCTCGATCAGCTCCGGCATCTGCCGGAAGAAGAAGGTGAGCAGCAGGGTGCGGATGTGGGCGCCGTCGACGTCGGCGTCCGTCATGATGATGATCTTGTGGTAGCGCAGCTTGTCGGCGTTGAACTCGTCTTTACCGATCGATGTGCCGAGCGCGGTGATCAGCGTGCCGATTTCCTGGCTCGAAAGCATCTTGTCGAAACGCGCGCGTTCGACGTTCAGGATCTTGCCACGCAGCGGCAGGATCGCCTGGTTTTCGCGCGAGCGTCCCTGCTTGGCCGAACCGCCTGCCGAATCACCCTCCACCAGGAAGACTTCGGATTTTGCCGGATCGCGTTCGGAGCAGTCCGCCAACTTGCCCGGCAGCGAGGAGATGTCGAGCGCGCCCTTGCGGCGCGTCAGTTCGCGTGCCTTGCGCGCCGCCTCGCGTGCGGCGGCCGCTTCGACGACCTTGCCGACAAGGATCTTGGCGTCGGAGGGATGCTCCTCCAGCCAGGTGCTCAAGGCTTCGTTGACGAGGCTTTCGACCACCGGACGAACTTCCGAGGAAACCAGCTTGTCCTTGGTCTGCGATGAGAACTTCGGATCCGGCACCTTGACCGAGAGAACGGCGGTCAGGCCTTCGCGGCAGTCGTCGCCGGTCAGCGTGACCTTTTCCTTCTTGGTGATACCAGAGCTTTCGCCATAGGAGGTGATCTGCCGGGTCAGCGCACCGCGGAAACCGGCCATGTGCGTGCCGCCGTCGCGTTGCGGAATGTTGTTGGTGAAGCAGAGCACGTTCTCGTGGTAGCTGTCGTTCCACCACATCGCGACTTCGACGGTGATACCGTCCTTTTCGCCGCGGATCGAAACCGGCTTCTGCACGAGCGGCTTCTTGGCCCGGTCGAGATAGGCAACGAAGGCTTCAAGGCCGCCGTCATACATCATCTCGTCCTGGCGCACGTCCGAATGGCGCTTGTCGGTCAGGACGATGCGCACGCCGGAATTCAGGAAGGCGAGTTCGCGCAGGCGATGCTCGAGCGTGCCGTAGTCGAAGTCCGTCTTGGTAAAGGTGTCTGTGCTCGGCAGGAACGTCACTTCGGTGCCGGTATCGGTGCCGGCGTCGCCGATCACCTTCAGCGGGCTGTCAGCCACGCCGTGGGTGAAGCTCATCTCATGGATCTTGCCCGCACGGCGGATCTTCAACCGCAGCATGACGGACAGCGCGTTGACCACCGAAACGCCAACGCCGTGCAGACCGCCGGAAACCTTGTAGGAATTCTGGTCGAACTTACCGCCGGCGTGGAGTTGCGTCATGATGACCTCGGCCGCCGAGACGCCCTCTTCCTTGTGGATGTCGGTCGGGATGCCGCGGCCGTTGTCGGTTACCGTCACCGAGCCGTCGGCATTGAGCGTCACCGTGACGATATCGGCGTGGCCTGCGAGAGCCTCGTCGATGGCGTTGTCGACCACCTCGTACACCATGTGATGCAGACCGGAGCCGTCGTCGGTGTCGCCGATATACATGCCCGGCCGCTTGCGTACGGCATCCAGGCCCTTCAACACCTTGATGGAGTCGGCACCATATTCGGCGGCGGCGCCGGTATCGGTTTCAGGAATATCGGTCATTCGGCTTCGGGTCTTTCCAGGTTCTTCGGACGGGGTGATTCGTTGCGAATCACGTCTCGGACGCCTCGCGGACTATAGAAAATTTGTCCACGGTTCCAAATCCCGGACCGCGCGCAGCGGCCGGAAAACAGCTGTTCATCCCCTGTCATTAGCAGGAAATGTGGCTTTTTCCAAAACATCTTCCAGGGCGCGGATCGTGTCGATGGACAAATAGCGGATTTGCCCTCTCAAGCGGTTGGCGAAGGCCGTGTATTCCGGCGCCAGCCCGGACGTATCCAGCACCACTTTCGGCGCGGAGACCTGGGCGATCTGGAACAATTCCTCGGCATCGTCCCAGATGACATTGAAATAGCCGGCGACCCTTTGCAGAAAATCGAAGCTCGGCGCGCCGCGCTTTCCATGTTCGAGCGCTGAGAGATAGGCGGCAGAGACGCCGATCGCCGCGGCCATCTGCTTCTGCGACACCCCCTTCTTGCGCCGCAACGCGCGCACCGCCACGCCAAAGGGGGTCACGTCGTGCTTCCCTTGCTGCGCGCCAGGCGGACATACAGCGCACCATCGCCGCCATGATTGCGGGCCGCGGGCTCGTAGCTCGAGATCAATGGCCGGAACTCCGGCAGCGAGAACCAGAGCGGCACGGCACGCTTCAAGGCGCCGTCGCTGCCGATCGACGTTCCCTTGCCGGTGATGACAAGAACGTGGCGCAGCCCGCGCTCATGCGCTCTCAAAAGAAAATGCAGGAGGAAGCCATGGGCCTCGCTCTGGATCATGCCGTGGAGATCGATCCGCGCTTCAAGCGCGAGGTGCCCCTTCGACAGCTTGCGCTTGACCGGCTTTTCAAGCGGATAGTGGTGTCTGCCGTTCGCGGTCTTGCTGAGGGCAATTCCCTGCTGGTCGTCGGCACCACTCGGCGAGGCCGTGGCCTGCGTCTTCTGCGGCTCGTCCTTGGGCTCGGCCGGAACATCCTCGCCGAGGAATTCCCGGAGATCGTCGAGACGGCCAGGCATGGGCCTGGTCGTGCGTGCCACCTTTCCCCAGAGGATCCGCTCTTCGGCCGAAAGCTTCTTGCCCCTAGCCATTGCCGTATCTTGCCGCGGCCGCACGAGGGATGAAGATGTAGAAATCGGCTTCGTTGCGAACCGCACCCGCAAGCTCGCCCGCCCTGTCACCGGATCCGGTGAAGATGTCGCCGCGGGCCGGGCCGACGATCGCCGATCCGGTGTCAAGCGCCAGCATCAGCCGCCGAAACGGCCGCCCGGCATCGAGACGCGTCAGGCTGTCGCTTGAGATGAAAAACGGCACGCCGAAGGTATGGATCAGCCGATCGACGGCAAGCGATCGTCCCGGCTCCAGCGAAACCTTGGCGGCAGCGACCGGCCCCAGCCGCTCGTCTTCGACGTCCGCCTCGCGGAAAAAGATGAAGGAACGATTGTGCCAAAGTACCTCGTCGATCTTATCCGGATTGGCGGCGAGCCAACCCCGGATGCTCATCATCGACACGGTGGCGGCATCGATCTCGCCGCGATCGATCAGCAGCTTTCCGATCGGGGAAAAATAATGACCGGTCTTGGCGGCATAGGTGATGCGCCGGCGCGAACCGTCGGGATAGACGAGCCGGGCAGCACCCTGGACGTGGACGAAGAACACATCGACCTTGGATCTGGCATAGGCAATCTCCAGACCGCGCCCCGCCAGAAAGCCCTCATCGATCGCGCGACGGTCGGGATATTCGCCAACCACGCCGTCATGCAGCCGGCCGAAGGCGAAATAGGGATCCATATCGGCCGGCCGGTTGGTGTCGTCGACGTCGACGAGATCGATTGGGCGCCGATAGATCGGATAGCGGAAGACTTCGTCGGGTGTCGCTCGCACGTCGATCTCGGGCTCGTAGAACGCCGTCACGAAACCGGTCTTGGCGTTTTCCGGCCTGATCCTGAAGGCGACGAACTGTTGCTCGAAGAATGCGCGGGCTGCAGCCGCGTCGGCAACATCTGCGCTTGCAGCCGAAAACGCGGGCACCAAATCATCGACAGAAATGCCCAGCGAACCGGTGCGGTAAGGCTTTGCCGTCGAGACATGGTGGTGACAGCGGCGCAGCGCGTCGATCACCGCCGTTGGATCGTCGTCCTGCCACCCCGGTAGATCGGAGAAGGTGACAGGCTCAAGTCGAAGCGTCATGGTCGCCCCTTCCGATCAGTTTTCGGATTCGGTAGCGATCAGCTTCCAATTCGGATCACGTGAACGAATGTCGCGCGAGAAAGTCCAGAGATCGTTGACTTCGGCCACCGACTCCGCGTCTCCATCGATGATGGCGCCCTGCTTGTCGTAGGTCGCCGAGATCAACTGGCTGACGATCCGGACCGTGATGTTTTCTTCGCTGTCCTTGACCTCGGCGTGGATGATGTCGGCCTTCTCGATGCCGACGAAGGTAGATTTCACCACCTCGCCCTTGCGCTCGCGCTCGGCAATCGCGGCGTCGAAGCCTTCATAGACCTCGCGCGACAACAGGTTCTTCAGCGTCTTTCGGTCGCCGTCGGCAAAAGCCATAACGATCATCTCGTAGGCCATCTTCGCCCCGTTGACGAACTCCTTCGGGTCGAAGCCGGTGTCGGCGTCGGTCAACGAACGGAGCTGATCGTTGAGCGGCGTCCCCGCCTTGGCAAAGGCGTCAATCGCGGCATAGCGGGCCGAATCGTCCTCGACATTGTCGCGGCGCGGCAGCTGGACGACCTTGCCATTGTCGGCCTTTTCAGGCCCCTGACTCATGTCTCTCGGAGAATAGGGATCAAACGGTGGCCGCTCGCTGCCGGTCCGGCGACCGAGAACGCTGCGCAACTGCAGGAAAATGACCACTGCGGCGATCAAGAAAAAAAACGTGATGAAGTCGAAAGAGCCCATTTCCACCTGAAACCGCTGTTAGAATTTCTCGTAGCTATTCCATATAGTCCGCAAGGATAGATCATTCAAACAGCGTTGTCGCACCCTTAGATCGGAGGTGACGATGCGAAGACCCTTTCAGGCACCGCTAATGCGCTCAATGTTAATTCCCCTGGTCGTTCTTGGACTGCCCCTTGCCGAGATTGCCGGCTTCGTCATCGTCGGCCGCGAAATCGGCCTGGCGATGACGCTGCTGCTCGTTCTGTCGAGCGCAATCGCCGGGGTCGTCCTCCTTCGCTTCCAGGGTTTCGCCATGATCAGGCGCATGCAGGAAGCAACGCGCACTGGCAGCGATCCCGGCCGCGAGGTCCTCGGCGGTGCCTTGATGTTCGTCGCAGCCCTGTTGTTGATCGTGCCCGGCTTCATCAGCGACATCTTCGGTCTGTTTTTATTTGTGCCGCCTGTCCGGCAGGCCGTGGCCGGCTATCTGAGGTCAAAAATGACGATTGTAACCGCTGCCTCGAGCCAGTCCTGGCGCGGACCGAGCCATTCACCGGAAGAGCGCGCCCAACCGCGCGTCATCGACCTTGGCGAAGGCGAGTTCTCAAGGACCGATGATGACGAACCAAACCCGTCCGAAGAGCGCCGGCGGCAATAGCAAAGGCCTGTGGCGCAGGGTTGTAAGCCCTATGACGAAATGCTAGATGGCCTCACCGAATTGAAGTCGAGGAAACCCTTATGACGACTGATACCGCATCCAACGGCAACGGCAGCGCGCAGCAGAGCCCGTCGCTCAACATCCTCGCCCAGTATGTCAAGGATCTCTCGTTCGAGAACCCGGGCGCACCGCGTTCGCTGCAGGCCCGTGACAATGCGCCGTCGATCAACATCAACGTCAACGTCAACGCCAATCCGCTTGCCGAGAACGATTTCGATGTCGTTCTCTCGCTGAACGCGGAAGCCAAGGACGGTGAGCGCGTTCTGTTCAACGTCGAACTTTCCTACGGCGGCGTTTTCCGTGTTGCCGGCTTCCCGCAGGAACACATGCTGCCGCTGCTGTTCATCGAATGCCCGCGCCTGCTGTTCCCGTTCGCGCGCCAGATCGTTGCCGACGCGACCCGCAACGGCGGCTTCCCGCCGCTGATGATCGACCCGATCGATTTCGCTCAGATGTTCGCCCAGCGCATGGCCGAAGAAAAGGTCCGTTCTCAGGTGTCGAACACCAACGAGACCGCCAACTGATCTTGTTCGGTCTGGATCGCAATTATTAGTAAAAAGCCCGGTCGAGCCGGGCTTTTTTCATTCCTGCAGATCGTATTTGGCCCAGATTGCCTTGGGCCCCAGCTTCGCAACCAGCGCGGCATGAGCCTCCTCATCCGCTTCGGACAATCGGTTCGGCAAAGGCCTTGGGCGCTGCGCAATGACGATCGGCGCATCGTCGTGTGCGACGGTTTGTCCCGCGACCTTGTTGCTCGACACCAGACCCAAGGCGGCCTGACGACCGCCGAGCATCTCGATATAGACTTCTGCAAGAAGCTCGGAGTCGAGAAGCGCGCCGTGCTTGGCGCGATGAGAATTGTCGATGCCGTAACGACGGCAAAGCGCATCGAGCGAGTTCGGGCCCATCGGGTGCTTCCGGCGAGCAAGCGCTAGCGTATCCGTCACCCGTTCGCCGGCAATGACCGGCAACCCGATGCGACCGAATTCGGCATTAATGAAGCCCATGTCGAAGGTGGCATTGTGCGCCACCCAGCGGGCATCGCCGAAGAAGTCGAGGATCTGCTGGGCAACATCGGCAAAAGGCGGCTTGTCCTTCAGGAAATCATCGGTGATGCCGTGAATGGCAAGCGCATCCGGATGAACCTTGCGATTGCCGGGATTGACGAAGATATGCAGCGTACGGCCGGTCGGAAACTGGTTTTCCAGCTCGACGCCACCGATTTCGATCACCCTGTCCTCGCGATTGTCGAGGCCGGTCGTTTCCGTATCGAAAATGATCTCACGCATCGGGCGCTCCATTCGTGGTGAGGTCATCGACGATCGCCCTCACCTGTTGGCGTGTGTTGTCGAAGCTGTCGCTGGTATCGATGATATAGTCGGCGCGTTCACGCTTCTGACTGTCCGGCACCTGACGCGCCAGGATCATAGCAAATTTCTCTTCAGTCATGCCGGGGCGTTTCATCGCTCGCTCTCTTTGAATCTCGGGCGCGCAGCTAACCACGACCACTTTATCGACCCGCGCCTCGGCGCCCGTCTCGAACAACAACGGAATATCGAGCACGACGAAGGGCACCTCAGCCGCAGCATTCCTGTCGAGGAACTCGCGTTCTTTCTGGCGAACGAGCGGATGCACGATGTTTTCGAGTTCGCGTAGCCTTTCCGGTGTTGCCAACAACTGGCGGGACAGTTCGGCGCGATCGATCGCCCCGTCCCTGACTGTTCCCGGAAAGGCGGCTTCGACCAGTGCGACGGCTTCGCCGCGATAAAGCGCGTGCACCACTTCATCGGCGTCGTTGACCGGCACCCCGAACTCGCGGAACATCTGCGCCGTTGTCGACTTGCCCATTGCCATCGATCCGGTCAATCCGACAATCATCATGCGTGCGTCCCCATATCATCGATGACGAGTTGCCGGAGGTTAGCGTCGACCACGGGCCGGCGGCCGAACCAGAGCTCGAAACCAGGCGCAGCCTGGTGCAGCAGCATGCCAAGTCCATCGACGATGGCGTAGCCCTGCTCCTCCGCCTGGCGAAGCAAAGGCGTCTTCAACGGGACATAGACGATATCGGTGACCACCGCACCCCTGGCCATGACGGTGAAATCGATCTGCGGTGCATCCTGTCCATCCATGCCGAGAGACGTGGTGTTGATGAAGAGGCCAGCGCCGGTCATCACCTCGTTCAATGCCTCCATCGGATGCGCATGCACGGCCGACCCGAAACGGTCGGACAACTCCTGAGCCCTCGCCACCGTGCGATTGACGACATGGATGGTGCTAATGCCCCGGTCGCGCACGGCCTGGATGACGGCGCGGCTGGCGCCACCGGCACCGAGCACAACCGCGGTCGAACATTGGTCCCAGCCGGCCGCCCGTTCGTCAAGATTGGCAACGAACCCTTGGCCATCGGTGTTGGTGGCATGGACTTCGCCGGCCTCGAGCCAAAGCGTATTGGCGGCGCCGAGTTCCAGACAGAGATCGTCAGGGCGATCTGCCAACCGATGGGCGACTTCCTTGTGCGGGATGGTGACGTTGCCGCCGCAAAAACCTGATGTGCCTTGCTTCAGCTCTGCGATGAAGGCCGAGAAATCGGCCGGCTTCACCTCGTGCGCGCGGTAGCTGCCGTCTATCCCGAGCTGTTTCAGCCAATAGCCGTGGATCAATGGCGACCTGGAATGCTTGATCGGATAACCGGTGACGAAGGCGTGGTTAACAAATGTTTCACGTGAATCACGCATCGATCGTTCCCAATTCCCGAAGTTTTGCGAGCAGCGGCAGCATCGGAAGACCGAGGATGGTGAAATAGTCACCATCGATCTTGTCGAACAGCTGGATGCCCTCACCCTCCAGCTGGTAGGCGCCGACACTGGACAGGGCCTTGCTGCCGACACGCTGCAGATGGCGATCGACGAATTCCGGCGTCAGTGTGCGCACTGACATATTTGCGGACGAGACATGGCGCCAAAGGATCTCATCGCCGCGCAAGAGGACAATCGCGCTGTTCAGGCGATGGGTCTTGCCGGAGAGCGACAACAGATGCTGTCCGGCTTCGACCATGTCCTTCGGTTTGTGATAGACACGCTGGCCGAGCGACATGGTCTGGTCGGAACCGATCACCAATGCCTCGGGAAAATGCCGGGCGACATCCCTCGCCTTGGCTTCGGCCAGCCTCATCGCGACATCTTCAGGAACTGCACCTTCTTCCTCAAGTGGTTTTTCAAGCGCCCGCTCGTCGATCTCGGCGGCGCGTGCGGTAAACACCAAGCCGGCATTTTCCAGAAGCGCGCGACGGAACGGGCTTGCTGAAGCCAGAACGAGTGAAGGTGTCATCATCGAAGTTCCCGAATTGTTCGGATTCGCTCTATCGCAGCCGCGGACGCAGGGCAACAATTGCGGCGGCGGTTTCCTCGATCGAGCGGCGGGTGACGTCGATGAGCGGCCAGTTGTTGCGCGCGCAAAGCGCGCGGGCATATTTCAGCTCCTCGGCGATCGCTGCCCTATCGGTATATTGATCGCCGTGAAAGCCTTGCGTGGTGCCAAGCACCCGATGCTGACGAACTTGGGAAATGCGGTCGGCGGTCGCAATCAGGCCGACGACCAGTGGCTTGGTTGCCGCCATCAGCCGATCGGGAAGCGGCACGCCCGGGACGATCGGAATATTGGCCGTCTTTATGCCGCGGTTGGCGAGGTAGATGGATGTCGGCGTCTTCGATGTTCGGCTGATGCCGATTAACACCACATCGGCATCATCGAAATCGGCCGGCAGCTGACCATCATCATGGTCCATGGTGAAATTCAACGCATCGATCCGCGCGAAGTAATCGGCATCCATCACGTGCTGCGCGCCGGAACGGCGTCGCGACGGCGAGCCGAGATAGGACTGAAACAGTTCGATGATCGGATCGAGCACGGAGACGCACGGCACGCCCATCTCGCGACAGCGCTGATCAATGATATCAGCCAGCTCGCGATCGACGATCGTATAAAGCACGATGCCGGGGGCGCCATCGATCGCATCGAGAACCTGCAGCAACTGCCGGCGATTCCTGATCAGCGGATAGACATGCTCGAGCGCATGCGACGCCTGGAATTGCGCCGCTGCCGCCCGCCCCGCAGCGATCAAGGTCTCCCCCGTCGAATCGGAGATCAGATGCAGGTGGAAGTAGTTTTTCTTGTTCTCCACGCAATTCTCCGGGTGCTGTTGATAAACCGGGATAAAAGAGGCTACCGGCGCCGCGACGGCCGAGGCAAGGGGAAAACTGCCGACTTATTCACAATTGGTGCGACGCCGAAGAAAGCTTCGCGGGGGATGTGGACAAGACTCACAGCAATGACAAAGTGTCACGCGTTTCGACTCATTGTCCACAGCAAATCGCTTTCTCTCAAAGACGGCAATCCTCTGATTCAAATCGGATTTTTGCACTTATCCACGAAATGCATTCATGACCGCTGCTCTGCTTCCCACTCGGATTAATCCGATCGGGTGGCCGTGGATGAACTGTGGCCATCTTTTAATCCTTGATACCCACCGACTCTAAGAAATAGAAAGAGTCTAAATATCTTTGTTTATATATTAGGAGAGACCATCCGTGGCCGAGACACGAAGGAAAGTTCTGGAGGTTTTGGAGGGGAAGACGGTCAGTCCTCCTCCCGTCTGGCTCATGCGCCAGGCCGGCCGGTACCTTCCCGAATATCGAGCAACGCGTGCCGTCGCCGGAAGTTTCCTCGATCTCTGTTACACGCCTGATCTCGCTGTCGAAGTGACGCTTCAACCGATCCGTCGTTATGCTTTTGACGCAGCCATTCTTTTTTCCGACATCCTCGTCATCCCGGACGCGCTGAAGCGCAACGTTCGCTTTGAGGAAGGCCATGGTCCGAGAATGGATCCGATCGACGTTGATGGCATCGATGCTCTGAAGGCTGACGGTATCTCCAATCACCTGAAACCGGTCTTCGAAACGGTATCGCGTTTGCGTGGGGAACTTCCGGCGGAGACGACGCTGCTCGGATTTTGCGGTGCGCCCTGGACCGTTGCGACCTACATGATCGCTGGTCAGGGAACACCGGATCAGGCCCCTGCCCGGCTGTTCGCTTACCAGAACCCGGAAGCCTTCGAACGGCTTTTGACGTTCCTGGCCGATGTGTCGGCGGACTATCTGGTCGAGCAGATCGATGCCGGCGCCGATGCGGTACAGATTTTCGACTCCTGGGCTGGCGTTCTGGGCGAAGAGGAATTCGAACGATTTGCCGTCAAGCCGGTCGCGCGAATCATCGCTTCGGTGCGGACGCGACGTCCGCAGGCCAAGATCATTGCCTTTGCCAAGGGCGCAGGGCTTCTCCTGAAGCATTATCGCCAGAAGACGGGTGCCGATGCCATCGGGCTCGATTGGACCGTCCCACTGTCCTTTGCTGTCGATTTGCAGAAGGACGGACCGGTGCAGGGTAACCTTGATCCGATGCGGGTCGTTTCCGGCGGTGCCGCCCTCGAGCAGGGCATAGATCGTATTCTCGATGCGCTCGGCAACGGACCGCTCATTTTCAACCTCGGTCACGGGATTACGCCGCAGGCCGATCCGGAGAACGTCTCGGCGCTGGTGTCGCGCGTTCGCGGAGCACGCTGATGGATGAACGCCAGAGGGATCGCGGTCCAGGCAACAGGGCGCGGGTCAGAGCAATGATTGCGCTTGGCGGTTTTGCCGCGTCGCTCATCGGGCTTTTCGTCTGGCAGCCCGACAGCCTCTATCTCTGGATCAAGGCGCTACACGTGATTGCGGTGATGTCGTGGATGGCAGCGCTGCTCTACATGCCGCGCCTGTTCATCTACCACACCGACGCAGCACCCGGTTCCGAACAGTCCGAAACCTTCAAAATGATGGAACAGCGGTTGCTGACGGTCATCATGAACCCGGCGATGATGATCTCCTGGGTGCTCGGGCTTTACCTCGCCTGGAGCGTCTACGACTTCCAGGGCGGCTGGCTTCACGCCAAGCTGCTATTCGTGGTGATGCTGACCGTCGTGCACATGCGCTTCAGCCGGGCGGTTCGGGCGTTCCAGCGGGACGAAAATCGCCGCACGGCACGCTACTGGCGGTTGATGAACGAAGCCCCGACGCTGCTGATGATCCTGATCGTCATCATGGTCGTGGTGAAGCCGTTTTGAATTTTAACGATTGCTAATTGTAATAGTTCTCGCTAATTTTCGTCAGCCCCTTGCGGCGTTTCACGTGAATCGCTATTTTCTCCCATCTCCTCTTCATGGCTTGTGACAAAGACCAGAGCCTGCCCCTCCTGCCGCAGCTCCCTTCAGAAAACACGCCGTCTTTCCATTCCCAGACGAAACATGGATCCTTCATGGCTGAAATGAAGCTACAAGAACTTAAGAACAAGACGCCGACCGATCTTCTGGCCTTTGCCGAAGAGCTCGAGGTGGAAAATGCGAGCACCATGCGCAAGCAGGAGCTGATGTTCGCAATCCTCAAGATGCTCGCCTCCCAGGATATCGAAATCATCGGTGAAGGCGTCGTCGAGGTTCTGCAGGACGGATTCGGCTTTCTGCGCTCTGCCAATGCCAACTACCTTCCCGGCCCGGACGATATCTACATCTCCCCCTCCCAGATCCGCCGCTTCTCGCTGAAGACCGGCGACACGGTCGAGGGACCGATCCGCGGACCGAAGGAAGGCGAACGCTACTTCGCGCTGCTGAAAGTCAACACCATCAATTTCGACGATCCCGAAAAGATCCGTCACAAGGTTCACTTCGACAACCTGACGCCGCTCTATCCAAACGAGCGCTTCAAGATGGAACTCGATATCCCGACGTCGAAGGACCTTTCTGCTCGGGTGATCGACCTGGTCGCGCCGCTCGGCAAGGGCCAGCGCGGTCTGATCGTCGCTCCGCCGCGCACCGGTAAGACCGTTCTCCTGCAGAACATCGCCCACTCGATCACCGCAAACCATCCGGAATGTTACCTGATCGTTCTGTTGATCGACGAACGGCCGGAAGAAGTCACCGACATGCAGCGCTCCGTGAAGGGCGAAGTGGTTTCCTCTACCTTTGACGAGCCGGCGACGCGCCACGTGCAAGTCGCCGAAATGGTGATCGAAAAGGCAAAGCGCCTGGTCGAGCACGGCCGCGACGTCGTGATCCTGCTCGATTCCATCACCCGCCTCGGTCGCGCCTATAACACCGTTGTTCCTTCATCCGGCAAGGTTCTGACCGGTGGTGTCGACGCCAACGCCCTGCAGCGCCCGAAGCGCTTCTTTGGTGCCGCCCGCAACATCGAAGAAGGTGGTTCGCTGACCATCATCGCCACGGCGCTGATCGATACCGGCAGCCGCATGGACGAAGTCATCTTCGAAGAGTTCAAGGGTACCGGCAACTCGGAAATCGTGCTCGACCGCAAGGTCGCCGACAAGCGCATCTTCCCGGCGATGGACATTCTCAAGTCCGGCACGCGTAAGGAAGACCTGCTGGTTCCACGCCAGGATCTGCAGAAGATCTTCGTTCTTCGCCGGATTCTGGCCCCGATGGGTACCACCGACGCGATCGAGTTCCTCATCGACAAGCTGAAGCAGACAAAGAACAACGGCGACTTCTTCGACTCGATGAACACCTGATACGGCCGAACGCCGATATCGTGATTGAGACCGGGCAGGTGATCTTGCCCGGTCTCTTTATTTCCAGCGATCACGTTGATTAGCCGGATTCAACGATGGACCGGCTTCCTCGGCGAGCCTTTCGATTCGCTATCGCAATGATCTTGGATCCCCTCATCCGGTGTCGCCTTCTGTCAGTTCAGTGATTCACGTGAAACACATTCGGGCGATCCCGCGGCTAAGGCTTGATCTTCTCCCGACTATTCGGCATAAGCTCGCAACCGCTCGACACCTCTGTGAACGCCGGGAACGCCGACTAACGCGTTTCATTCAGCTATCAATATGAGGCCGCCTCACCCGCCGGAACTTGTTTCCGGCGCAGGCGTGCGTAGAGCAGGAACTCTCTTTGGATCTCAGGTGACACGATGCCATCGGTGGATACGATATACGCGCTTTCCAGCGGGGCGTTGCCAGCCGGCGTAGCGGTGATCAGGATAAGCGGACCAGAAACAAACGCTGTCCTGAAGTCATTGTGTGGTGCCGTCCCTGAGCCGCGTTTGGCGTCACTGAAATCGATTCGCTCTCGCAACGGTTTCATGATCGATAGCGGCCTGATCATCTACTTCCGCGGCCCGGCCTCGTTTACAGGGGAAGACTGTGCCGAGTTGCACGTGCATGGCAGCCGTGCCGTTGTTCAAATGCTGCTGCATGAGTTGTCTGGCTTTGCGGGGCTGCGCCACGCTGAGGCCGGCGAGTTTTCACGGCGAGCCTTCCATAACGGCAAGATGGATCTTGTCGAGATTGAGGGCTTGTCGGATCTGATCGCTGCGGAGACCGAGATGCAGCGTCGTCTGGCGCTGGAGCATTCCGCCGGCGGCCAGTCTAAGGTCTATGACGATTGGGCCAAGCGTCTGACCCATGCGCGCGCGATGATCGAGGCGGAGCTCGATTTCGCCGATGAGGAGGACGTGCCGGGCTCGGTCAGTGACCGGATCTGGAAAGATATGGAATTGCTGCGTCGCGAGATCGACGCGCACATTGCCCAGGCGCCGATTGGCGAAATCATCCGGGATGGCCTGAAGATCGTCATTGCCGGCGAACCCAACGCCGGCAAGTCCAGCCTGCTCAATGCCTTGGCAAAACGTGATATCGCGATCGTGACAGAGATAGCCGGAACGACGCGCGATGTGCTTTCCGTCGACCTTTCATTAGCCGGATTCTCCGTCAAGTTGTTCGATACTGCCGGGCTGCGCGAGACCGACGAGACGGTGGAGCGTGAAGGTATTCGCCGCGCTCGCGATGTAATTGCAAACGCCGACCTTGTGCTGCTTCTTTCCGAAAACACAGAAGGTTTTAACACCCTTGACGACCTCGCTCTTACGGCTGTGCCGGTCTTGCGGGTCGCAACCAAGATCGACCGAGCCGGCAGCGATACCATTCCGGGCGCCGAGGTTTCGATTTCGACCACAACGGGTGCGGGGATGGACCAGCTCTTGAACGTCATATCGGGCTATCTACCTGATTTGTCTGGGGTTACCGCCCTCTCTATCCCCTCCAGACGCAGGCATGTTGACGCCTTGCGCCAAGCCAGCATTGCGCTTGCGGAAAGTTTGCGCCTGAACCAAGACGGCCTGGATATACGCGCTGAGCTGCTTCGTGTCGCAGGGGATGCAATCGGACGCATCACCGGGCGTGTGGATGTTGAAAACCTGTTGGATGTGATATTTTCCGAATTCTGTATCGGTAAATGATGTTCGACTAAAACAATACAACGCTAGCGAGTCATGCGAAGTGTTTCACGTGAAACGATTCGAATCCGGAACGCGTTTGATCGGAGATGATAAAAATGGTCCATTTTGACGTTATCGTCATTGGTGGAGGTCATGCCGGCTGCGAGGCTGCGGCGGCGGCCGCGCGCCTCGGTGCACGCACCGCTCTGATTACCCATAAGGCGTCGACCATTGGCGTGATGTCGTGCAACCCGGCGATTGGGGGTCTAGGCAAAGGCCACCTCGTGCGTGAGATCGATGCGCTTGATGGCTTGATGGGTCGCATCGCCGATGCGGCTGGAATTCAGTTTCGCCTGCTCAATCGGCGCAAGGGGCCGGCTGTTCGTGGCCCACGTACCCAAGCCGACCGGCGACTCTATCGCGAAGCCATGCAGCGAGAGATTGACGCCATTGAAAACCTGACCGTGATCGAAGGTGATGCTTTCGACCTTCTTGAACAGGACAGCAAGATTGCCGGCGTGGTGATGAAGGATGGCAGATCCTTTGCTGCGGCGGCGGTGGTGCTGACGACCGGGACCTTTCTAAAGGGACTGATCCATATCGGCGACCAGAAGATACCGGCGGGTCGTATTGGCGAAGAGCCGTCGCTTGGCCTCTCCGCCACCTTGGCGCGCTACGGCCTTCGTTTGGGACGGTTGAAGACGGGGACGCCAGCACGCCTGGACGGCAAGACTATTGATTGGGATCGCGTCGGACGCCAGGGGCCTGACGAAGATCCGGTGCCCTTCTCCTTCATGACCGATCGGATCGTCAACCGACAGATCGACTGCGGTGTGACCCGAACCACCGAAGCCACGCATAAGATCATTGCCGACAATATCGGCAAGTCGGCGATGTATTCCGGTCAGATCGAAGGTGTCGGTCCGCGCTACTGCCCCTCGATCGAGGATAAGATCGTTCGCTTTGGCGAACGGGACGGTCACCAGATCTTCCTTGAACCGGAAGGCCTGGACGATGATACCGTCTATCCCAACGGCATTTCGACATCCTTGCCGGCAGACGTTCAAGACGCGTTTATTCGCACAATCCCCGGCCTTGAGAGTGTCGTGATCCTCCAGCCGGGTTACGCGATCGAATACGATCACGTCGATCCGCGTGAGCTTGATGCGACGCTGGCGGTGCGCAAGATGCCGGGCTTGTTCCTCGCCGGCCAGATCAATGGCACCACGGGCTATGAAGAGGCCGGGGCACAAGGCCTGGTCGCCGGCTTGAATGCTGCCAAGGCAGCGACGGGGCGCGAAGCCGTCATCTTCAGCCGCACCGATTCCTATATCGGCGTGATGGTCGACGACCTGACCTCTCGGGGTATTACCGAACCCTATCGCATGTTCACGTCACGCGCCGAATACCGATTGTCCCTGCGTGCCGACAATGCAGACGTGCGCCTGACACCGAAGGCAATCGAAATCGGTTGCGTGTCTGAAGCGCGGCAGGCGCGCTTTGTCGAATGGAAGGCGCAGTTTGACAGCGGTCGGGCATTGCTCAAGCAATTGTCGGTGACGCCGGCAGAAGGCAACCGTCATGGACTCAAACTGAACCAGGATGGCCAGCGGCGAACGGCGTTCGAAATCCTATCCTATCCTGACCAGAGTGTTGGTGCCTTGCTGATCCTGTGGCCCGAGTTGAAAGACATTCCGTCCGCGGTGGTGGAGGCACTCGAAATCGATGCTGCCTATGCCGTCTATATGGACCGCCAGGCATCGGACATTGCTGGCATCCGCCGCGAAGAGGATTTAGCGATTCCAAGCGATTTTGACTTTTCGGCATTAGCTGGTCTATCGAATGAGCTGAAGCAGAAGTTGACGCTGCAGGCGCCGCGGAATCTGGCCCAGGCGCTGAAGGTCGATGGGATGACCCCGGCCGCCGCCTCGTTGATCTTGGCTTGGTTGAAACGAATGAGTCGTTCCGCGGAACGGGAAGAAAAGGTAAGTGCGCAATGAAAACGAGTCCCTTCGCTGGCTTGAACGGACTGCGTGTTTCACGTGAAACGAAGGAACGACTAGAGCACTTCGCAGCGCTGTTTCAGAAATGGGCGAAGTTCATCAATCTGATTGCTCCGTCGACGCTCGACGACCTGTGGCGGCGGCATATCGTCGATAGTCTACAATTGGCGCAACTTGCGCCGGGTCCGAAGACCTGGGTCGATCTCGGTAGCGGTGGTGGATTTCCCGGAGTGATTACCGCCATCTACCTCCAGGAATTTTCCGACGGCTGGGTACATTTGATCGAGAGCAACAACAAGAAAGCCGCTTTCCTGCGCGTTGCGTTGACGGAGACCGGTGCGCGCGGATCCGTTCATCCGATTCGAATCGAAGATGCCAGCTCTGTCGCACCAAAATGCGATGCGATTTCCGCCCGTGCGCTGGCGGATCTGAGCCTACTGCTCGATTATTCATCGCCTTGGCTGACGGCCGAAGGTGGCAAAACGGTCGCCTACTTCCACAAAGGGCGGGATTACCAGCGTGAGATCGACAAAGCCGTTGGCCGCTATGCGTTTGATCTGGTAAAACACCCAAGCATCGTTGAGCCAGATTCTGTTGTGCTCGAGATCGCAAATCTTTCGCGAAGAACTCAGTGATTGGCGAGCAGAAACATGTTTGGCGCAAAAAATCGGATCATCACGATAGCGAACCAGAAGGGGGGCGTCGGCAAAACGACGACGGCGATCAATCTGGCAACGGCATTGGCCGCCATCGGCGAAAAGGTTCTGATCGTTGATCTGGACCCGCAGGGCAATGCCAGCACCGGCCTCGGCATTCAGCGCCGCGATCGCCATCTCTCCTCCTATGAATTGATGGTTGGATCGCACTCGATTGGTGAGATCGTCCAGCAGACAGTTGTGCCGAATCTGGCTATCGTGCCCTCGACGATGGATCTGCTCGGCGTCGAAATGGAAATCTCCAGGGAGGTCGATCGCGCCTTTCGTCTTCGCAAGGCCTTGGAGAGCCCCGAGGCATTGGAGTATTCATACGTTCTCGTCGACTGCCCGCCATCGTTCAATCTGCTGACGATGAACGCTATGGCTGCCGCACATTCGGTACTGGTGCCGCTTCAGTGCGAATTCTTCGCGCTGGAGGGTTTGAGCCAGTTGCTGGAGACGGTTGACCAAGTGCGCCAAACGGTCAACCCGAACCTGGACATCCAGGGTATCGTGTTGACGATGTTCGATTCTCGCAACAATCTGGCACAGCAGGTGGTGAGCGATGTCCGCACCCATCTTGGGGATAAGGTCTACCACACGCTCATTCCGCGGAATGTGCGTGTATCGGAAGCACCGTCCTATGGTAAGCCGGCCATCCTTTACGATCTGAAATGCGCAGGCAGCCAAGCCTACCTTCAACTCGCATCGGAAGTAATCCAGCGCGAGCGGCAGCGCAAAGCCGCATAATTGTTTCGGTACCGGAATTTAAATCGGGTGACACTATGAACGACGACAGCTCGAAGAGAAGGCTTGGCCGGGGACTGGCTGCATTGATCGGCGAGATGGATCAGCCGATACAGGCCGGCGCCTCCCCTGCTCCGGTTAACCCCGATCGGAAAGTGCCGATCGAGTTCGTATCGCGCAACCCGCGAAACCCGCGTCGACAGTTCGACGAAGGTGAACTGCAGGACCTCGCCAGTTCCATTCGGCAGCACGGCATCGTCCAGCCGGTCGTCGCTCGCACGATCGGCACTGACCGTTACGAGATCATCGCCGGGGAACGCCGCTGGCGTGCAGCGCAGCTCGCCGGCTTTACCGAAATTCCGGTTATCATCCGCGACGTTGACGATCGCACGGCGCTCGAAATCGCGATCGTCGAGAACGTGCAGCGGTCCGACCTTAACCCGCTCGACGAAGCGCTTGGCTACGAGCAGCTGATTGCCGAACACGGCTACACCCAGAACGATCTCGGCGAGATCATCGGCAAGAGCCGCAGCCATGTCGCCAACAGCCTGCGGCTTTTGAAGCTGCCCGAGCCGGTGCGGGACATGTTGTCAGAAGGAAGCCTGTCGGCAGGCCATGCGCGCGCGCTGATCCCGACGTCGGATCCGGCAACGCTCGCCCGCAACATCGTCGCAAAGGGTCTCTCCGTTCGCGACGCTGAGCGGCTGGCGCAGAACGATATTCGCGCCCAGAACGATCCCCACTACGCCAAGGCCGCACGTCGTGACGAGAAGGACGCCGATACGTTGGCGCTGGAGCGGACACTGTCCGACAGTCTCGGGCTTGAAGTCACCGTCAGTCACAAGGCTTCAGGCGGGCACCTCAGGATTTCCTACAAGACGCTTGATCAGCTTGAAGAGATCTGCCGCCTGCTCGAGCGCCGCTAGAGTGTTTTCGATTTAAACCGAACTACAGAAACGCTCTATCTCTTTGTTTTTACGCATTTCCTGACGGAAAACCGCTTCGCACCTTTCCTGGAAAGGCTTTAAGCGCGCTTCCAATTGCCCGATAGGCTGATTTGAGCCTGCTTTTGCGGGCTCTCAGCGTCTGGCTGACTGCACGGCAATCGCCAACAGGTTCTGCAGCACCATGCTCTCCTCGAGGCTCTGGCGCGTGCGGCTCTGATAGATCGTATTTTGAAGCCGTGTCAGTTCGCGGCGGATCGCCGGCGAAGACCAATGTCTGAGGGCTGCTTCGATGATGGGCTTGCGACGAAAATGCAGGTGCCGGCCCATGGTGGCGATAACCTGGCCGGCCTGCTGGCGGCTGGCATCCATTTCGGCGCGCATCAGATCGAGCTGCTGAAACTGCCTGAGGCACCCCTGCAAAACGAGGAAGGCGGGCGTTTTTGACGTGGTTATCTTCTGCATCGCATGCAATAGACCGTCAAGGTCACCCTTCAGGACCGCATCGACAGCATCATCAACGGAAATGGCGCTGGCATCGCCGACAATGTCGGTCACATCCGATTCGTCGACGGTGCTCTTGCCACGGCAATAGAGTGCAAGCTTGCGTACTTCGTTGCGCGATGCCAGGCGGTCGCCGCCAAGCGCTTCTATCAGCCGTTCACGTGCCGCCGGAGTAATGCCGAGTTTTTCTTCGCCCAATTCCTTGTCGATCAACGCCTGCAGGCTGCGGGCGTCGTCGCTGTAGCAGGCGATAGTCGCGATCGAACGTGCCGTCTCGGCCACCTTGCGCAGCGCCGATCCCTTCTTGAGATCACCCGCTTCGACGACAACATAGCTACCGGTCGGCGGTTCGCCGGCCAAAATCTGCAGACCATCGACCAACGCCTTCTCGTTGGCGGCTCCGCGGACCCAGATGAGCCTTTCGCCACCGAAGAGGCCGATCGAATTGACCTCGTCGAGCAACCGGCCGGGGCTCTGTTGCAGATCCCCGGCATCGAGCTTGGTGATGGAAAATGGGTCGTCGAGCGCAACGCCGCTGCGCGACGCGATCGCCTCTGCCCGCTCCGAAACCAGCCCGCGGTCTGGTCCGTAGAGGACAAAGAGGCGATAAAGTGCCGCTGACTTCTGTAGGAAAGAGTCGAATTCGTGCGACTTGACTTCGCTCATTCCGTCACCGCCTAGAGCGTTTCCAGTTTAGACTGACTCCCAGAAACGCTCTATCCCTTTGTTTCAACGCAATTCCTGCCGGAAAACCGCTTCGCACTTTTCCTGGAAATGCTCTATCGGCTGAGGGCCGCGGCGATATCGGCCCGGATCAGCTCTGCCAGTTCCCTTGCAGCGCGGTTCTCGCCATCGCGGACGGCGCGGACCTTGGCAAACTCCTGGACGGGAAAGTCGACAAGCGCGACGGCCGTGCGGTTGCCTGACTTGATGGTTTCGCCCGTGCCGGCCCTGGACAGGTTATAGTCCGCTTTCACGACGATACGCCCTGCGGCTGCCCGGTCCCGTGCCTGATCAAAGAGCGTGCCCATGACGCGGGTCGTGACGTTCAGCGCCAGATGATATTGCGGGTTCGCCGGTTCTCCCTGGCGCCGGCGGCCAGGAAGATCAATGCGTTGCGCACCTCCTGCTCAACACGGTCATCCGCATCGGAGATTTCGATCGACGCAAGCGCTGCCGATGTGCCGACCGCATCGGAATAAAGTGGCCTGACCTGGCAGCCGGCGAGCGCGGTCAACATAAGAACACCAGCCAGCATCGGGAGCGACCGGATGCTGGAGCCAGCTCTATCAGACAACGACATTGACGATCCTCTGAGGCACGACGATGATTTTCTTGGGGCTGCTGCCGTTGAGAACGGACTTGACGGCATCGAGAGCGAGAACGGCATTCTCGATCGCAGTCTGATCTGCATCGCGCGCGATTGTCAAATCCGCGCGCTTCTTGCCGTTGATCTGGACCGGCAGCGTGACTTCATTCTCAACGACGAGCGCCGCATCAAACTTCGGCCAGCCGCTTTCGGCGATCAGGCCCTTGCCGCCGATCGCCTGCCAGCATTCCTCGGCCAGGTGCGGCATCATTGGGGCGATCAGGTTGACCAGGATCGATGTTGCATCCTTTGCAGCCGCTGCCAGCGCCGCATCGGCCTTGCCGGCAGCAACCTGGGTCAAGGGGGCCGCAATCACGTTCACGAGCTCATAGATACGTGCCACGGCCTTGTTGAAGGCCAGCTTGTCGTAATCGGCTTCAACCGCGCGCAGCGTCCTGTGGGCCGCCTGTGAGAGAACGAGTCCGCTGCCTTCATGGGCTGGCGCCGCCTCGACTGTGCGAAGTGTTTCCGCCGCCTCGCCGATCAGGCGCCAGACGCGCTGAACGAAGCGATGGGCGCCTTCGACGCCAGACTCTGACCAGATGACGTCACGGTCGGGCGGCGAGTCGGACAGAACGAAGAAGCGTGCGGTATCGGCGCCGTAGGAGGCGATGATATCGTCAGGATCAACGACGTTCTTCTTCGACTTCGACATCTTCTCGATCGAGCCGATGGTGATGTCTTCGCCGGTCTCGAGCAGAACGGCGCGGCGCTGTCCGTCGACCTCGTCGATGCGGATTTCCGCCGGCGTGATCCATTCGCGCTGGGCGCCTTCGCCGCGGCTGTAGGTCTCGTGCACCACCATGCCCTGGGTGAACAGGCCCTTGAACGGTTCGTCCAGGGCAACATGGCCGGTCGCCTTCATCGCGCGGGTGAAGAAGCGCGAATAGAGCAGATGTAGGATCGCGTGTTCGATACCGCCGATATACTGGTCGACGGGCAGCCAGTGGTTGGCCGTCTTCGGATCGGTCGGGTCGTCCTCCCAAGGAGCCGTGAAGCGCGTGAAGTACCAGGACGAATCGACGAAGGTGTCCATCGTGTCGGTCTCGCGACGGGCGTCCTTGCCGCAATGCGGGCAGGCCACGTGCCGCCAGGTCGGATGGCGGTCGAGCGGGTTGCCCGGCTTGTCGAAGGTGACGTCCGGCGGCAGGATGACGGGCAGGTCGGCCTTGGGAACGGGAATGACGCCGCAGTCATCGCAATGGATGACCGGGATCGGGCAGCCCCAATAGCGCTGGCGGGAAATACCCCAGTCGCGCAGGCGGAAATTGACCTTGCGTTCGGCGCGCGGCGCGCCGGCCAACACGCACTTTTCCAGCTTCGATGCCACGGTTTCGAACGCGTCTTCCGTCGACAGGCCGTCGAGAAAACGCGAATTGATCATCACGCCGTCGCCGATATAGGCCTCGTCACCGATCGCGAAGCTTTCGGCATCGGCATCCCTCGGCATGACGACCGGAACGACTGGAAGCCCATACTTGCGGGCGAAGTCGAGGTCGCGCTGGTCGCCGGACGGGCAGCCGAAGATCGCGCCCGTGCCGTAGTCCATGAGGACGAAGTTGGCGACGTAGACCGGCAGCTCCCAGCTTTCGTCGAGTGGATGCCTGGCGCGGATGCCGGTGTCCATGCCCTTCTTTTCAGCGGTCTCGAGCGCTGCAAGTGAGGTCCCGGCGCGCCGGCACTCCTCGCAGAAGGCCTCGATTGCCGGATCCTTTGCCGCTGCCTGCCTGGCAAGCGGGTGATCGGCGGAAATCGCCAGGAAGGAGGCGCCGAACAGCGTGTCCGGACGGGTAGTGTAAACGGTCAGTTCCGTGGTGTCGGCGGCGGCGGTGCCTTCGACGATCTGCCAGCGAATGGACAGGCCCTCGGAGCGGCCGATCCAGTTCTTCTGCATCAGGCGTACTTTTTCCGGCCACTGGTCCAGCGTGTCCAGAGCGTCCAGCAGTTCCTGGCTGAAGTCGGTGATGCGGAAGAACCACTGCGTCAGCTCGCGCTGCTCGACGAGCGCGCCGGAACGCCAACCGCGGCCGTCAATGACCTGCTCGTTGGCGAGAACGGTATTGTCGACCGGGTCCCAGTTGACCTTGGACTGCTTGCGGTAAACCAGGCCCTTCTCGAGAAAATCGATAAACAGGTGCTGTTGGCGCTGGTAGTATTCAGGGTCGCAGGTCGCGAATTCGCGGTTCCAGTCAAGCGACAGTCCCATGACCTTCAGCTGCGCCTTCATCGAGGCGATGTTCTGATAGGTCCAGCTGGCCGGATGCACGCCGCGCTCCATGGCGGCGTTTTCCGCCGGCATGCCGAAGGCATCCCAACCCATGGGGTGAAGCACGTTGAAGCCCCGGGCGCGCTTGTAGCGGGCGACGACGTCGCCCATCGTGTAGTTGCGCACGTGGCCCATGTGGATGCGCCCGGACGGATAGGGGAACATCTCGAGCACGTAATATTTTTCGCGCGGATCATCGTTCTCGGTCTTGAAGACCTCGCCGTTTTCCCATTCCTGCTGCCAACGCGGCTCGGCATCACGCGGATTATATCGTTCGGTAGACATGTCTTTTAGGTGTTCCGGAAGTTCTGCGGGGCAAGGGAGCGCCCTCATGATAGTTGGGGTGACCTTCATCATGAAACCGCTTGGTGGTCAAGTTTTCGAAGGGTTTGGCGCGACACTTTGGCGGATTTGGGCCGGCTCGAGCGGCGATGGCCTTGGCAAGGCGCGCAAGTTTGCCTAATCCGCTAGTTATCGCCCGGAAGGTCGTTATGTCGGAGAATATATCCATGGAAGTTCAAGAGCGGTTACAGGATGTCGTGAGCCGGATTCACACGGCGGAAAGGGCGGCAAAGCGCCCAAAGAATGCCGTCAGCCTCGTTGCCGTTTCCAAGACATTCGACGCTGACGCGATCCGTCCGGTGATCGAGGCCGGCCAACGCGTGTTCGGCGAAAACCGCGTGCAGGAAGCACAGGGCAAATGGCCGCTGCTGAAGGGCGAAAGCCCCGATCTGGCGCTGCATCTGATCGGGCCGCTGCAGTCCAACAAGGCGGCAGAAGCCGTTGCCCTGTTTGATGTCATCGAGACCGTCGATCGCGAGAAAATTGCCCGGGCGATCTCGGCGGAAATGAAGCGCCAGGACAGGACGCTTCGTCTCTATGTCCAGGTCAACACCGGTCTGGAACCGCAGAAGGCCGGAATTGCGCCTGCAGAAACCATCGCGTTCGTGACCTTCTGCCGCGAGGAACTGGATATGGTTATCGAGGGTCTGATGTGCATTCCGCCTGTCGACGAGAACCCCGGTCCGCATTTTGCGCTGTTGGCGAAACTAGCCGGCGCGTGCATGCTCGACAGGCTGTCGATGGGCATGTCCGGAGATTTCGAAACGGCGGTCCAGTTCGGCGCGACCAGCGTGCGCGTCGGTTCGGCAATTTTCGGATCACGCTGACGGCCAAAACGTCGCATTACGCTTTCGTCGGGGTTCACCTTCGTTCTCATTAGCCTATCCTTGTGCACGAGGAGGCCGGGCATCGCCCGGCATGCATTGGGAGGAGAACGGATATGGCGAGCCGCTATTCCGAAGTGTACGGCGCGTGGAAGACGGATCCGGAGGGGTTCTGGTCTGAGGCGGCAGAGGCGATCGACTGGTTCGAGAGGCCGGAGCGCGCCTTCGAGGCTGAAGGGGGCATTTATGGCCACTGGTTTCCCGGCGGGCTGACCAACAGCTGCTACAATTGCCTGGACCGGCATGTCGAAGCCGGTCGTGGCGAGCAGATCGCCTTCATCTACGACAGCCCGGTCACGTCTAGCATCGAGCGCATCTCCTATGGAGCGTTGCTCGACGACGTCAAGGCGCTGGCCGCCGTCTACCGCAAGCTCGGCGTCGACAAAGGCGATCGCATCATCATCTATATGCCGATGATCCCGCAGGCGGCGGTGGCGATGCTTGCCGCCGCGCGCATCGGCGCGGTGCATTCGGTGGTGTTTGGCGGCTTCGCCGCCAACGAACTCGCCGTTCGCATCGACGATTGCCGGGCCAAGCTCATCGTGTCGGCCAGCTGCGGCATCGAGCCCGGTCGCACGGTCGCCTACAAGCCGCTGCTCGATGCGGCGCTGACGATCGCCGAACACAAACCGGCGCATTGCCTTGTCTATCAGCGCGAGATGCTGCAGGCGGATATGACGCCGGTGCGCGATATCGACTATGCCACAGCGCTTGCGGCGGCAAAGGATGCGGGCGACGAGGCCGGTTGCACGCCGGTGGCGTCCACCGATCCGCTTTACGTGCTCTATACCTCCGGCACCACAGGCCAGCCGAAGGGCGTGGTGCGCGACAATGGCGGCCACATGGTTGCGCTCAAATGGTCGATGCAGAATTTCTTCGGCGTTCAGCCCGGTGAGGTCTTCTGGGCGGCGTCCGACATCGGCTGGGTCGTCGGGCATTCGTTCATCGTCTATGGGCCGCTTCTCAACGGCAACACCTCGATCCTGTTCGAAGGCAAGCCCGTCGGCACGCCGGATCCCGGAACCTACTGGCGGATTATCGCGGAACACGGCGTGGCCGTCATGTTCACCGCTCCGACGGCGCTGCGCGCCATTCGCAAGGAGGATCCGGATGCGTCGCTGGTGACGAACCATGATCTTTCTCGGTTTCGTGCGTTGTTTCTGGCCGGTGAACGGGCCGACCCCGACACGATCTGCTGGGCGGAAAGGGCGCTCGGTGTGCCGATCATCGACCATTGGTGGCAGACGGAAACGGGCTGGCCTGTTGCCGGCAATCCGCTCGGACTCGGACTCCTGCCTGTCAAATACGGATCACCGGCTGTTCCGTTACCCGGCTACGATGTCCAGATCCTCGACGACGCCGGTCATCCGGTCGAAGCGGGCACGCTGGGCAACGTCGTGGTCAAACTGCCTTTGCCTCCAGGGTGTCTGCCGACACTCTGGAATGCCGACCATCGGTTTCGCGCGGCCTATCTCGAGGAGTTTCCCGGCTACTACAAGACGGCCGATGCCGGCTACCTCGACGATGACGGCTATGTCTTCATCATGGCGCGCACCGACGACATCATCAATGTCGCCGGTCACCGGTTGTCGACGGGCGCCATGGAGGAAGTGTGCGCCAGCCATCCGGATGTGGCGGAATGTGCCGTCATCGGCATCGCCGACGCGCTGAAGGGTCAGATCCCCGCCGGCTTTCTGGTCATCAACTCGAATGTTTCCCGTGAAACATCCGAGATCGAACGGGAGGTCATCAGCCTCGTGCGTGATCGCATCGGGCCGGTGGCCGCCTTCCGCGTGGCGATGTGCGTCAAGCGGCTGCCGAAAACCCGATCCGGCAAGATCCTGCGCGCGACGATCCAGAAGATCGCCGATCGCCAACCGTGGAAAATGCCGGCGACAATCGACGACCCAGCGATCCTCGATGAGATTGCCGCGGTGCTTCATTCCAAGGGTATCGGCATCTGATCGTGCATTCTACAGCGCCGCGCGTCTTATTAGACGCGCAAAGGTCGCTGTAGCACTTTGAATGGCTGCATGTTTTTATCCTTAAATCGAATAGGATTTAAGGAAACATGCAGGAGCATGCCTCAGATTCGAACGACGGAACTGAACCACGTGCTGAAGGCCGCCACCGGTTTGCTGCGCAGGTTCTTGGTGATGAGGTAGTAACTCTCGTCTTCAAGTGTGGCGATCGGCGAGAGGACGATGAGATCGCCGTGCTCGATCTCGCGGCGAAAGACTTCGACCGGGCAGAGCGCCACGCCATGGCCGGCGATCACGGCCGTCGCCAGCAGGTTGAAATCCTGGAAAACCGGACCGCGGCGCGGCGGTCGAGCCATGGGCAGGCCGGCTGTCGCAAACCATTCTTGCCACCGCGCGATCGTCTCGTCGTGAAGCAGGTCGGCGGTGGTGATTGCCTCTGGTGTGTAGAGCGCGCCTTTGCGCTCGATGTAACGAGGGCTGGCGACCGGGCGGTTCGCACGCGAAAACAGCCGGTCGCATTGCGTCCCGACGGATAGGTCCGCACCGAGCGTGATGAGCACGTCGCAACCCGTCTCCCGCAGCCTCTGCTCGGCCATCGCGTAGATTACCTTTACATCGACGTCCGGGTGCCGTTCGAGGAAATCGCTGAGCGCCGGTATCAGCCAGCGCGTGGCGATCGATGGGATGCAAGCGACGGTGATCGATGATTTGGCGTTGGCGCGCAGCATTTCTGTTTCGATCGCGATGCGCGCAAAACACGATGTCAAGGCGTCGGCCAACCGCTCGGCGTCAGGAAGGAGACCGACGCCGCGCTTTTCCCGCCGGAACAACGGCCGGCCGAACCATTCCTCGAGCAGCCTTATCTGATGGCTAACTGCAGCGTGTGTGACATGCAGCTCGTCCGCGGCACGTGAAAAGCTGGCGAGCCGGGCGGCGGCCTCGAATGCGCGAAGCATGCCGAGTGGCGGAAGCATCTGCAAATTCTCCTCAACCACCTCTTGAGAAATCGTTGTTTTTCTATCGAAAAGTCCCGTGGGATAAGGATTTCAACATCACGAGAACGCATTCCGGTCTTCGTCATGTAAGAATTTCTCATAGGAGGATATAGCACATGTTCGTGCGCAGCCTGCAGGATATCGAGGCCACCGATCATTTCGTCGAATGGGGGAGCGGCACCAGCCACCGACTGCTGACGGAAAAAGATGGCATGGGTTTTACCGTTTGCCACACCGTCGTTCGCGCCAATACGGTCTCATTGCTGGAGTACCGCAACCATCTTGAGGCTTGCTACTGCATCGCCGGCCAGGGCGAGGTGGAGGATATGCAGGGCAATGTCTTTCCGATTCGTCAGGGCGACATCTACGTGCTCGATCAGCACGACAAACATTTCCTGCGGGGAGGAAAAAATGAGGATCTCATCCTCGTCAGTGTCTTCAATCCACCGCTCAAGGGGACCGAGCGCCACAATCTGAAGGACCAGTCCGGTTCGGCCTACTGAATCTGGCAAACAAAAAAGCCCGGATCGAGCGATCCGGGCTTTCGTCAGGTCATGACAAGTCGATCAATATTGATCGTCTTCGTCCTCGTCCTTGCGATCCGACTTCAGCGACTTGAGCTTGGCGAAGACGGCATCCGCATCGATTTCCTTCTCTTCTTCGCGCTCGTAGCTGAAGTTGAGCTTTTCTGTTTCCTGGGCTGCTTCGAGCGTCGCGCCGAGCTCGGCGGCTGTCGGCAGCGGACGGCCCTTGGCGGCGCGTTCGACTTCAAGGTCGAGATCGATCTGCGAGCACAGGCCAAGCGTTACCGGATCCATCGGCGTCAGGTTCGTCGAGTTCCAGTGGGTGCGCTCGCGAATCTGCTCGATCGTCGACTTCGTGGTGCCGACGAGGCGGGAAATCTGCGCGTCCTTCAGCTCGGGATGGTTGCGAACCAGCCAGAGAATGGCATTCGGGCGATCCTGGCGCTTGGAGACCGGCGTGTAGCGCGGGCCCTTGCGCTTGGAGTCGGGAACACGGACTTTCGGCTCCGAAAGCTTGAGCTTGTGGTTCGGATTTGCCTCGGCGCGGGCGATCTCGTCGCGCGACAGCTGTCCGGTTGCGATTGGATCTAGACCCTTGATGCCCTGTGCCGATTCACCGTCTGCGATCGCCTTCACTTCGAGCGGATGCAGCTTGCAAAACGTTGCAATCTGTTCGAACGACAATGCCGTATTGTCGACGAGCCAGACGGCTGTTGCCTTGGGCATAAGCAGTTGCTGAGCCATGGATATAGTCCTTTTGTCCGCCGCGCCGGTGTCGCGGGCCGTGGAGTCTACCACTGATTTCCGGGAATTGAGCGCCTCTATAGCGTCGTTGTCTCAAAATTGCAATTCTCCAGTTCCAAATGTCCTTTTGTCTAATTGCGGCGCGGCTTTGACCTGCTATGACTCGTCGCCGAGGCGGGGTCCCCGGGAGGGACCTCAGACAGGAATGCGCAGGGAGGAACGAATGTCCGCCAAGATCTATCCGGTGTTGAAGTCTGCCAAGAGCCGGACGCTGCTCGATAACGCGACCTATCTGAAGTGGTATGAGGAAAGTGTCGAGGACCCGGCCAAGTTCTGGGGCAAACACGGCAAACGGATCGACTGGTTCAAGCCCTATACCAAGGTCAAGAACACCTCTTTCAAGGGCAAGGTCTCGATCAAGTGGTACGAGGACGGCCTCACCAACGTCTCCTACAATTGCATCGACCGCCACCTGAAGACGCACGGCGAAAAGACGGCGATCATCTGGGAAGGCGACAACCCCTATATCGACAAGAAGATCACCTACAACCAGCTCTACGAGCAGGTTTGTCGGCTTGCCAACGTCCTGAAGAAGCATGGCGTCAAGAAGGGCGACCGCGTCACCATCTACATGCCGATGATCCCGGAAGCATCCTACGCGATGCTTGCCTGCGCGCGCATCGGCGCCATTCATTCGGTCGTGTTCGGCGGCTTCTCGCCGGACGCGCTCGCCGGCCGCATCGTCGACTGCGAATCCACCTTCGTCATCACCTGTGACGAGGGCGTGCGCGGTGGCAAGCCGGTGCCGCTGAAGGAAAATACCGACACCGCGATCGACATCGCCGCCAAGCAGCACGTGATCGTCAACAAGGTGCTGGTCGTGCGCCGCACCGGCGGCAAGATCGGCTGGGCGCCGGGCCGCGACCTCTGGTACCACCAGGAAACTGCGACCGTGAAGCCGCATTGCGAGCCGGCGAAGATGAAGGCGGAAGACCCGTTGTTCATCCTCTACACCTCGGGCTCGACCGGCAAGCCGAAGGGCGTGCTGCACACCACCGGCGGCTACCTCGTCTATGCCTCGATGACCCATGAATACGTGTTCGACTATCGCGACGGCGATATCTATTGGTGCACGGCGGATGTCGGCTGGGTGACCGGCCATTCCTACATCGTCTACGGACCGCTCGCCAACGCGGCGACCACCGTGATGTTCGAGGGCGTTCCGAACTTCCCCGACGCAGGCCGCTTCTGGGAAGTCATCGACAAGCACAAGGTCAACGTCTTCTACACCGCGCCGACGGCAATCCGCTCGCTGATGGGCGCCGGCGACGATTTCGTCAAGCGCGCCTCGCGCTCGTCGCTGCGCCTGCTCGGTTCGGTCGGCGAACCGATCAACCCGGAAGCCTGGGAATGGTACTACAACGTCGTTGGCGATCAGAAATCGCCGATCGTCGACACCTGGTGGCAGACGGAAACCGGCGGCATCCTGATCACGCCGCTGCCGGGCGCGACCGATCTCAAGCCCGGATCGGCGACGCGGCCCTTCTTCGGCGTCCAGCCGCAGCTGGTCGACAACGAAGGCAACGTGCTCGAAGGACCTGCCGACGGCAACCTCTGCATCACCGACAGCTGGCCCGGCCAGATGCGCACGATCTATGGCGATCATGCACGCTTCGGCCAGACCTACTTCGCCACCTACAAGGGCAAGTATTTTACGGGTGACGGCTGCCGTCGCGACGAGGATGGCTACTATTGGATCACCGGCCGCGTCGACGACGTGCTCAACGTCTCCGGACACCGGCTGGGCACGGCCGAAGTCGAATCGGCGCTTGTCTCGCACCATCTGGTGTCCGAGGCAGCCGTCGTCGGCTATCCGCACCCGATCAAGGGACAGGGCATCTACTGCTACGTCTCGCTGATGGCGGGTGAGGTCGGCAATGACGATCTGCGTCAGGCGCTGGTAAAGCACGTCCGCTCGGAAATCGGCCCGATCGCGACGCCAGACAAGATCCAGTTTGCCCCCGGCCTGCCGAAGACCCGCTCGGGCAAGATCATGCGCCGCATCCTGCGCAAGATCGCGGAAGACGATTTCGGTGCGCTTGGTGACACCTCAACGCTTGCCGATCCGGCTGTTGTGGAAGACCTGATCGCCAACCGGCAGAACAAGGCTTAACAGCAACGCACGGTAAAAAGGGCGGCTTCGAGCCGCCCTTTTTTGTATGATGTTTCGTACCGAGGCGGTGGACTGAATAGACGACTGGGTCATCGACGGGCGTTTGTGAGCCGGATTCCGATTGACGGTAAGCGGAGTTCCCGGGCGGCAGCAGGAGATCGATATGACCCACGGTTGTTTTCGGACGATCCCAAAGAAGGAAATGTTCCTTCGCTTCAAACCCGTCTGAGAGCATTCTCAGAAATCGATCGCCCTACCCTTGATTTCCCAGTCGCCGAAGCGTGCCGGGTCGGCGCCGCCGCGGCCGCCGATTTCTGTCGGCATAACCTTCTCCGCTTCAGCCTGCCGACGCTCCTCCGCTTCCTTCAGCGCGCGCATGGCCGCGGCAGGCAGCGGCTTTTTCGGGCGGTCGGGGGCATTGTCGTTGTCGTTCTGCATCTCGCCAGTATCCGGATTCGTGCATCTGTATTGAAGAACGGGGCATTTGCACCCATCATATAAGGCGCCGTTGTCCGAACGGAAACCCTGATTCACGTGAAACGTCGACGACCCGGAGCCTCTTCATGAACCTCGTTCGCACCGCCATGCTGCTTGCAGTGATGACCGCCCTGTTCATGGCGGTTGGCTTCGCCATTGGTGGACGTGGCGGCATGATGATTGCGTTCGTCATCGCCGCCGGTATGAATTTCTTCTCGTACTGGTATTCCGACCGCATGGTGCTGCGCATGTACCGTGCGCAGGAGGTCGATGAACGCAGCGCCCCGGAATATTACGGCATCGTGCGCGATCTCGCTGAGAATGCGGCCTGCCGATGCCGCGGGTCTATGTCATCGACAACCCGCAGCCGAACGCCTTTGCAACCGGACGCAACCCGCAGAACGCCGCCGTTGCCGCCTCGACCGGACTGCTCAACGCGCTCTCCTACGACGAGGTCGCCGGCGTCATGGCGCATGAACTGGCGCACGTCCAGAACCGCGATACCCTGACAATGACGCTGACAGCCACGCTTGCCGGCGCCATTTCGATGCTGGGCAACTTCGCCTTCCTGTTTGGCGGCAATCGCGAAAACAACAACAACAACAACCCGCTCGGTTTTGTCGGGGTGCTGATTGCAATGATCGTCGCGCCGATGGCGGCCATGCTGGTGCAGATGGCGATCAGCCGTACCCGGGAATATTCCGCCGATCGCCGTGGCGCCGAAATCTGTGGCAAGCCCCTGGCTCTCGCCTCGGCGCTGCAGAAGATCGCTGGTGCTGCCCATCGGATTCACAATGACGATGCCGAGCGCAACCCGGCAACCGCGCATATGTTCATCATCAATCCGCTCTCAGGCGAGCGCATGGACAACCTGTTTTCGACCCATCCGAACACTGAAAACCGGATTGCGGCCCTGCAACAGATGGCGCAGGAGATGTCCATGGGGTCGACGCCGCCGGTTCGGGCTGATAATCCGGTGCGCAAATCGCGCTCTGTTCCCTCTACCGGTTGGGGTCGCGGTGGTTCCGAACCGCCGAAAGGTCCCTGGTCCTGATGTCTGCCGAAAACAACAACGATTCACGTCCGAAACAAAACCGCTCGCGCAAGGAGCCGGCAAAGTCGAAGAGGCCTGCGCAAGAGCAGCGCGGTCCGGAGAAGCCCGGACTGCGCACGCGACAGGCAGCGGCCAAGATTCTCGGGGCGGTCGTCGATCGCAAGACCTCGCTCGATGGCATGCTCGATCATGAGCACGGAAATCCGGCCTACCGCGAACTGAGCGAGGCCGACCGGGCGCTGGTGCGCGCCATTCTCAATTCGGCATTGCGTCATCTGCCGCGCATCCAGGCGGCAATCGGCTCGATGCTGCAGACGCCGCTTCCGGAAGGCGCGCGCGCTCTCGACCATGTGCTCGCAGTGGCTGCCGCGCAGATCCTCTATCTCGACGTTCCTGATCATTCCGCCGTCGATCTTGCCGTCGAGCAGGCGCAGGCCGATCCGCGAAACCGCCGGTTTGCCAATCTGGTCAATGCCATCCTTCGCCGCCTGTCGCGCGAGAAGGACACGATCCTGGAAAATCTGCGAACCGTTCCTGCGATGCCGGACTGGTTCTTCGACAGGCTGGTCGAGCGTTATGGACGCGAACAGGCCGATCTCATCGCCGAAGCGCAACTGACCCCAGCGGCGATCGATCTGACTGTCAAGTCGGATCCGGATGCCTGGGCCGAGCGGCTCGGCGGTACGGTGCTGCCGACAGGCTCAGTCCGCCTTGCAGAATTCTCGGGCTCTATCCCCTCCTTAGCCGGATTCTCCGATGGCGAGTGGTGGGTTCAGGATGCGGCCGCATCCATCCCTGCCCGTCTTTTCGGGTCGATTGCCGGGAAGACCGTCGTCGATCTCTGCGCGGCACCCGGTGGTAAGACGGCGCAGCTTATCCTCGCCGGTGCCGAGGTGACGGCGCTTGATCAGTCGTCGAGCCGGCTGAGGCGTCTGAAGGGCAATCTCGAGCGATTGGGCCTGGAAGCGCAGATGAAAGAGACCAACATGGCCGACTTTCGGCCGGACGAACTTTTCGATGCCGCCTTGCTCGATGCCCCCTGTTCGTCGACCGGAACGACCCGCCGTCACCCGGATGTGCTTTGGACCAAGGGTCCGGAGGACATCGAGAAGCTTGCGCTGCTTCAGGAGCGCCTGCTGCGCCACGCGCTGACGGTGGTCAAGCCGGGCGGCATCGTCGTGTTCTCCAATTGCTCGCTTGACCCACGCGAAGGCGAGGAAGTGGTCGACCGGGTGGTCGCAGCCGGCGATGATTATGAGCGGGTGCCGGTTCTGGCTGAGAATTGGCAGGGCCTTGAAGATGCGATCACCCCGCTCGGCGAAGTGCGCACCACGCCATCGATGTTCCCGCTCGATCCACCCTTTGCCGGTGGACTCGACGGATTCTACGCCGCCGTGATTCGCCGCAAATAAGTCTGGAAAAGTCGATTCGTTCTTCGGAAAGGCTCGGCCACGGGCTGTTTTGGCGCGTCATTTGACGCTTTAAGGCCATGAGCCTATCAAAGACGATAAAATTGATAAAAGTTTAATGATCTTTCCGGCACCATCCAGAGTTCACGCGGAGCGCCGCGCGTCCTTTCGGACAGAGAAGAACGCTCTGACATTTTGAAACGGCGCATCGTGCGTACCGGAGATCGAATAGGGATTTTCGGGCAACCCTGCGCGAGTGATACTGGCGCGAAGCCGATGCAGCCGTTCGTTCGTCTCGAACGGCTTGCTTCAGGATTAAGGAAATCGACGGGCGTTGATGGTGTTTTCCGGCAGGCGAAGGCTTTCTTATCTGTATGCGCGCGAAGGTTGGCGCCGCGTGTCGCGGCGACTTTCGGTCGGCCGCGTCTCGTCGCTGCGCTTTACCGGATCGACGCCCGGCCGCCTGATCGTTGCGCCGACGGACCTCAGAGCCGTCGATCCCTTCGTTGCCGAGGAGATCCTCGAGGGTCGCTTTCCGCTGGCTGGGCGGGTGCTCGACACCGAGGGCGAATCGCCCTTCGAGATCGACCTGCCGTCGCTGGAATTTGCCACCCGCCTGCATTCGTTCGGCTGGCTCAGGCATCTGCGGGCGATCCGCGAGGATGCCGGCTTCGTGCGCCTGCGGCAGATCGTTGACGACTGGATTGCCACCCACGGCCGCAATTTCGGAGGCATTGCCTGGGATGCCGACGTCATCGCCCAGCGCATCATCGCATGGCTCTCGCATTCGCCGGTGGTCCTGCGCAATGCCGAGCACGGCTTTTATCGCCGCTTCCTGAAAAGCCTGGCCTTCCAGGTTCGTTATCTCCGTCACATTGCCGAAACGGTCAGGGATGGCGAGGCTCGCCTGCGTGTGCGGATGGCGCTTGCCATGGCATCGGTTTCGATGCCGTCGACGCCGTCGGCGATCCGCAAGGCGTCGCGCCATCTCGATTTCGAGCTTGATCGGCAGATTCTCGCCGACGGCAGCCACTTTTCGCGCAGCCCGCGGGCCGGGCTTGAGTTGCTGCTCGACCTGCTGCCGCTGCGCCAGACCTATGTCAATCTGGGGCATGACGTGCCGTCGCGCCTGATCCCTTGCATCGATCGTATGTATCCGGCACTGCGCTTCTTCCGCCACCAGGGCGGCGAACTGGCGCTTTTCAACGGCGCGACCTCGGTGCTGGCGCATGAGCTTGCCTCGGTGCTGCGCTATGATGAAACCGCCGGCGAGCCATTCCGCTCGCTGCCTCTCGCGCATTACGAGCGCCTGTCGATCGAAAACACCGTGGTCATCGTCGATACCGGCCGGCCGCTTTCAGTCGACCTGTCGCGTAGCGCCCATGCCGGCTGCCTCTCGTTCGAAATGTCCTCGGGCAAGACGCGTTTCGTGATCAATTCGGGCGCGCCGAAATTTGCCGGCGAACGATTCCGCCAGATGGCACGGATGACCGCCGCCCACTCCACCGTGACCGTCAACGACACGTCCTCCTCACGCTTCTCGCAGTCACGGTTTCTGGGCCCGATCATCACCAGCGGCGTCTCGCGCGTCGTCGTCGAGCGCAAGGACGAACCGGGCCGCCAGGAATCCGTCATGGCAAACCATGACGGTTATCTCTCGTCCTTTGGGCTCCTGCACGAGCGCGACATCGGCGTGCTGAACGGCGGCCGGATGATCCGTGGGCGTGACCGGCTTTCGCGCGCCGACGGCAGCGATCCTGATGAAACGAACCTGGCCGTGGCAGTCGCCCGCTTCCATATCCACCCGGCCGTCACTATTCGCCAGAACAACGGCCGCGAGATCTATCTGACCGCGCCCGATGGTGAAATCTGGCTGTTTGCCTGCCAGGACGGCGAGCTGGCGGTCGAGGAAGACATCTTCTTTGCCGATCCCTCGGGCATTCGCGCCTCGTCGCAGCTGACGGTGACCTTCGCCGTTGCCAGGCAGCCGGAGATCCAATGGACCTTCTCGCGCACGAACTGAGGCCAACTGCGCCCCTTATTTTAGGATGTTGGCCTGCCGAGGTTTCTTCGGCCGGCAAGCTATGCTAACGGGCAGCCATCCCAATCGCCGGAGCATCCTCCCGGGCGTCCGGCGCCGCCAAAGGAGCATGGTTGATGGCTGTCGCCTCCAAGAAAATTCCCGCCCCGAACGAGGTTCCAGTCCGGACCGCTCTTCTTTCCGTGTCCGACAAGACCGGTGTCGTCGAGCTTGCCCGTGCGCTGCATGAAAAAGGCGTACGTCTGGTTTCGACCGGCGGCACCCACAAGGCACTGTCGCAGGCGGGGTTGCCAGTCAGCGACGTCGCCGAACTCACCGGCTTTCCCGAGGTTATGGATGGCCGGGTCAAAACCCTTCACCCGGGCGTGCATGGCGGCCTGCTGGCAATCCGCGACGATGCCGAGCATCAGGCGGCGATGTCGGCACATGGCATCACCGCGATCGATCTGGCGGTGATCAATCTCTATCCCTTCGAGGAGGTTCGCGCGCAGGGCGGCGATTATCCGACGACGGTCGAGAACATCGATATCGGCGGCCCGGCGATGATCCGCGCATCCGCCAAGAACCACGCCTATGTCACAATTGTCACCGATCCGGCCGACTATCCGGTCCTGCTCGAAGAACTTGCAGCAGGCGCGACGACCTATGCCTTCCGCCAGAAGATGGCGGCCAAGGCCTATGCCCGCACGGCCGCCTATGACGCAGCCATTTCCAACTGGTTTGCCGAGGCGCTCGACACGCCGATGCCGCGCCACCGCGTTCTCGGCGGCGTCTTGAAGGAGGAGATGCGCTACGGTGAGAATCCGCACCAGAAGGCGGGCTTCTACGTCACCGGCGAGAACCGTCCGGGCGTTGCCACAGCTAAGCTGCTGCAGGGCAAGCAGCTTTCCTACAACAACATCAACGACACCGATGCCGCCTTCGAACTCGTCGCCGAGTTCCTGCCGGAAAAAGCCCCGGCCGTGGCGATCATCAAGCATGCCAATCCTTGCGGCGTGGCCACGGCCCCGACGCTGGTCGAAGCTTATCGACGCGCGCTTGCCTGCGATTCCACCTCAGCTTTTGGCGGCATCATCGCGCTCAACCAGATGCTCGATGCGGAAACGGCCGAAGCGATCGTCAAGCTCTTTACCGAAGTGATCATCGCGCCTGAGGTCAGCGATGAGGCCAAGGCCGTCATCGCCCGCAAGCCGAACCTGCGGCTCTTGACCACGGGCGCCCTGCCGGATCCGCGCATCCCCGGCCTTTCCGCCAAGACCGTATCCGGCGGCCTTCTCGTCCAGACCCGCGACAACGGCATGGTCGAAGACCTGGAGCTGAAGGTGGTGACCAAGCGTGCACCGACGGCGCAGGAACTGGAAGACATGAAGTTTGCCTTCAAGGTGGCAAAACACGTCAAGTCGAACGCCGTCGTCTATGCCAAGGATGGCCAGACCGCAGGCATCGGCGCCGGGCAGATGAGCCGGGTCGATTCGGCCCGCATCGCCGCGATCAAGGCCGAAGAAGCCGCCAAGGCGCTCGGCCTCGCAACGCCGTTGACGCGCGGCTCGGCCGTCGCCTCCGAGGCTTTCCTGCCGTTTGCCGATGGCTTGCTGTCGGCGATCGCTGCCGGTGCCACGGCGGTGATCCAGCCCGGTGGTTCGATGCGCGACGAGGAAGTGATTGCCGCGGCCGACGAGCATGGCGTTGCGATGGTCTTCACCGGTATGCGCCACTTCCGCCACTAAACCGGATCGGTTGCATTTTCAGTTGCTACTGCATGTTTCCATAAATCCTATTCGATTTAAGGATAAAAACATGCAGCAATTCAAAGTGCTACAGCGACCTTTGCGCGTTAATAAGACGCACGGCGCTGTAGTAAAGTCCGAGTTTTATTCCTCAGAGCCGTCGCGTCCCCAGGACGCGGCGGCTTTCGTATGTCCGGCATTCGCCGGATAAGGCGTGCGCAGCAGGATCAGAAAACCGAGGACGAGGAAGACGACGAGCGCCATCATGCCGATGCGGGCGGAGCCGGTCATGAGCGTGATCGTGGCGACCGACGCGGGCGCAAGAAACGACGTCGCACGGCCGGAAAGTGCATAGAGACCAAAGTAGCGCCCTGCTTCGTCCAGGCTGACGCTGCGCGCCAGATAGGAGCGCGACGACGCCTGAACCGGCCCGAAGGCGATACCGACGAGCAGGCCGTAGACGATATAGGCCTTCTCGGCTGCAGTGCCGAAGATGCCGCCCGAATCGTCCGTCGGCAGGGGAAGCAGACCGAAGAAGGTGAAGCCCGGTCCTGTCGAGACGATGCCAAGCGTGGCAATGATCAGGCAGACCAGGCTGGCGATCACGATGGTCTTTGAACCGAGCCGGGCATCGAGCTTGCTTGCATAGAGGCAGCCACCGATGGCAACGACGTTGAGGATGATGCCATAGATGCCGAGTTCCATGGTTTGCCAGGCGAACATGGCGGCGGCGAAGGTGCCGCCCAGTGCCAGCAGGCCATTGACCCCATCCTGAAAGATCATGCGGGCGATGAGGAAGCGCAGGATGCCGCGCCTTTGCCTGAGTTCGCCGAGTGTGCCTTTCAGTTCGCGCAGTCCCGTTCGGGTCGCCCCTGCAAGCGACATGGTCGCCTTGGTCGCATCCGGCGTGAACAGGAACATCGGAATGATGAACACGAGGTACCAGAGCGCCGATATCGGCCCGGTGATGCGCGCGTCCTCGCCCTTTGCCGGATCGAGCCCAAACAGCGGATCGATGCCGAGAGCGGTCTTGCCGGTTTCCGGATTTCCGGCAAGAAGCGCCACGACAGCGATGAGCACGATCATACCGCCGAGATAGCCGAGGCCCCAGGCGATGTTGGAAATGCGGCCGATGTCCTTCTCGTCCACAAGTCGCGTCATCATCGAATCATTGAACACGATCGAGAATTCGGCAGCGACGGTGGCCAGCACCATGAAGATGACGGCGTAGATGATCGGTGAGCCGGGGGCGGCAAACCAGAGCATCGCCAGCGATACGATCTTGATGATGGCGAAAAAGCCGATCCACGGCTTGCGCGGTCCGGTGGCGTCGGCGATCGAGCCGAGAACCGGGGAGAGAATGGCGATGATGATGCCGGAAATGGTGAGCGTATAGCCCCACATCGCCTGGCCGATAGCATGATCCTCAGTCAGCCGGGAAACGAAGTAGGGGCCGAAGATGAAGGTGGTGATCACCGTGAAGAACGGTTGGGCCGCCCAGTCGAACAGCATCCATCCGGCAATGCCGAGACGGGTCGTTCCCGGCTTGTCTGCAGCCCTGTCCGCCGAAATCGCCAATTACCCCTCCCGGAAATGACTGCGCCGTGCGTTCTAATGAACGCGCGGCGCAGAAAGATCGTCATATCTCGCTCATCGAGACCGGGTTGACGGAGCATCCCCGGCCCGATCTTGCGCTACTGCATGTTTCCTTAAATCCTATTCGATTTAAGGATTAAACCATGCAGCAATTCAAACTGCTACAGCGACCTTTGCGCGTCTAATAAGACGCCCGGCGCTGTAGTCCGGGGCGGACTGTGTCATTTCACCCTGCCGCGTGCAAGGTCGTTGAGCAGACCCGCGGCAACCGTGATCTTGGCAAGCGTGGTCTCGCCCTTCTCAGTCAGGAGCGTCAGCTGGCCGCCCGCGCGTGAAACGCGTTCGCGGTCGTTTTCCTGCCAGGCCTGGACGGGATTGCGCTCGCTCTTCTGCTCGCGCAGCGCCGCTGCGGTGATGTCGCGTCTGGCGCCGGCAATGTCCGAGATCGCGCGCGACAGCGCCATTGCCTCGAACTGCTCGGTTGCCGGTACGCGGTCGGCTGCCGCCAGCAGGCGGTTGATCCGCAGCGTTTCGGTGACGGCAAAATAACCCTGTGCCGTGCGGCTCAGCGTCTCGCCGGTTTCAGCTGATATCTGCATGATTTCGGGCACGAGGGTCATCAGCGCCAGTTCCAGGATCTCATCCGCCAGTTTCTCCGGCACGCCGCCCTCGACGAAGGCTGCGGTCTTTACCCGAGCTTCGTCGGCGGTTTCGCCTGAAATCGCGGTGCGCATGGTGCTGCGCAGCTTCTGCAGCCCGTCGCGCAGGCGCGTCACGGCTTCCGAAACCGAACCCGTTGCCGCATGGGTGCGCAGGGCCCGCTCCGTCACGAGCGTGAAGATGCGCCCGACTTCCTGGTAGAGCGCATTCTGGAGGGCGCCGCTGATGCGATTGTCCAGGGCATCGATCTCGTCATAGATCCGCGGCAGGTCGAAGCCATCGAGTGCCAAAACAGCCGCCTTGACGACGTCTGCCGAGAGGAAGCCGGTGGCATCCGTCAAGGTCGAGACGAAAGCGGGGCCGCCGCGATTGATGGTTTCGTTGGCCAGCACCGTCGCGATGATCTCGCGGCGCAGCCGGTGGCCGTGGATGTCGCCGGCATAAGTCTTGCGCATCTTGCCGGGGAAGTAGCGTTCCAGGGTCGCCGTGAAATACGGGTCGTCGGGAAGCTCGCTGGCGATCAGCTCGTCGAACAGCACCAGCTTCGAGTAGGACAGGAGGACGCCGATCTCCGCGCGTGTCAGCGGCTTGCCGGCCTGATAGCGCTCGGTCATGACCTGGTCGGTCGGCAGCGTCTCAACCTTGCGGTTGAGGTGGCCGTCGGCTTCGAGTCGCGTCATCAGGCGGCCGAGCGTCGTGCGGTTTCCGGTACCCTGCAGTTCGGTGAGCGAGATTGCCAGCGACTGCTCGTAGTTGTTGCGCAGTACGAGATGGCCGACTTCCTCGGTCATCGACGCCAGCAGCGTGTTGCGCTTCGGCCGGGTCAGGCGACCGTCGCGCATCGCCGAGGCCAGCGCGATCTTGATGTTGACCTCGACGTCGGACGAGTTGACGCCCGCCGAGTTGTCGATGGCGTCGGAGTTGCAGCGACCGCCATTGAGGCCGAAGCCGATACGGCCCTTCTGGGTCACGCCGAGGTTTGCGCCCTCGCCGATGACACGGGCGCGGACCTCTTCGGCGACCACACGGATCGCGTCGTTGGCGCGGTCGCCAACCTCGGCATCCGTCTCGTTGCTGCCGCGCACATAGGTGCCGATGCCGCCGAACCAGAGAAGATCGACCTGGCTCTTCAGGATCGCGTTCATGATCTCGAACGGCGTGGCCTTCTGCTTGTCGATGCAGATCGCCGCCATGGCTTCCGGTGTCAGCGTCACCGACTTTTCGGCGCGGGAAATGATCATCCCGCCTTCGGAGAGCGTCTTGCGATCATAGTCCTGCCAGCTCGAACGTGGCAGGGCGAACATGCGCTTGCGTTCGGCGAAGGAAACATCCGTATCCGGATTCGGATCGATGAAGATGTCGCGATGGTCGAAGGCCGCGAGCAGACGGATCTTTTCCGAAAGCAGCATGCCGTTGCCGAAGACGTCGCCCGACATGTCGCCGACGCCGGCGACGGTGAAGGGAGTGGTCTGGATGTCGATGTCCATCTCGCGGAAGTGCCGCTTGGCGGTCTCCCAGGCGCCACGGGCGGTGATGCCCATCTTCTTGTGGTCGTAGCCGGCCGATCCGCCTGAGGCGAACGCGTCATCGAGCCAGAAGCCTGCTTCCTGGGCCAGGCCGTTGGCCGTGTCCGAGAAGGTCGCCGTGCCCTTGTCGGCGGCAACGACGAAGTAGGGATCGTCACCGTCGCGGCGCAGCGTGTCGGCCGGCGGCACGACATCCTGGCCGACAATGTTGTCGGTGACCGACAGCATCGTGCGGATGAAGGTCTTGTAGGCTTCGGTTCCGGCCTTGAACACCTCGTCGCGGTTGCCGCCAACCGGCAGCTGCTTCGGGTAGAAGCCACCCTTGGCGCCAACGGGCACGATGACGGCGTTCTTGACCTGCTGTGCCTTCACCAGGCCCAGTACTTCGGTGCGGTAGTCCTGTGCGCGGTCGGACCAGCGAAGACCGCCACGGGCGACCTTGCCGAAACGCAGATGCACGCCTTCGACTTCGGTGCCGTAGACGAAGATTTCGCGGAACGGACGCGGCTCGGGCAAGCCTTCGAGCTGCTTGGGATCGAGCTTGACGGCAAGGACCGCACGCGGCTTTCCGTCGGCATCCTTCTGGAAGTAATTGGTGCGGAGCGTCGCCTCGATGGCGTTGACGTAGCGGCGCAGGATCCGGTCCTCGTCGAGGCTCGGTACCGCCGACAGTGCGGTCTCGATCGATGCGATCAGGGCGTTGCACTTCTTGGCACGCGGCTTCTCCTCGATCGCCGGGTCCATGCGGGTGACGAACAGCTTGAAGATATCGGCGGCAATCGCCGGATATTTGTTCAGCGTGTCGGCGATATAGCCCTGCGAATAGGTGATGCCGGCCTGGCGGAGGTAGCGGGCATAGGCACGCAGCACCGTCACTTCGCGGGCGTTCAAGCCGGCGAGCAGGATCAGCCTGTTGAAGTTATCATCCTCGATCGTGCCGTTCCAGGCGGCGAGGAAGGCTTCCTCGAGCGCCGCACCCGACTTGTCGAGATTGAGCGCATGGCCGTCGCGATGGATCAACTCCATGTCGTGCAGCACGACGCGATGCTGGTCCTCGCCATGCTTGCCGACGTTGAGGTCGTAGGTCTGCTCGCTGATGACCCGGAAGCCGAGATTTTCGAGCAGCGGCACGCGGCGCGAAAGCGATACGGGTTCGCCGGCGTGGAAGATCTTCAGCTCGGCCGTATCAGGACGATTGACCGGGCGGTTGTAGTGGTAGAACGAGATCCGGATCGGATCTTCCGCCTTGCAGGCGGCGATATCGGCGAGATCGGCATAGGCTTCGGCCGGTGCAAAGGCCGCCTGGTAGGCTTCGCCAACGCTGAGCTCGATGCCATCCTTGCGGGCAAGCAGGTCGAAGCGATCGATCCAGCGCGTGACGATGCCTCGCACGGCCTCCTCGAGCTTGGCCTGGGGGATGCGCGGCGTCTTGCCGCTGGTCCGGCCGATGATGAAGTGCACGCGCGCCAGACCGCCCTCGGGGAAGGCCGGGTAGTAGGCCGAAACACGACCGTCATAAGCCGTCTTCAGATAGTCCCCGATCTTCTCGCGAACGTCGGAATCATATTGCTCGCGCGGTACGAAGACGATGACCGAAACGAAGCGGTCGAAATGGTCGATGCGTGGCAGAACGCGGATGCGCGGACGGTCGCCGAGCTCGTTGATCTGTTCGCAGAAGGCGGCGAGCAGGCCGACGTCGATCTGGAAGAGATCGTCGCGCGGGTAGGATTCGAGCGTGTTGTCCAGCATCTTGCCGGAATGGCTCTGCGGATCGTAGCCGAAATGATCGACGATCTTCTCGATCTTGTGGCGCAGCAGCGGGATTTCCGCGGCCTGACGGGTATAGGCCGAGGAGGTGAACAGGCCGACGATGCGCAGCTCGCCGGCGACATTGCCGTCGGCATCGAAACGCTTGACGCCGATGTAGTCCATATAGGCGCGGCGGTGCACGACCGACTTCACATTGGCCTTGGTGACGATCAGGAAATCCGGGCTTTCGAGGAAGGCCAGAATCTCCGGCGTGGTCAGAACTGCGTCCTTGCCCTGGCGCAGCACGCGCACATCGGGATTGGAAAGGATGCCGAGGCCCCTGCCCTTGCCGCGCTCGACCGTCGCCTTCCCGCCCTTGCCCGAATAGGTGTATTCGCGCATGCCGAGGAAGGTGAAGTTGTTGTCCCTGAGCCAGCGAAGGAAGGCCAGCGCTTCGTCGCGGTCGCTCTTCTTGCGCGAGGCGTTGTAGTCCTCGAGTTCCTTCATCGCGTGATCGAGCAGCGTCGTCATCGCCGGCCAGTCGTGCACGGCCTGATGAACCTGTTCGAGCACATCGCGGATACGGTTGCTGAGCGATTGCGCCTCGACCGGCGTCAACTTGCTCAGGTGGATCTGGATGTGGCTGATCCGGTGTGCCGGATCGCTCGGCTCGTCCGGATCGAACGGCTTGGCGGGCTTGCCCGGTTCCTGGACCAGAATGGGATGGATCGCGAGATGGATATCGCGGTGCGTGGTCGTCACCTCGCCCATGACCGAATCAAAGAGGAACGGCATGTTGTGTTCGGTGACGGCAATGATCGAAACCTCGGTGCCGCCAGGCGCAACGCCGGCCACGGTTTCAACCGACACTTGAGGTTTGCCGCCGTCCCAGCGTGCGAGTTCGCTTCTCGCATGGGCCGCCGTCAGTGCCAGCATCTCCGCCGAATAAAGATCGAGGTCGTCGTTGCTGGCCCCGCCGAAGAGGATCTCGGGCGCCAGCGCGTCGGTGCCCAGTTTGATGGCGGCCGCCTTCGCTGCGTCGATGTGTCTGTCCCGCTTCGGATTGTATTTCACGCCCATGAAGTTTCTCCCATTCATGATAGGCTAGACCCTATCAGAACCTTGGCTAATGGCGACCGCTTTTTATGACGATTTCGGCAAAAACGAGCCGAGAATCGGAGAATCTCACGTGAAAACAGCTTAAATCCATTTAAATCGAAGGCAGATTGGCGAAAATTGCTCGAATTTCGATGAAAAAGCACGAAAACGCCAGCGGCTCGTGCGGAACCTGTCTGCCATAGCCTGTTGACATGGCGGTGACAGTCGGTGATCAGAGTTCAAATCGAAGGATTGGACTGGCCGATGCCCGAAATGCCCTCCTTGCCTGGTGCCGTCATCGTCATTTCTAGTCACGTGGTTCGCGGCACGTCGGCAATCGGGCGGTTGTCTTTGCCTTGGAGACGCTTGGCCATCCCGTCTGGGCTCTGCCGACCGTCATTCTGCCCTGGCATCCCGGCCATGGCCATTCGACGCGCATCACGATACCGGACGCGGAATTCCAGTCGGTGATCGACGATCTGGCTCAGGCGCCCTGGGCCGGCGAGGTCCGGGCAGTCCTGTCAGGCTATCTCGGCTCGGCGAGCCAGGCAGAGGGCGTTGCCCGGCTGGTGACCGCCTTGCGCGCCCGCAATCCTGATCTCGTCTATGCCTGCGACCCGGTGATCGGTGATGCCGAAGGGCTCTACGTGCCCGAAGCGACGGCGATTACCATCCGCGACCGGCTGTTGCCGCTTGCAAGTCTCGCCACGCCCAACCGGTTCGAACTGGCCTGGCTTGCCGGCGCGACGCTCGAGACCAATGCGGCAATCCTTGACGCGGCGCTGGGGCTTGGTCCCTCGCGCATGCTGGTCACGTCGGCGATTCCGATGATGAAGGGCGGGACGGGAAATCTCTATCTCTCCGGCAACCATGCGCTGCTCGCCGAACACCGGCTGATCGAGAACCCGCCGAACGGCACGGGCGATCTGCTGGCGGCGGTGTTCCTGGCGCGGCTGCTGGAAGGCCTCTCCGAGGAGCGCGCGCTTCAGATGGCGACAGCCAGCGTGTTCGAAATTATCGCGCGCACGGTCAAGCGCGGCGCCGATGAACTGACGCTCGAACAGGATGCGTCCAGTCTCTCGACGCCGATGGCGATGGTGCAGATGCGGCGCTTGCTGCATCCGAGCCAGATGCGGCGGAAATAGAAGAAGCTGTTCACGGCACGCCGTCGGATGGCTTGGTGGATTGAACTCTCGACAGCAGCGGGGTAACCGATGGATATGCAGCGTTTTCCAGACCACCTTCTGAACGGCTATCATAACTTCATGAGTGGTCGCTTCAGCGAACAGCAGCAGCGTTACAAGACATTGGCGGATAGCGGGCAGAAGCCCAAGACCATGGTCATTGCCTGTTGTGACTCCCGGGCAGCGCCCGAGACGATCTTCGACAGCGGCCCGGGCGAGCTCTTCGTCGTGCGCAACGTCGCCAATCTCATGCCGCCCTACGAGCCGGACGGACACTACCACTCGACGTCGGCAGCTCTGGAATTTGCCGTCCAGTCTCTGCGTGTCAGCGACATCGTCGTCATGGGCCACGGACGCTGCGGCGGCATCAAGGCGGCGCTTGACCTGGACGCCGAGCCCCTGTCGCCGGGTGACTTCATCGGTCGCTGGATGCACCTCTTGAAACCGTCCGCCGAACAGATCCAGAGCAATGACGTGATGACCCAGGCCGAGCGGCAGCGCGCTCTGGAGCGGGTTTCCATCCGCAACTCGATCGCCAATCTTCGCACCTTCCCCTGCGTCCAGATTCTCGAATCGAAGGGCAAGCTCCAGCTTCACGGCGCCTGGTTCGACATTTCGACCGGCGAGCTCTGGGTGATGGATCCGAAGAGCGGCGACTTTGCCCGTCCAGGTATGTGATAGAAGCCAGAGAAAAAGCCCGGTCCTTTCGAACCGGGCTTCTTTTATTTCATAAGCTTTGATCTTTTGTTTTTGCGCTGTCGTTATCGCAAAACCGCTGCGCACCTTTGCGCAACATGCGTTAGAGCGTCTGCGGTTTAAGCGGAGTCGCAGAAACGCTCTATCTCCTTGTTTCTACGCATTTCCTGACGGAAAACCGCTTCGCACTTTTCCTGGAAATGCTCTAGTCGCCGTCAATTTCCGCGCCGATGATGGCGATCGCCTGCTGATAGACGCTGGCGGCGTTCCAGCCCTGGATCGCGCCGAAATTGGCCTGTCCCGGCTGATATCCGGCGCCCGGCTGCCAGCCGTGTCCACGCAGGAAGTTCGCGGTCGAAGCAAGCGCGTCAGCCTTCGAGCGGACCATGTCGATATGGCCGTTGCCGTCACCGTCGACGCCGTATTTCAGAACGTTTGCCGGAAGGAACTGGGTCTGTCCGATTTCGCCATGGGCAGCGCCGCGTGCAGCCGGGCTGAGATCGCCGCGCTGGACGAGCTGGAGCGCCGCATAGAGCTGGTTGGTGAAGTAGTCGGACCGGCGGCAGTCATAGGCGAGCGTCGAAACGGCTGAGAGCGTATGCTCCTTGCCCATGAAGCCGCCAAAGCCGGTTTCCATGCCCCAGATGGCGATCAGCGGGCCGGCCGGTACGCCGTAGCGCCGTTCGATGCTGTTGAAGAGCGCCGCATTCTGGGCCTTCATCTTCTTGCCGCGCGAGATGATCGTCTGACCGCCACGCTTCTGCATGAACTGGCTGAGCGAGAGCTTGAAGCTTTTCTGGCCGCGGTCGGCGCGGATCGTCGCCTTGTTGTAGGAAACGCCGGAGAGCGCCTTGTCGAGCGCCGCAGGGCTGATGCCGTTGCCGGAGGCTTCCTGCTTGAACTGCGTCATCCAGGCCGCGAAACCGCTGCCGTCGTTGCCGCACTGTGCCGCCGACGCGGTCGCCGGAAGGATCGCCGTTGAAATCAGGGCCGCAAGCCCAATCGCTACGCACTTTGCCGTGTGCATGAAATACCCCGTCATTGCCCAAATCTGGTTGCCGTTAGGAAGATGCCAGCCTTTGCCGGCTCTGTCACCCGCCCCTCATTGGCGGAAATTTCCTAACGGTTTCACGTGAATCCGATCAATTTTGCGCACGGATCCGTGAAACAGGAAACCCCGCAGGCCGATAACGGGCCAGGCGGGGTTCTTATTCGTGCTTTACCGTCTGTTTGTTCAGGCGGCCTGCTTCTTGGCGCGGATCAGACCGCGGTTGATGAGCAGCTCGGCGATCTGGATCGCGTTGAGTGCCGCACCCTTGCGCAGGTTATCGGAAACGACCCAGATGTTGAGGCCGTTTTCGACGGTTGCGTCTTCGCGGATGCGCGAGATGTAGGTCGCGTCTTCGCCGGCGCACTCGTAAGGCGTTACGTAGCCGCCGTTCTCGTGCTTGTCGACAACAAGGCAACCCGGTGCTTCGCGCAGGATATCGCGCGCCTCGTCAGCGGTGATCTCGTTTTCGAACTCGATGTTGACCGATTCCGAATGGCCGATGAAGACCGGGACGCGCACGGCCGTGCAGGTCACCTTGATCTTCGGGTCGAGCATCTTCTTGGTCTCGGCCAGAACCTTCCACTCTTCCTTGGTGTAGCCGTCTTCCATGAAGACGTCGATGTGCGGAATGACGTTGAAGGCGATGCGCTTGGTGAACTTCTTCGATTCGATCGGGTCGGCAACGAAGACCGCACGGGTCTGGTTGAAGAGTTCGTCCATGCCGTCCTTGCCGGCGCCGGAAACCGACTGGTAGGTCGAGACGACGACGCGCTTGATCTTGGCGTGGTCGTGCAGCGGCTTCAGCGCGACGACGAGCTGGGCGGTCGAGCAATTCGGATTGGCGATGATGTTCTTCTTGGTGAAGAGCGTGATCGCGTCCGGGTTCACTTCCGGCACGATCAGCGGCACTTCGGAGTCGTAACGCCAGGCCGAGGAATTGTCGATGACGACGCAACCCTGCTGGCCGATCTTCGGCGAATACTTCAGCGAAACCGCGCCGCCGGCCGACATCAGGCAGATATCGGTATCGGAGAAATCGTAGTTTTCGAGGTTCTTGACCTTGAGCGTCTTGTCGCCGAAGGAAACTTCCGTGCCCTGGGAACGGGCGGAAGCAAGGGCGACCACTTCATCGGCGGGAAAGCCGCGTTCCGAAAGGATGTTCAGCATCTCCCGGCCGACATTGCCGGTGGCGCCTGCGACTGCAATCTTGAAACCCATGATCTAAGCTCTCTTTTTTTGTCTCTCCTCGTCGGGTGGAGGGGGAAACCGCGCGATCCGCCGCGAGGGTTCCTGTCCCCGGCCAAACCGGGGAGAGAGCGGAGGGCCAGAGACGTCAGACGGTTTTCGTCGTCGTTTTGGCCGTTGTTTTGAAGGAAGCTGGAAAACGCATATCCTGCCCGGCGATTTCTGCCAGGACGCTGCTGTCAGCGAAGTTGTGTTCGCGGCGAAGCATGGAATGCCTTCCTTTCCGAGGCTCGTAATAATTGTTTCTATCGGCGAGTCAAGCGTGCGATGCTTGGCGCCTGCAAACGTGATCGCAATGTCATGTCGCTGTCATCGCCGGGCGTTACGACCGCGCAATCCGACACCTCAAAGGGACGATTGCCATGCGTATGCTTCTTGCCACCCTCTTTGCCACGACGGTTCTGGCCCACGCCGCTCAGGCCGCAGACGTCTATCCCATTGATCGCGCGACAATTCTTGCCGGTTCCCCGTTCGATTTCAAGGTCGAGCTCAAGAGCGCCGTCAAGGCGGAAGACATCAAGGTGACCGTCAACGGCCAGGACTACAAGGCAGCGCTCGGTGCCGAAGCCGCCTATGTCGCGATGGAAAAGGGCAAGGAAGACAAGGAGCTCGGTTCGGCCCTGCTCCTGCGCAACGCTATAATTGGCGCACCGGGCAGCTACAAGGTCGAAGTGACGGCTGGCGGAGAGACGAAGACCGTGACCTGGCACGTCTATGCCACGGCGGAGCAGCCGAAGGTCAAGAACGTCATCTTCCTGCTTGGCGATGGCCTTTCGGTTGCGCACCGCACCGCCGCCCGCATCATGTCGAAGGGCATGACCGAGGGTAAGGCTAATGGCCGCCTCAACATGGACGACCTCGAGCGCATGGCCTTCATCGGCACGTCGGCGACCAATTCGATCGACACCGACAGCGCCAACACCATGTCGGCCTACATGACCGGCCACAAGACCGTGATCAACGCCGTGGGCGTCTATGGCGACCGCACGCCCGACAGCCTCGACGATCCACGGGTCGAGACCATTGCCGAAGCGCTGCGCCGCCAGACGCAGAAGTCGATCGGTCTCGTCACGACCTCGGAAATCGAGGACGCCACGCCGGCCGCCGTCGTCGCCCACACCCGCAACCGCAGCGACAAGGCCGAGATCGTCGGCATGATCTACGACGTCAAGCCGGAGGTCATCCTTGGCGGAGGCTCGGCCTATTTCCTCGGCAAGGAGACGCCCGGCTCCAAGCGCAAGGACAACCAGGACTACATCAAGCTTTTCCAGGAAGCCGGTTATGCGCTTGCGACCGACAAGAGCGAACTTGCCAATGCGCCCGCCGACGGCAAGCTTCTCGGTCTGTTCCACACCGGCAACATGGACGTGACGCTTGATCGCGAGTTCCTGAAGAAGGGCACGGTCGAAAAGTTCCCCGGCCAGCCAGGCCTTGTCGACATGATCAAGACCGCGCTCGACAGGCTGTCGAAGAACGAAAACGGCTTCTTCCTGATGGTCGAGGGCGCCTCGATCGACAAGATGAGCCATCCGCTCGACATGGAGCGCGCCGTCGTCGAGACCATCGAGTTCGACCAGGCGGTCGGCGTTGCCCGCGCGTTCGCGAAGAACAACCCGGATACGCTGGTTGTCGTGACCGGCGACCATACCCATGGCGTCTCACTGCTCGGCATCATCGACGACACCGTCGAGGGCAAGGAAGGCCGCGACAAGGTCAAAACAGGCGCTTCGGCGGGCTTCCCGAACTATACCGACGAGAACAAGGACGGCTTCCCCGACAAGATCGACGCGAGCCGTCGTCTGGCGATGTTCGTCTCAAACTTCCCCGACTACTACGAAACCTTCAGCCCCAAGCTGGACGGGCCGTTCGAGCCGGCGGTGAAGAACGAGAAGGACGAGTATGTCGCCAACGAAGCTTACAAGGACATGCCCGGCGCCGTGCTGCGCGTCGGCATCCTGCCGAAGGACGAAAGCACCGGCCAGCACACGGTCGACGACGTCGTGCTGCAGTCGGAAGGTCCGGGCAGCGAGGGCTTCAGAGGCTACATGGAGCAGAGCGACGTCTACCGCGTTCTCGTCGATGCGCTTGCCCTCGGCGTGAAGCAGACCAACTGATCGTTTGAAACCCGCCTCCTCCCTGAAACGGGGAGGAGGCTTCACGCTGACGTTCATTCCCGGCCACATCACGCCCATGCGCTGCCGGGGTACTCTTGGCGATAAGACGATGACCCTACCGACACCCATATCCTTGAGCCGTCGAGCTGTGCTCGGCCTGATTGCCGGCGCGGTTGTCGCGTTCGACGGGCATGCGGCCCTGGCCGACGCCAGTCTCACTTTCGATGAGCTCTACGGCAAGGTCAGTGTACTCGGCCTCGAATTCTCGACAAAGGTGAAGAGCCTTGCCGGTCAGGAAGTCCGCATGCGCGGCTTCATGGCGCCGCCGCTCAAGGCAGAGGCAGCGTTCTTCGTGCTGACGGAAGTTCCGATGGCGCTTTGCCCGTTTTGTTCGTCGGATTCCGATTGGCCGGACAATATCGTCGTCGTCTATCTCGGGGAGAAGCAGACCTTCGTGCCGCCCGGCCAGACGATCGAGGTTCGCGGGACACTGGAGGTCGGCTCCTGGACCGATCCGGAGACCGGATTCGTCAGCCTGCTGCGTCTGCGCTCGTCTCAATTTTACGCGGTCTAGGGCATGCTTGGTCTTCAACTCGCAGGCGTCGATGTCAGCTTTCCCGGACTTGCCGCACCCGCTCTTGCGATCGACAGCCTTGACGTCGCCGCCGGCAGCCGTGTGGCGCTCACAGGTGCGTCAGGATCCGGCAAAAGCACGCTGATCAGCATCCTGACCGGGCTCGAGCGGGTCGGACAGGGCCGCATCCTCTGGGGCGATGTCGATATCTGCGCGCTCTCCGAGGGCCGTCGTGACCGTTGGTGCGGCGCCAATATCGGTCTGGTCCTGCAGGACTTTCATCTTTTCCCCGGCCTCAGTGCTCTGGACAACGTTCTGCTGCCGACAAGGCTCTCCGGCGCGATGAGCCGTGATGTCGGCGCCCGTGCTGAACATCTGCTTCTGCGTGTCGGCCTCACCCGGCCGACCCAGATGATCGAAACCATGTCGCGCGGTGAAATGCAGCGGGTGGCGATCGCCCGCGCGCTTTTGCGCAAGCCGGGTGTGGTCATTGCCGACGAGCCGACCGCCAGCCTCGACAGCGACGCCGGCGAGACCGTCGGCGACCTGCTGCTCGAGCTTTCACGCGAAAGCGGCTGCACGCTGATCGTTGCGACGCACGATCTGGCGCTGACGCGGCGTATGGACCGTCGCATCCGGCTTGCCGCCGGGCGCATCGTCGAAGATGGCCTCATCGAGGAGCGCGCGGCATGATCGGTTTCATCCTTGCGGATCTGCGCCGCCTCTGGGCCGGTTCGCTCGTCGTCGTCCTCCTGGTTGCGTTGGCGACGGCGCTCGGCGTCGCCGTCACCTTGCAGGAACGGGCGCTTCGGCTCGGCAGTGCGCGTGCTGCCGACAAGTTCGACCTCGTGATCGGCGCCCCCGGCAGCGAGACCCAGCTCGTGCTTTCATCGATCTTCCTGCAACCCTCGCCGCTGCCGCTGATGGAAGGCACGGTTCTGCCGCGCCTTCTTGCCGATCCGCGCGTCGCCTCCGCAGCACCGGTCGGCTTCGGTGACAGCTTTGGCGGCTATGCCGTTGTCGGCACCTCCACCGGGTTGCTTGCGGAACTCGAACAGCTTGCCGAAGGCCGCGCCTTTGCCGCCCTTGGTGAAGCGGTTGCCGGCGCCGCCGTCGATTTGCCACTCGGTTATACGGTCAAGCCGACCCATGGACTTGCCGAACTCGGCGGCCACGCCCACACGGAACTCGCCTATCGCATTGTCGGGCGCCTCAAGCCCACGGGCACCGCCTGGGACCGTGCCATTTTGGTTCCGATGCAGGCGGTCTGGGCGCTGCATGGAATGGAAGCGGCGGAACACGATGATGCCGACGATCACGCGCATGACGAGGCCGCGTCCGGTGTCGAGGCGGATCACCCTCATATCGATGCGGACGCGGCGCTCGACGAGAATTGGAGCAAGGCCACGCCCGGCCTGCCCGCGATCCTCGTCAAACCGAAATCGATCGCCGACGCCTACAAGCTCCGGCAGGACTATCGCAGCAACTCGACACTGGCGGTTTTTCCCGGCGAGGTGCTGACGAACCTCTATGCGACACTTGGCGACGCCAAGCGGGTGCTCGTGGGAGTGACGACGGGCGCTCAGGTTCTGGTCGCAGCCGCGATCCTGCTCGTCACGATCCTGCATGTCGGCCAGCGCCGACGGCAGATCGGGGCGCTTCGTGCCTTCGGCGCGCCGCGCACGGCGGTGTTTGTCATCGTCTGGAGCGAACTGTTTGCGCTGATTGCCGCCGGTGTGCTTTCCGGTTTCGCGCTTGGCTTCGGTGCCGCAAAGTTCATAGCCGGATATCTTTCCGGTGAGAGCGGCGTTGCCATGCCTGTCATGTTCGCTGCCGGCGACGGATTTCTTGTCTCTGCCATTCTCGTCTTCGCCGCCATCCTCGCCGTCCTGCCGGCCATGATCGCCTACCGGCAATCGCCGGCGGCAGCCCTTCGCGCCTGAGGTCTCTGGCTTCTTAGACGAAAGTCATAAGCCGAAAGCATCCCTGCCTGCGGCCCTCCTTTTCTGACATCCTGTGATCAGGCGCACCACGTTCGGACGTTCAAGGGAGGAATTGTCCGAGCCAGCCAATGGGCGCTCCAATGGGCTGTTTTGGAGTGGAGGATAAACAAAATGGCAAATGTCGCGACAGCGGACGACACAAAAGCACGTCCGATGACCGGCGAGGAGAAGAAGGTCATCTTCGCCTCGTCGCTTGGTACCGTATTCGAATGGTACGATTTCTATCTCTACGGTTCGCTCGCCGTTTACATCGGCGCGACCTTCTTCAGCTCCTACCCGGAAACGACGCGAAACATCTTCGCGCTTCTGGCGTTTGCCGCGGGCTTCTTGGTTCGCCCGTTCGGCGCTCTGGTCTTCGGTCGCCTCGGCGACCTCGTCGGCCGCAAATACACCTTCCTCGTGACGATCCTGATCATGGGTCTGTCGACCTTCCTGGTCGGCATCCTGCCTGGCGCTGCCTCGATCGGCATCGCTGCGCCGATCCTGCTCATCGCTCTGCGCATGCTTCAGGGCCTGGCGCTCGGCGGTGAATATGGCGGCGCTGCAACCTACGTGGCCGAACACGCGCCGCACGGGCGTCGCGGTTACTTCACCTCGTGGATCCAGACCACGGCAACGCTCGGTCTGTTCTTGTCGCTGGTGGTGATCCTGCTCGTCCAGTACCTGGTGGGCAAAGAAGCGTTTGCAGCCTGGGGCTGGCGCGTTCCGTTCCTGGTCTCGGTCGTGCTTCTCGGCGTTTCCGTCTGGATCCGCCTGAAGATGAACGAGTCGCCGGCCTTCAAGAAGATGAAGGAAGAGGGCAAGGGTTCCAAGGCACCGTTGTCGGAAGCCTTCGGCCAGTGGAAGAACGCCAAGATCGCGCTTCTGGCACTGTTCGGCGCCGTCGTCGGCCAGGCCGTCGTCTGGTACTCCGGTCAGTTCTACGCGCTGTTCTTCCTGACGGGCGTGCTCAAGGTGGACGGCCAATCGGCCAATATCATGGTCGCCGCCTCACTGCTGATCGGTACGGGCTTCTTCGTGCTCTTCGGCTGGCTCTCCGACAAGATCGGCCGCAAGCCGATCATCATGGCCGGCCTGCTGCTTGCCATGCTCACCTACTTCCCGCTGTTCAAGGCGCTGACCTGGGCCGGTAACCCGGCGCTCGCTCAGGCCCAGGCAACGGTACGGGCGACCGTGACCGCGGCACCGGGCGACTGCAAGTTCCAGTTCAACCCGACCGGTACCGCGAAGTTCACGACCTCGTGCGACATCGCAACCGCGTTCCTGACCAAGAACTCGGTTCCCTATGACGTGGTAACGACCGCTGCGGCGGGGACTGCCGCGACTGTGGAGGTCGGCGAAACGACGATCAACAGCTATGACGCGATCGCTGCAGGCGATGGTGCCAAGGCTGCCAACGCCGGCTTCGAAAAGCAGACCAACATGGCTCTCCATGATGCCGGCTACCCGCTGGTTCGTGGTGCGGCAAAGGTTCCGGAATCCAAGCTTGACGGCTTCGTCGCCGCCAATCCGGAACTGGCGCTTGATGCCGCTGCCGTTCGCGGCGGCGAAAAGACCATGGTTCCTGCCGACAAGCTCATTGCCGACAAGCTCCTGACCAAGGACGAAGTCGGCGCCGCCACCGAAATGGCTGTCTACACGATCGCCAAGGGCGGCAGCTACGCAATGGTGGCGGATCCTGCCAACGTCAACTGGACGATGATCATCGCCGTTCTGACCGTTCTCGTCATCTACGTGACGATGGTCTACGGCCCGATTGCCGCCCTGCTGGTCGAACTGTTCCCGACCCGCATCCGCTACACCGGCATGTCCCTGCCCTACCATATCGGCAACGGTTGGTTCGGTGGCTTGCTGCCGGCCACGGCCTTCGCGATGAGCGCGGCTCAGGGCGATATCTACTACGGTCTCTGGTACCCGATCGTCTTTGCGGGCATCACCCTGGTCATCGGCATGTTGTTCCTGCCGGAAACCAAGGATCGCGACATCCACGCGATGGACTAAAGACTTCCCCGAGAGGCATCACGGCTCTCCCGACTCCGGCGCGGCTTTCCGCGCCGGCTTTTTTATGGGCGGGAGCCTGTTCGCTTTGGGATAGGCCAACCGCCCTCGTCGGCGCGGAAAAGCCAGCCGCGTTTGGCGAAGAGAAACGCCACCATCATAGATGTCCATAGGCCAAGCAGCAGCCCGGCAGCAACGTCGCTCGGATAGTGGGCGCCGACGATGACGCGCGAGACCCCGATGACCAATGCCATCACGAAAAACAACGGCCGCAGCTTCGGCAGAAGCATGGCAAAGGCGCCGAAAAAAGCACCCGCCGCCGTCGAATGACCGGATGGAAAGCTTTCGAACAGGGTGTCGCCGGTAAACGGCGTCAGGCTGTAGGCACCGAGATCCACCAGAAGCTCGGGCCTTGCCCGCCCGATCAGGAACTTCAGCACATGCACGAGCACACTGGCAGTGCCGATCGTCAGCAAGAAATAGGCAGCAAGGTTGCGGACAGTTCGGGCTTTGCGCTGAAACGGCGCCTGGCCAACGGCACGCTGCAGGATGAAGGCGACGGCAAGCACCAGACCCGAGACATAAATCATCCAGCCGAAGGTGCCGAAGTCGGTAATCAGGCGATTGAAGGCGACGATGCCCTCGGGCAGTTCCTGCGCCCGCGTCGACAGAAACGGATCGAGCGGAATGAAGGCGAGTACGAGGATCAGTGTCGTCACCAGGATCCATCCGGTTGATGCGAGCGGTCGGTTCATGTCGGCCTTTCCAAACGGTCTGCATGCGAGAATGCGGTCCCTCGCCGCCCCTCATTGCTCGCAGCATCTGCCTGCATGTGTCGGTTCGGCCGTCGAATTCAAGACTGTCGAATGCAAAACACCTCCGGATCGCTCCGGAGGTGTTCTGACAACTTGCGGGGCGCTGCCCGATCGGGCGCGCCTCTTGCTTGAACGTTTCCGCTTCAGACGATGCCGCGGAAACGTTCAAGCTTTTTGTTTTACGCATTTCCTGGCGGAAAACCGCTTCGCACTTTTCCTGGAAATGCTCGTATCAGGCAGACAGCGCCTTGAACTCGGAGAGGATGGCTTCGCCCATTTCGACGGTTCCGACCTGGCGTGCGCCTTCGGCCATGATGTCGCCGGTGCGGATGCCCTTGTCGAGCACGGTGGCGATCGCCTTTTCCAGGTTGTCGGCTTCCGTCACCAGGTTGAAGGAGTAGCGCAGGCACATGGCAAACGAGGCGATCATGGCGATCGGGTTGGCGATGCCCTTGCCGGCAATGTCAGGGGCCGAACCGTGCACCGGCTCGTAGAGCGCCTTGCGCTTGCCGGTGACACCATCCGGTGCACCGAGCGAGGCCGAAGGCAGCATGCCGAGCGAGCCGGTCAGCATCGCCGCCACATCCGACAGCATGTCGCCGAACAGGTTGTCGGTGACGATGACGTCGAACTGCTTGGGCTGGCGCACCAGTTGCATGCCGCCGGCGTCAGCCAGCATATGCTCGAGCTGGACATCGGAATATTTCGCCTTGTGGGTTTCGGTCACCACCTGGTTCCACAACACGCCCGACTTCATGACGTTGCGCTTTTCCATCGAGCAGACACGGTTCTGACGGGTGCGGGCCAGTTCGAAAGCAACGCCGGCGATGCGCTCGATCTCGTAGGTGTCGTAGACCTGGGTGTCGATGCCGCGCTTCTGGCCGTTGCCGAGATCGATGATTTCCTTCGGCTCGCCGAAATAGACACCGCCGGTCAACTCGCGCACGATCAGGATGTCGAGGCCTTCGACCAGTTCCGGCTTCAGCGACGATGCGGCGGAAAGCGCCGGAT
>NZ_MOAI01000036.1:0-61847 GCF_001976035.1 Ensifer sp. 1H6 | reverse complement strand
GCCATCTCGAACTCGACCTCGGCCGCAACCATCCGCATGCCGAAATCGAACTGCCGCCCGAACGCACCACAACACAGGACCGCGCAAGGGTCGCATTCCGCCCGACAAAGTGGAAGTTGTTCAGGGACGAGAAGGCGGGCAACGAGGTGCCAAGCGCAGACGTCGAGGCGGAGGCGCCGGTCCAACCGTTCGAACTGGCACGCACCGGGACCTGACGGCTTCTCAGCGCCCGATCCTCATCTCGCCTCCAAGCCATTTCCCGTTTCTGCCGAGATGCGCTACAGCACCTCATGCGGTGAGAGAAGCGGGAGACGAGGCGCATGTCCGTTATTGACGATCTGAAACAGGCACTCGGCGATGCCGTGCTGACCGGCACTGACATCGGCGAGCGCTATCGCAGCGACGCCAGCCTCACCGGACGTTATCTTCCGAAGGCCGTCATCCGCCCTGCGAACACAGAGGAAGTCGCAGCGACCCTCCGCATATGCAACGCCCATGGCCAGGCGGTCGTCGTACAAGGTGGGCTGACCGGCCTTGCCGGCGGCGCGAACCCGGACGAGGACGCGATTTCCATCTCGCTCGAACGCCTGACCGGCGTTGAGGAAATCGATCCGCTTTCCGCAACCATGACCGTCCTTGCCGGCACGCCGCTCGAGGTCGCCCAGCGCGCCGCCGACGATGCAGGCTTCCTGCTGCCGATAGACCTCGGCGCCCGCGGCTCCTGCCAGATCGGCGGCAATCTCGCCACCAATGCCGGCGGCATCCGCGTCATCGGCCATGGCGTCACGCGTGACAACGTCCTGGGGCTTGAAACCGTGCTTGCCGATGGCACGATCCTCTCGTCGCTCAGCAAGATGATCAAGAACAACACCGGCTATGATCTGCGCCAGTATTTCATCGGTTCGGAGGGCACGCTCGGCGTCATCACACGCGCCGTCCTGCGGTTGAAGCCGCGGCCGTCCGGACGGCTGACGGCGCTCTGCGCGCTTCAGACCTATGACCAGGTCGTCGCCTTCCTGGCGCGAGCACAAAGAGGACTTCCTGGCCTCTCGGCCTTCGAGGCCATGTGGGAAGACTATTTTCACTTCAACTGCGAGGCGGAGGGACAGCGCTTTTTCGAGACGTCCCCCGCCTTTGCGGTGATCGTGGAACAGGATGTCCAGGGCCACGAGACCGACAGCGAGGAATTTGAGACCTTCCTCGGCGCCGCACTGGAAGACGATGTCATCGTCAATGCTCTGATCGCCCAGTCGGAGAAAGAAAGCCGGCTCTTCTGGCAGGTGCGCGAGGGCCACGCGATGGACCGCTTGCTGCCGGCGCTGATCAATCTCGACGTCAGCCTGCCGATCGGCGAAATCGGCCGTTTCGCGGCCGAATGCGGCGCGGCGCTCGCCGCCCGTTTCCCGCAGGCGCACATCTCCTTCTTCGGGCATGTTGCCGACAGCAATCTGCACATCGCTTTTTCCACGCCGGGAAGCGACGAGAGCACGCAGCACGCGGTCGACGGCATCGTCTATGACATCGTTCGGCGCTATCGCGGCTCGATCTCCGCCGAACACGGCATCGGCACCTTGAAGCGGGAGTTCCTCGGCCATTCGCGAAGTGCGGCTGAGCTTGAGGTCATGCGCCGGATCAAGCACGCGCTTGACCCGAAGGGCATCCTGAACCCCGGCAAGGTTTTTTGACTGGGCGTATCGGCCTCAGAGCCAGGACGCCGGCGTCTTCGGCAAGCGGCTTTCCGGATCGATCACCGTCAACTCCGCCCCGCCGGCATTCCATCGCCAGAGCGCGACGCAGCTGCCGCCCGGGGACATGAAGGACGGGTAGATCAGCCCATCGAAACCACGGCTGGTCAACTCCGCCTGCAGACGGTGCGTCGCCGGCACCACGCCTTGATCCAGTGCGTCGCGCCACTCCTCCCGGTGGATATCATCAGTAACGCCGAAATCCGCAAGCACATCCGGCGCCATCATATCGGCCAGCCACGCATGCCGCAGTTCAAGCTGAGCGATCAAAGCGGGATGCTGGACAAAGCTCTGGTTATATTCCGCCCAGGCGGTCGACAGTTCGCGCGCCGCGTAAATCGTCGGCAGGCCGACCGGGTTCCAGCGGCCGCCGAAGCGCGCGGCACCATCGCCCGAAAGCGGAGCGTGGGCCCAGCGGGGCACATAGGCGCGCCAGAGGCGCACCGGCTCACTCTCCGACATCAGGCGTAGACACCCGAACGCACGGCCTCGAGATAGGCAAGCACCTTGTCTGCCTTGCCCTCTCGGGCAAGATCATAGGCAGTCTTGCCCGCCCATCCGGGGATCGGCTGGTGCTTGAACCAGATCACGGCCCGGCTCTCGTCGCCCGCCATTTCGGCAGCCATGGCGAGGATACGCACGACTTTGCTGAGAGCCGCGTCGACCTTGCGCGCGCTCGACTTCGCCGTCAGCGTGTTGCGTGCGACGTCGATCAGCTTCGCCAGTTCCGCAAGTGTCACGCCCAGACGATCCGCGACCAGCCGGGCAGACAGAAACGACGACTGGCTTTCGCCGAAATGGGAGGCAGAGATGTTGAAGCCGACGGCTGACATGGCGCATTCCGATCTTATCTTGATCATCACCTGATCAAAATAGGCTCAAAATCTGCTCAAATCAAGGAAGCGATGCCTGTCGCCAAGAGGGCTCGCGCCGTTCGAAGAAGGCGGCAACGCCTTCGCGCGCCTCATCGGACTCCCAGCAATCGGCAAGCTGCTCGATCGTCGCGGCAATAGTCTCTTCGGTGATCGGCTGTCCGAGCGAACGGGCAAGCCGTTTCGCCCGTCCGGTCGCACCGGGCGCTGTCTGGAGATAGGGTTCGACCTCGGCCGCAATTGCCGCATCAAGCGCATCGGGGGCAGCAATGGCCGTCACCAGACCGGCATCCCTTGCCTCTTCGGCGCTGAACAGGCGTGCGGACATGAACAGAGGCCGCGCCCTGCCCTCGCCGATGCGGGCAACGACGTAGGGGCTGATGGTCGCCGGAATGAGGCCGAGCCGGGTTTCGGTCAGGCCGAAGCGCGCATCGGACGACGCAATGACGGCATCGCAGATGCTCATGAGGCCGACGCCGCCGCCGAAGGCATTGCCGTGCACCCGTGCGATGACCGGCTTGGCGATCTCGTTCAGCGCCTTGAACATCAACGCCAGACGGGTCGCCTCGGCGATCCGGGTCGGCCGGTCCGCGTCGAACTGCTCGCGCATCCAGTTGAGATCGCCGCCGGCGCAGAAACTGCGGCCTTCGGCATCGAGCACCACGACGCGGACGGTGACATCCACTGACAGTCGCTCCGCCGCCTCAGTCAGTTCACCGATCATGATTGCGGAAAGCGCGTTGTGCTTCTGCGGTTGCGCCAGCGTCAGGCGGGCGACGCCCTTCGCATCGACGGCGTATCGGATCGTTTCGAACATCAGCCAGCACTCCTCAGCGATCGTGCGAAGGCGGCCGCATCTTCGAGCCTTGCCGCATCCAGCCCCGTCGAAAACCCGCGCCCGATGACAAAGGCATTGACATCAAGCGTATCGACATTCCCTGCGGCGCCCGGCGCATAGGGGCAGCCGCCAAGGCCACCGGCAGAAGCGTCGAAGACACGCAAGCCGCGCTCGAGCGCGACTCCGATATTGTCGAGCGCTCGCCCGGACGTGTCGTGAAAATGGCCCGCCAATTGTTCGGCCGGAACATGAGCCAGCACGGCCGCCAACATCGCGTCGACCGCCTCGGGCGTGCCGCGCCCGATCGTGTCGCCAAGGCTGATCTCGTAACAGCCAAGCACCATCAAGGCGGCGGCCACTTGGGCAGCGCTCTCCGGCGCGATCGCGCCTTCATAGGGGCACTCGACAACGCAGCTGACATAGCCTCGCAACGGCACAGCACTGGCGCGGCAGGCCTCTGCAACCGGGCGAAAGCGCTCGATGCTTTCGGCAATCGAACAATTGATGTTCTTCTGCGAGAAGGTCTCAGACGCCGACGCGAAGATCGCAACCTCGTCGGCCTTGGCCGCCAGAGCCGCATCGAAGCCCTGCAAGTTCGGCGTCAGCGCCGCGTAGCGCGTACCCGGTCGACGCTTTATCCCGGCCATGACAGCCGACGCATCCGCCATTTGCGGCACCCATTTCGGGCTGACGAAGCTCGTGACCTCTATGCGCTGGTAACCACAGTCCGACAGCAGATCGACAAGGTGGATCTTGTCCTTCGTGTCGACAAGCCGCTTCTCGTTCTGCAAGCCGTCGCGTGGCGCCATTTCGACAAGTGTGACATGTTCTGGCGCCAGCACGCTCATTCGCTGCGCTCCGGTTGCAACACGACGAGGATCGCGCCGGCGCTTACCTGTTCGCCTGGCGTTACCAGCGCGCTCTCGATGACGCCCGCACGCGACGCTGCCAGCGTCAGCTCCATTTTCATCGCTTCCATCACCACGAGCGGTTGGCCCTTCGTGACCACGTCGCCGGCGCGAACATGGATGAGCTTGACGATGCCGGGCATCGGAGCGGCAAGCTCGTCCTCCGCCGCCTCACCGGCGTGGGCGGTGGCGAGCGCATCGGGAAGGCGAAGAACGAAGGTCTCGCCACTGACGAAGAGCGTGATGGTTTCATGCTCGCGCAGGAAGCGGAAGACGCGTTGCTCGCCGGAGATCTCCACACGGGCGCCATCGTCGAACCGATCGAGCACAAGCACCGGAAAGGTGCTTTCGCCAGCCCGCACTGCGAACTGATCGCGCCCGCGCGCGGCAAGCGTGACGACCGATCGCCCGCCGGCGTGGTCGACGGCAATGCTTCTATGAGCATCCCCCCAGATCTGCCAGTGACCGAGCGACGACCAGGGATCGTCGGATTTCATCGGCTGCAGCACGCCGGTGGCGGCGATCGCCGCCAGTGCCAGCGCCTCGTCACTCGGCACCACAGGCGTCGTCAATTGATCGATTGCCCGGTCGATAAGGCCGGTATCCGGCGCCCGGCGCGAAACTCGGGCTCTGCAGCGAGGCGGGCCAAGAAATCGAGATTGGTGATGGTACCGCCGATACGGCAGGCTTTGAGGGCGCTCTCCAGCCGCGCCAGCGCCGACGAGCGGCTCGGCCCGTGTACGATCAGCTTGGCGATCAGCGGGTCGTAGTAGGGGGCGATGACGTCGCCCTGCCGGACGCCGGCATCGACGCGGACGCCGTCTACAGGAAAATCGAGCGTTGCGAGCCGCCCGGTTGCCGGCAGGAAGCCGCGCGCCGGATCCTCGGCATAGATCCGTGCCTCGAACGCCCAGCCATCAATGGCGATTTCATTCTGTCGCTTTGGCAAGGCCTCGCCGACAGCGGCGCGCAACTGCCACTCGACGAGGTCAATGCCCGTGATCGCCTCGGTGACCGGATGCTCCACCTGAAGCCGGGTGTTCATTTCCATGAAATAGAACTGGTCCGGCCAGAGCCCGTTGGTGACATCGGCGATGAATTCGACCGTGCCCGCACCGACATAGCCGATGGCGCGCGCAGCCTTGACCGCGGCCTCGCCCATGGCGCGGCGAACCTCCGCCGTCATGCCGGGCGCCGGCGCCTCCTCGATCACTTTCTGATGGCGGCGCTGCAGCGAGCAGTCGCGCTCGAACAGATGCAGGATATTGCCGTGGCGGTCGCCGAAGACCTGGACTTCGATGTGACGCGGCTTGGTCAGGTATTTCTCGATGAGCACCGCGCCGTCGCCGAAGGCGGCTTCGGCTTCGCGGCGCGCTGCTTCAAGGGCCGCAGCAAACTCGTGCGGCTGCTCGACCTTGCGCATCCCCTTGCCGCCGCCACCTGCGCGCGCCTTGATGAGTACGGGAAAGCCGACGTCAGCCGCCCGGTCCGCCAGGAAGGATGGCTCCTGCTCGTCACCGTGATAACCGGGGACAACGGGCACGCCGGCCTGTTGCATCAGCGCCTTGGCCGCATCCTTCAGCCCCATCGCGCGAATAGCGTCCGGCGACGGGCCGACGAAAGTCATGCCCGCGGCCTCGACCGCCTCGGCAAAATTGGCGTTTTCCGACAGGAAACCGTAGCCCGGGTGAATGGCATCCGCGTTGACGGACCGAGCCGCAGCCACGATCCGCTCGATCGAAAGATAGCTCTCGGAGGCTGTTGGCGGTCCGATGCGGATCGCCTCGTCCGCCAACGTCACATGTAAAGCGTCGACATCGGCATCGGAATAAACGGCGACAGTGCGGATGCCCAGGCGCCGGGCCGTGCGGATGACGCGGCAGGCGATCTCACCGCGGTTGGCAATCAGAAGCTTTGAAAACATCGGCATATGGCCCGCCCTATTGTGCCGCGATCACTTCGACTTCGAGCAACCAACCGGAATCGAAGATGCCGGCAATCACCACCGTCATCGCCGGCGCGAGCGGACCGAGATATTCGGCACGGGCCGCGCGGTTGGCCATGGTGTGGTTGCGATCGGCGAGAAAGGCCGTCACCTTGACGATATCGGCCTTGCTCATGCCGGCGGCCTTCAATTGGGCGTCAATGTTCAGCCAGACCTGGCGCGCCTGTGCCTCGAAGCCGTCGGGCAGCACGTCGTCGGAATTGAGCGGCACCTGGCCGCTGACGAAAACCAGTCGCTCGAAATTCTCGAGCCGCACGGCTTGCGAATAGCCGCCACGGGGTTGCGGCGCATTCTTGGCGTTGACGTTTTCGCGCTTCATCGCGATCTCCCTACATTCTGAACAGGCCGAAACGCGTATCTTCTATTGGCGCATTGAGCGCCGCCGACAGGGACAACCCGAGAACGTCGCGGCTCTTGCGCGGGTCGACGACGCCGTCGTCCCAGAGCCGGGCCGAGGCATAGAGCGGATGGCTCTGGCGCTCGAAGAGATCGAGAACCGGCTGCCGGAACTTGGCTTCCTCTTCCTCGTTCCAGGGCGTTCCGGCGCGCTTCAGCGCCTCGCCGCGCACCGTCGACAACACGCCGGCCGCCTGTTCGCCGCCCATTACAGAAATCCGGCTGTTGGGCCAGGTCCAGAGGAACCGCGGCGAGAAGGCGCGACCGCACATGCCATAGTTGCCGGCACCGAACGATCCGCCGACCAGCATGGTGATTTTCGGCACCTGCGCCGTCGCCACGGCCGTGACCAGCTTGGCGCCGTGCTTGGCGATGCCTTCGGTCTCATATTTGCGGCCGACCATGAAGCCGGTGATGTTTTGCAGGAACACCAGCGGGATCTTGCGCTGGGCGCAAAGCTCGACGAAGTGCGCACCCTTCAGCGCCGATTCCGAAAAAAGCACGCCATTGTTGGCGATGATGCCGACGGGAACGCCGTGGACATGCGCGAAACCGCAGACGAGCGTGGTGCCGTAGCGCGCCTTGAACTCGTCGAAGCGGGAGCCATCGACAAGTCGGGCGATGACTTCGCGGATGTCATAGGGCGTGCGCAGGTCCGCCGGCACGATGCCGGCGATCTCCTGCGGATCGTAAAGCGGCGGCTCCGGGCTCTGCAATTCCACCGACGTCGGTTTGCGGCGGTTGAGTGCGGCGACCGCACGGCGGGCAAGCGCCAGCGCATGCGCATCATCGCGCGCCATATGGTCGGCAACACCGGAGAGACGCGTGTGCACGTCGGCGCCGCCAAGGTCCTCGGCCGAGACCACTTCACCGGTCGCCGCGCGCACCAGCGGCGGGCCGGCCAGGAAGATCGTGCCCTGACCCTCGACGATGATCGTCTCGTCCGACATGGCCGGCACATAGGCGCCACCTGCGGTGCACGATCCCATGACAACGGCGATCTGCGGAATTCCGGCCGCCGACATGTTGGCCTGGTTGTAAAAGATCCGACCGAAATGCTCCCGGTCGGGAAAGACCTCGTCCTGGTTCGGCAGGTTGGCGCCGCCGGAATCGACCAGGTAGATGCACGGCAACTGGTTCTCGGCGGCAATCTCCTGCGCACGCAGATGCTTCTTGACCGTCATGGGATAATAGGTCCCGCCTTTGACGGTCGGGTCGTTGCAAACGATCATGCATTCGCGGCCGGACACCCGGCCGATACCGGTGATGAGACCCGCTGCCGGCGCATCGCCGTTATACATGCCGTGTGCGGCCGTCGAGCAGATTTCGAGGAAGGGCGTTGCCGGGTCGATCAGCGAGGCGACGCGGTCGCGCGGCAGCAGTTTGCCGCGGCTGACATGGCGCTCGCGCGCCGTCTCGCCTCCACCGCCGGCCGCCATCTTGACGGCGTCCTCCACAGTCGTAATCGCCTCCGCCATCGCCGCCTGATTGGCCTTGAACACGTCGGACGAGGGCGAGATGTGAGATTTCAGAACAGTCATGAAGTCCTCATTCGATCGAGCCTGATTGTGGCTTCGGAGGTCTACCCTGGCGTCTATCTGGTCTCGGTGAACAGCTCGCGGCCGATCAGCATGCGGCGGATTTCACTGGTTCCGGCACCGATCTCGTAGAGCTTGGCGTCACGCAACAGCCGCCCGGCCGGATAGTCGTTGGTGTAGCCGTTACCGCCGAGCGCCTGGATGGCTTCGAGCGCCAGCGCCGTTGCCTTCTCGGCCGCATAAAGAATACAGCCGGCCGCGTCCTTGCGGGTGGTCTCACCACGATCGCAGGCTGCAGCCACCGCATAGACATAGGCGCGCGCCGCGTTCGCCGTCACATACATGTCGGCAAGCTTGCCCTGCATGAGCTGGAACTCGCCGATCGCCTGGCCAAACTGCTTGCGCTCGTGGAGATAGGGGACGACGACGTCAAGGCAAGCGGACATGATGCCGAGCGGTCCGGCGGACAGAACGACACGCTCATAATCGAGGCCCGACATCAGCACTCGGACACCGCCGCCTTCGTTGCCGAGAATATTTTCCGCCGGCACCTCGCAATCCCGGAAGATCAACTCGCAGGTGTTCGAGCCGCGCATGCCGAGCTTGTCGAGCTTCTGGCCGGTGGAAAAGCCAGCAAAGTCTTTTTCGACGAGGAAGGCGGTAATTCCGCGCGGACCGGCACTTGGGTCCGTCTTGGCGTAGACGACCAGCACGTCCGCATCCGGGCCGTTGGTAATCCACATCTTGCCACCGTTGAGAACGTAGCGGTCGCCGCGCTTCTCGGCCCGAAGCGTCATGGAAACGACGTCGGAGCCCGCTCCCGGTTCGGACATGGCGAGTGCGCCGACATGTTCGCCGGAGATCAGTTTCGGCAGGTAGCGCGCCTTCTGCGCCTCGTTGCCGTTGCGGCTGATCTGGTTGACGCAGAGATTGGAATGGGCGCCGTAGCTCAAGCCGACGGAGGCGGAGGCGCGGCTGATCTCTTCCATGGCGACGCAATGGGCGACATAGCCCATGCCCGCACCGCCATAGGCCTCGTCGGCGGTGATGCCGAGCAGCCCGAGATCTCCCATCTCACGCCAGAGTGGCGTCGGGAAAGCGTTGTTGCGATCGGTTTCCGCCGCCAGCGGCGCGATACGCTCAGTCGCAAAACGGCGCACGCTATCGCGCAACGCGTCAATGTCCTCGCCGAGCGCGAAGCTCAATCCGCCCTGAAACATCTCTCGTCTCCTCCCCTCGACCCTATCAGTGATCTCCTCACCACCAACTGGCCGGTCTGCGCTCCATCCTCTACGCGCAACGCGGCGATTGCAATGATATCAACGCCGCGATGTCGAGCGACGATAACACCGCGTCCCGCTAATTTCCTTCCAAAGAGGAAATCCGGGAAGCACGATCTGCAAAGTTTAGGAACGTTTGGCGATACATCCGCTGCGTGAAGGTGCTTCGGCCAATCTGGCTCGCGGCAACTGTCGTGTCGCGACGGAATCGCTTGCGAAGCGTTTACTTGTTCGGCCAGATCTCCTGCGCCTTGCCGACATCGGCAAGGCCGCGCTGCGCCTCACGATTGCCGGTGGCAGCGACTGCCTCGAAGATACGTCGGGCTTCGGCGTAATACTTGAGACTGAGATAGGCGTAACCGCGCAGCACCATCAGGTCGGACCGCTGCGTCGAGATCTGCCCCAACTGATCGAGAAAAATCAGCGTCTCGCGATAACGTTTGGCATCGAAAGCGGCAATCGCCCGGTCGGCGAGGATCGCGCTCTGGAGTTCTTCGGCCCGACCACGGCTCTGTGTTGATTTCGTTGCGGCGACCGCAGCCTTGTTGGTCAGCCCGGCCCTGAGATAGGCGAGGCTCTGGCCATAAGCGGCATCTTCGCGCATTTGCAATGCTGGTGCCTGCAGGGCGACCTCGAAGGATTCGGCCGCTTCCAGCGGGCGGTTCAGATCCATCAGGCACCAGCCGCGCGTCAGCGCGCCTGCGGCGACAGCCGCGCCGGGTTGATGGTCGTCCGGCATCCCGTTACCGCCCTGCCGGCCGCTTGTGGTCGGCGAGCAACGGCAACCGGCTGCTCGACCACATAGCGTGTCGTCGTTCGTGGCGCGGCCTCCGTCACGACTGCAGGTGACCTTCGCTCCGCATCAGCTATCGGTGCCGGCTCTCGCGCAAGCGGCTGTTGTTGCCGGGCGATGGCGTCGCGCCGTTCCTCCTCGGTCTCGCCGAGGAGGGCGATGCGCTCCGAGCGCCCCGCCCAGAGCCGCTGGATCTCGGCGACGCCGGCAGCATCGCCCAGCTGGTTGCGGCTGAGCGCCAGGCCATAGGCCGAAGGTTCGTCATCGGGCTTCCAGCGAAGCGCGGTGGCAAACCATTGTGCGGCCGTCGCCGGTTGTTCCATGGCACGGGCATACCAGCCGAACTGCTGCGCCGTGGCCGGATCACGCCCTTTGGTCGTCTCCTGCGCGATCCGGGTCAGTACTTCCTCGCTCAGCGTGACCGGTGGCTCGATCGCCAGCAGGTTTGCCGTCGCGGCAAAATAGGTCGCCTTGGCATCGGTCGACGTATCGCGCCAGGGATACAGTACTTTTTCCGCATCCTCATGCGCCTTGCGGGCGATCAAGGTCAGCGCCAGGCCTTGCGACGCGGAGGCTGAATCTTCCTTGTCGTGGGCGCGACGGAACCATTGTTCGGCCGCGCTGATATTCTCCCGGCGAAGCTGGTACCAGCCCAGGAGCAGCGCGTCACTCGCCATGCCCTCGGTTTCGACCAGGCGTTCGAGGCGCTGGATATATTTGGGATCGACCGCCAGCTTGCCATCCGCGTCGCCTTCCGCAACGAAGCGGCGCGCCAGGTCGTCGCGAATGCTTTCGAACTCGGCAGCGCCTCCAGGTGCTGTCCGTTCGTGGGCCAAAATCTCCTGCGCCATCTCATAGGGCAGTCCGGAAACCGCCTTCTGCACCGTCGCCAGCCGCTCCGGAGCGTTCTCGCAATTCTTCAGCACGTAGAGATAGGCGTCTCGGGCGCGATCGGGACGTTTGGTCTCGGTGAAGGCATCGGCCACCCGCCACAGCACATCCACTTCCGAGCACGTCAACAGGCTCGGTGTGCTCGCCGCAACCTCGATGACCGTCTCGTACTGCTTGAGATCGGAGGCATTCACCAGGCGCGCCCGTGCTTCGGCGACGTTCAGCCGCTCGAGCAGATCGGCCGGCGGTTTCCAGGCGGCCTCGCTTGCCTGGCGCTCGGCGATCGCCTTTCGAACCTCGGCGTAGCGCCCCTCCGAATAGAGCTGCCACATCGTTTCGAGCTGGACATCCTTGTTACGCGGAACCGCAAGTGGGTCCTTGGGCGGCGTCCAATCGGGATAGAGCGCCCTCAGCCGTGATATCTCGGCCTGCAGTCGAGCGGTATCACCCTTGCTGGCGAAGTAGCGCAGTGCCGATTCGTCTACCACCGGCGCCGTTGCCTGCGACCGCCTCGCATCGGCGGGCTGCGTATTCTGCGTGACCTGCCGAAACTCAGGCGCTGCGCCTCTCGAACCTCTGTCCACGACACCGAACGACGCCTCGTCGGGAAGCGCGCCTCCGTCAGGGCCCGTCGCTGGCGCACCGGCGTTGCCGGCCCAATTCTTGCGCAGAAGCCCATCGTCGGTAAATCCGACAATCCCGACCGCCGTGAGGATGATTCCGGCGATGACAACGGTTGAGGACTTCATAGACACTCCGGACGCTTCTCCTTCGCATAAGACAACCCGAGGAGGTGCAGTGTCGAAGGGTAATATTGCGTCGGGCTGAACACCTTGACGCTGTCGGGCAACGGAGCCCGCTCCATGAGACAGGCCAGAATATGGTTAACAAATTGATAACCGGGGTCCGTCAGCGTCGCCCGAACAGCCCCTGTCGTTACGTCGCTGATGAGCAATTCGCCATTGGCACCAAGCATGCCCTGCCGCAATCTTGAAAGCAATTCGGCGTCATCGATGTCTGCCCGAACCAGGTAGAGCGGAATGCGCAGCGAATTGTAGCCGAATTCCGCCGGGAAGCCCTGCGCCGCCTTCAGGCGCGTTTTGGCGCTGATCCAATCGGCCGGCATCTTTCGCGGGCCGAGCTGCAGTTGATCAAGCATCTTGCGACCATCATTCGCCAGCGCCGCCCATATCGGCGAAGGCGCGACGCGATCAAGGACAGGGAAGGCCTCGAAGATCCAGTAGGAAGGGTTGACGACGGGACCGTCTTCGCGATCGGTTGCGGAAAAACCGGCAACCCCCGGCAGCAGCAAGGTTCGGCCGCCGTAGTCGATCACGGTCCGGTCGAGGATTGCTTTCGCGATCTTGGAGGCCGCCGAGAGGTAGTCCTTTCGCTTCCACCGTTCGCCGGCAAGCGTCAGCGCATAGGCGATCAGGATATCGCCGTCGGTCGCATTGTTGATATCGATCACATGCGGCTTTTCGCTCGGGCTCCATTTCCAGGCGGCAAGTCCGTCGTCGCGCAAAAGCAGCTCGCGACGGGTAAAGGACCAGATCAGCTCGAAATCGGCAGCGCTGCCGGCAAGCACCGCCAGCCACAAACCATAACCTTGTCCCTCGCTGTGGCTGATGCCGCCGTTACCGTCATCGATAATGCGCCCACCGGGATCGAGGAACTTTGTCTTATACTTCTGCCAATCCTCGGCGCTCACGGTCTCGCCCCGTCCCTGGGCTGCCGCGCGCGTCTGAGGCAGAGCGACGACAAGAGCCAGGGTGAGGAGAAGAACCGTGCGCCAGATCATGGGCGGCGCCCGAGCCGACTGAGCATGGATGACGTGGCGAGGCCCAGCAGCACCGATAGTGTTACGAGCAGCACGGCGTAGAAAAGAATGTTGCTCGACAGCCAGTTGGCAATGATCAGCCGGTAATTGCCAAACGAGGCCGGCCTTGTCTGCACGAAACTGAAATTGGCGACCGGCACCACCTTGACGGCGTTGGTTGCCGGCTCGTAGGTCGAGATGTGCCCGGCGATCTCTCGCCATTGATCGATGTCGGCAAGTGCCGACACCCCATCGCTCAACTGTTTGGCGGACGGCGCTGCAACCAGCGTCCACGTGGCGTCATCCGTGGGGTTTGCCCCTTGAGCGAGGAGCAAGGTTGCCGTTTCCGGAGGGACAAAATCGCTTTGTTCCTGCGGCAGAATGCGTAGCGAACTCAGGGAGATGTCGAACTCCTGCTTTACCCAATCCTGAAGAGCCGTGATCTGGGTGCGCCAGGCGCCGCCACTCAGGCGCGTCTGCCATTCATCGATCGCCTTCTGGGTATCCGCGCCGCGCCCGACGGCCTGTGCGCTGCCCCAGGACATCTGGCGGCTGGGATCGATACCGACTTGCGTCAGCACAGTTTTCGGCAATTCGGGCAACGTACCGATGAAGAGCGCATTGCGCGTGCCAGCGGCCAAAGGCGAGGCAATCATCTCGACCGCGATCGGCCGCCCGCCGGCCACCCCCAACCGTGCCAGGAACGTGGCAGCGGCCGACAAGGTGTCGGCATCGGCCCGGTCAATGAAGAGCGGGATCACGCCCGCGCTGTTGCGATAGGGTGCCGCCGCGCCCGACATCGCGGCGAGATTGGGCCGCCGACCGATCCGCGCGAAGTTGGGCATATGAAGTTCGGACGTGTCGAACAGTGCAAAACGCGGATCCGTCGAGGCTGGCGCACCCGGCGCACAGGCCTTGTCCTGCTCCGTCAAAAGCACGGCCTCGAGCTCGATCAGGTTGGGCCCGGGCTTGAAATGGCGCATGGTCACATTGATCGGCAAATGCCGCAGGATGCCGCCGGTCGCCGAATCGAACGGGACCGTCGAGGCGATGTTGCCGTTGACATAGATGTCGATCCGGCTGCCGGGCCGCACCGTCTCGGTATAGGCCGCATCCAGCAGGATCGTCGCCTCGCCATAGGCGTCCGCATAGAAATCCGACGGGACTGCCACCGAAAACCGGGACCGGAAGCGACGACCGGTGAATTCGCTGGTCTCGACGCGAGCTCGGAGAAACGCAAGCGCGTGTTGCCGGCAACGACAGGTGTTTCCGGCAAAAGCCAACGTTCGGTGTTGATGACGTCGCGGGGGACATTGCTCGGCCGGTCCATTGGCTCGGCGATAGCCTCGATCGCGGCCTGAACGGCCGGCCAGTCGGGGCCGCTGAGAACCAGAACCGGCGCATTCGTCTCGCCATCGCGGACGAAGGCCGCAACCGACCCACTGGCAGCGCCATCGGGCAGCGAAGGGAGCAGCGGCGATACCTCATCGACGGTGCCCGCAATCACGGTCAACTCGCCGGGCTTGCCCAGCTCCGGCAGTCCTTCGCTGAGAATGACCCGCTGCGCCGGCATATGGCCGCGCAGGGCCAACCCCTGTGCAAGCCGCATCAGGCCCGCAGCGCGGCTCGGCTGCTGCATTCCCGGAACGACAAGATTGAACTGCGTGTGTCCCCTGTCGTCCAGACCGACGGCGCGGATATCGTCCACGCTCGCAAATGCCGCGCTCTGCGCATCCGCAAAGCTGATGAAAGCCGTCTCCGGCGCGATTTCGGTCCAGAGTTCATAGGTGGATTCGATGGTGCAGTCGGTACGGTGGTGCTGCTGCACCCGAAACCTGATGTCATTGGAACCGGCCCGCAGCAGACCGGCCGGCAGTGCGTAACTCCGGGTCTCGGCGGTGCCCGACGCCTTGATCGGCCCCTCGCCGACCAGCTCGCCGTTGACGAAAACCGAAAGGGACGAAGCCTCCGGCGCGATCACGATCGCATTCTGATAACCGAAATTCAACGTTGCAGCCGATTGTGCCTGGGCCGGCGTCAGATACATCGACCAGGCGCGTTCATCGACCTCACCGGTGAGCGACAGCGCGCTGAAGGGAATGATGTACCGCCTGAAACCATCGGGCCCGCCGCCAACCGCTGCGGGACTGCTTGCGTCCGCGCCGGGCTCGCTGGTCGGCTGGCCCTCATCCGTCCCTTCCGGCAGTTCGATAGACGGCTCGACGGCCGGCCGCTCCGGCGACATGTCGAACGGGTTCGACTGCGCGAACGTCTGTGTCGTCGCGGCAAGGAACATGATGAGGAGGGCAACCTGCATCCGCTTCATCGCCGCGCCTCCGCTTGCCTGTCGGAGGAGCGCAAGCTGCGCGCGAAATAGATCAGGCCGCGGCTCATCTGATAGAAAGCCAGCCACAGGAACCAGGCCGTGCCTGCGACCAGTCCTGGGTTTCCGCGCCGCGCCTTCTGGAACTCGCTCCATTGCTGGGAGTTCGCAAAGATCAGATCCGCCACCAGACTGTGGTGACGCGCGACCTGCGGCAGATAACGGCAGCCGATCGTGGTGATGTCGCCGGCACTCTCCTTGTTCTTGATCGCGACCGGCAAGGTCTCGGAGGTGCCATCGCCACTATAGGGCTCGAAGCGAATGAGCCCGTCCGTGTCGACGGGTAGCGTCGCCGCATCGACGCCATAGACCTGAATTCGGGCGCCGTTGGCCGATACGTCTTCGATCGTTGCCGGATACCATTGATCTGCGACACCGAATTCGCAGCGCCGGCTGACCTTCACGCGCCGCGATGACGCCTTTTCCCCGCGTTCCGAGACCACGCCGAGCGCGCAGCCCGCCATGATCAGATTGAGGAGGTTCCAACCTCCCACGACCAGGGTTACGTCAGCCTTGTAGGGCTCGGTGTAGACCCGGTAGACCGTCATCAGAAGGGCGATGAAAAGCACGGCGAAGATGACGAAGAACGGTCGGCTGATTTCCGACAGGCGGCTCTCCAGGATCGACTCGTCCTTGGCCGTCACCTTGAAGGTCGGCCGGCTCGGGCGCATCAGGACCGAGATGACCGCCGGCAGCAGATGCACGGTCTGGGCATATTCGTAGAGCTCCGAGATCCACGGCCAACGGAAGGCGCCGTAGAGATAGTTCTGCATCATCAGGTTCACGAGCATGTAGGCGAGCGTATAGGCAAGGAACTCACCACCCGACGCGGTGAAGATTTCCAGGTCGAAGAACAGATAGAACAGCGGCGCAAACAGAAAGATCGTGCGCGACACCGGGAAGAGCCAGAACAGCGTCGACGACATGTAGCAAAGCCGCTGCGGGATCGACAGCCCGCGCTTGAACAGCGGAAAACGGAACAATAGGATCTGCATCATGCCCTGCGCCCAGCGACTGCGCTGGCCGATGAAGCTGGCAAAGGTTGCCGGTTGCAGCCCGGCGATTAGCGGCCGATCGACATAGATGCTGTTCCAGCCGCGGCCGTGCAGCGCCAGCGCCGTTTCGCAGTCCTCGGTGATGCTCATGCCGCTGAAGCCGTCGGTATCATCGAGCGCCTTGCGCCGGAGCACGGCAGCCGAGCCGCAGAAGAAGGCCGCGTTCCACTTGTCGAGGCCGCGCTGGATGATGCCGTAGAACATTTCGTTCTCACTCGGCATCTTTTCGAAGGTTCGCAGATTGCGCTCGAGCGGATCAGGATTGAGAAAGAAGTGCGGCGTCTGCACCAGGAAAAGCTTCGGGTCGCTTTCGAAATAGCCCACCGTTTCCAACAGGAAATCGCGAGCTGGCGCGTGGTCGGCGTCAAAGACGGCGATCAACTCGCCGTCTGAATGCAGCATGCCGTTGTTGAGATTACCGGCCTTGGCATGTTCGTTGCGCTCGCGGGTCAGGTAGCGCACACCGAGATCGTCGCAGAGAGCCTGCAATTCCATATGCCGGGCCGAGGCGCGCTGCGCCTCCACCAGATTCATCGAGTAGCGCTTTTGCTGGGTGCCGCCATCATCAAGCAGCCAGACCTGCAGCTTGTCGGCCGGGTAATCCATGCCTTTGGCGGCAGCCAGCGTATTGGCCAGCAACCCTGCATCCTCGTTATAGGACGGCACGAAGACGTCGACCTTCGGAAACGCCCCCGGCGAGATGGCCTTTGCCTTGCGCGGCGGCAGCGGCATCGCGACGACGAACAAGCTCAGCGACAGCATCATCACGCTGTACATTTCGGCGAGGTAGAGCAGGAAGCCGGGAATGAAGTTCTCAAGCTGGTTCAACGGCGGCAGCGTGCTGGTCGTGCGCCAGTAGACATAGCGAAGCACGATAGCCGTTCCGAAGGCGAGCGCGATCAGGCGCCAGCGACCTTCGGCCTTGATGAGCTTCAGTATCGCCATGAACGTAACGACGAGCACGCTCACGATCAGCTGGGTCTGAAGATTGACCGGCAATGTGATGACGGCAATGACGCAAAGGGAGAAAAACGCCCACGCTGCAACGGGACCGATCTTGCTCATTCATTCTGCCTTCCAGCATTCGGCATCATGCCACTGGTATCGCTTGACCTGACTTCATCTGGGCTTTTGCAAGCCCGATACGAGCCCATACCAAACGATCGTTAGGAGCTGATTAAGGACAATTGCCCCCCGCCGGTGCATCGCAGGCAGGTAACGGCACAATCACGGTCGCTCCAGTCTTTGCCGCGCCACCCGGTTCCGGCAACCTGATCGAATTCGCCGTCGCCGGCACGGCGACTGGCTGCTGACGCGCGGGTTGCTCGACGCGGACCACGCGCCTGGTCGGCGCAGGCGCCGTCATCACGGTCACGGGTCGCGTGTCAGTGGGCGCCGGCTCCTTGCGGTAAATCGGGTTGCCAACGCGGCCGATGCCCGCCTCCAGCGGCGGCGGGGCGCCGTAAGGGTTCCAGGCGGGATCGCCGAATGTGCCGACGATCGTATAGCCATAGACGGGTGCGAGAAGGTCGTTTTCGCTTGCGCCAGTTGCGCAATAGCGGAAGCGGATCTGAATGGTGCCGTAGCCTTTAAGGGGAGAACGATGATTTTCCGCCCCGCGTATCTGCTGCCAGGCGAAAATGCAGGCGTCGTCGCCGCGGCCACGGCCATAAGCATAACCGAAGGGCCCGTAATTGTTCTGCAGAAAGTCCGACGACTGCTCCAACGACACACCGGGAAGCGCACGCCGCGCCTGCCGCATCATCTCGGAGCTCCTGACCGCAACGTAGCCGCTGCTCTTCTGCTGGTCGAACCTGGTCTCCATCGGCCCGAAGAACTGCGCGCGCAGGAAGTTCTGCCCCGGCGTCGCGGCCGAAGTGTAGAGGTAGATATCCTGCTCGATGGCGTTGGTTCTTCGCCGCTCGACCACATTCAGAACGGCGGGCCCGCCTGGCGGCGGCAGGATCAGCGCATTCTCGGCCGGAACAATCGTCGCATTGGTCGGCGTACCGACGTCATTGTGCGTCGCGCAGCCGGACATGAGGAGGCCTGCCGCAAGCAGAGCTGTAGGCGCGACCACGCCCAGCGGCTTGTTGGTGATCGTGGAGCGGTCGTCCGATACGTCGAATCGCCTGCTGAAAAATCGTCCTGCCATGCCCGAGCATTAGGTGATTCAGGCAATTTCGCAAACCCGCAAAGGATAGGGGATGGCTTTTCGAGCTCTGGTGGCGGGGTGACCGTTGCAGCTATTGCAGTTGGCACAGTAGCCCCGCGAAAACGCGTCCATCAGCGGTCGCCAACTCGGGCAATCCGGCGCAACCTACAGAGCCATTTCAGATCAACCGCCGCGAGCCCGCCGCTATGTTGAAAAAGGCGACATAAACGGCGCTACAGGCGCATAGCTATCGCGCCTCACATACAAAGACCGGGTGAAAATCGGAAAAATACTCAAATAAATTCTTTCGCCGAACAGGTAATAATAGAAAACATCAGAAGCGATGCAATCCATGAAGATTTGCCGCAGCCAGACGTTTACTTATTAATATCCGAAGCGCAGGATAGAAAAACTTTCTGCGTACAAAATCTTTGGTGAAGCTCATCTTCAACAAAAATCTGCGCCGAGATTTACGCTGAAATAGATTTGATCCACCTGATCGAATTCTTGAACGAGCCAAAGCCTCTGCTGCGGGTTCCTTTGAGGCATTTTCGTCATCGCAGCGTGCTGCCCGCACCGTCCGGCGGCCGTCGCAAGCAGAGTGAAAATTGGAGCTCGCCATGCGAAGCCTACTTCCCGCCCGTTTCCATGACTACGATTTCACCCCCATCTTCGTGGGTGCCGGGTTTACTCTCGCGATCGCCGTCATCGCCTACGGCTCCTTGTTTGGTCGCATCCTCTAGCGAGGCGCACCAACAGCAGGCCTGTTTATGCGATCTGCGTCTGCAGCCACACCTTGAACAGCAAGGCACGCCGCGTTTCTGGCTTCAACGCCGCTTGGACAACGCCATGATCGGAACCATCGGATGTCAAGCCCATGGGCGCGGCCAGCCACGCCTATCGCTCTCACGCCCGATGTGCCGGCTTTGATCAAATCCGTTTGTGGCACTGAACAAAAGCCGGGGAGACCGATAGACAGGGCTGCTAGCATCCAGACGGTCATCAATAGCGGTACTGCCGGTTTCACGGTCGGCACTGCTGCACTTGCGGTGCCTTTCCGACACCCGGTCGGAGCTGACACAGCAATTGCTGGAGATCCAGATGATGACGGGTCTAGCGCGATCCGAATGCGGTATCAGATGACGCAGCATTGTTCGACAAACCCAGGCCGTCGAGTGCGGCAAGCGTTGCCTTGACCACGTCGACCGTGGGCTGATCGACATCGACGACGACCGTGAGCGGCTCGCCGATCGGCTCTTCAAGCGTCGCCAACTGCGTGTCGAGCAGTGACGCCGGCATGAAATGCCCCTCGCGGTGTTGCATTCGGCCGGCGAGAACGTCGCGGCTGCCATGGAGATAGACGAAGACCAGATCTCCCCCTGCATTCTCGCGCAACAGATCGCGATAGCTCCGCTTCAACGCCGAGCACGAAACGACGAGCGGGTCGGCGCTCGAGGAAAGCTGCTTTCCGATCTCACGGAGCCAGGGCCATCTGTCCTCATCGGTGAGCGGGATGCCGGCTGACATCTTGGCGATATTGGCTTGCGGGTGCAAAGCATCGCCTTCGATGAAGCGATAGCCAAAGCCCCGTGCCACCGCCTCGCCGACAGAAGTCTTGCCGCTGCCGGAAACGCCCATGACGACAATCGAGCAACGGAACCTCGGCGCATGACTACGGGATGACATATCGGGGCTCGCCATGGATCGCTCGTCTCTCCGGTGCCTAATCGCGACGTCGCTGATAGCGCTGCACCAGCAACGACACAAGCCCGGCTGCTGTCAACTGGCGGCCCGCGGGCGAGCGAGATCGTTGACGCCCTCATCATCAGGTGCCTGGCCATAACTCATCCGGCGCATCTGGGCGATCACCCGCTGCATCTCGTCGTCGGGCAGAACCGGCGGCTCGCCGAGCGTGAGGGCCTGGACATACATGCGCGAGAGGGTCTCGATTTCGATCGCCATCCACAATGCCGATTCCAGCGTCTTGCCGAGCGAGATCTGACCATGCTGACCGAGCAGGCAGGCGGTGCGGTCCTTGAGCGCCACCAGCGCGTTGTTGGACAGCGCCTGGGTCCCGAACGTCGCATATTCGGCGCAGCGGATCGTCGTGCCACCGGCAATGCCGGTCATATAGTGGAAGCTGGGGATGGTTTTGTGGTGGCAAGCAAGCGTGGTGGCATAGATAGAGTGGCAATGAAGAACCACGTTGATATCCGTGCGCTCGCGCAGGATATCGCGATGGAAACGCCATTCGGATGACGGTCGAAGGCCTGTGTAGTTGCCCTTAAAATCCATCTCGACCAGATCTTCCGGCTGCATCGTCTCATAGGCGAGCGACGAGGGCGTGACCAGGAAACCATCGCCGATGCGCACCGACAGGTTGCCGGCCGTCCCCTGGTTGATGCCGCTCGAATTCATCCGGCGGCAGATATCCACCATCTCGCGGCGAAGGGAGAGTACATCGGGCTGGTTCATCAGTCGTTCCTTTCGAAGTGTCAGTGGAAAACGGGTTCGGCTGGCTGACGCGCCCTCGCACGCCACTCAGTCGCGTAGTCGGAGATCGCAGCCGTGAGTGATGCGACATCGCTGGCCTCGGCCAGCGAAAGCGGCGCTGGCCGCCTGCGGGAATGTTGGCCGGCAAGCAGGGCCGCGCCGGATGCAACGCCGTAGGCATCGAGATTGAACCGGACCTGTCGGTCCGGCAGCAGTGCGGCGACAAGGCGGGCATAAAGCGGGTCGCCCAGGAAGCTGCCGTCGAGAACGACCAGAGATCCCGCCCCCAGGGCCTCGATGCATTCGGCGGTCAAGAGCGCACAATAGACGAGCGCCACCGCCTTCCGCTCCATGGCAGTCTCCGGCTTCGGCCCTGATATACGTCCCTGCCCGGCGCTGCCCGGAAACAAGCCGTTGTCGTCGCCGAAGGAAGGCAGCGCCATCGTTCTGCCGGCGATCAATCGCCGGACGATCTGTTCGGGCACAGGGTCGCTTGGTTGCCCGGGGCCGGCCACCAGCGAAAATTCTCGCCCGCCCATGGTCAGCACGCCACCGAGCGGATTGCCGAAGACGTCGCTGTTCAAGGTCATGCCCCTGTTTTCTTCGAGCTTGTCGATCGAGGTCTGACCGGAGAAACCGACAATCCAGGTGCCGGTGGAAATGACGGTGAACTCGTGCAGTCCGGCGGCATGATAGCGGTAGTGGTTGAGGCTGCTGTCATGCGCACCGACCAGGATACGAAGCCCCTGCGGCAAGCCGTGACGCCGCGCCAAATCTGCGCGCACCGGCCCGAGATCCTGCCAGGCGTCGGCGAAGGGCGGCATCAGCCGGCCCCAGCCACGCGCCGCGACGATCGGTGCGAAATGCCGCTCCGCCACGTTCCAGAGATGCGACTGCGCGCCAAGCAGGCTCGCCTCCGAGGTCGCCACGCCCGAAAGCCGCCATGCCCAGTATTGCGGCAGACCGAGATACCAGCGCGCCCGCGAGAAGGCTTCCGGTTCGCACTCCTGCATCCAGTAGAGCTGCCGGGCCTGATGGGTTGCCGCATGCATCGTCGCGCTGCCGCGGTCGAAGAACGATCCGGACAGCGGGACATAACCGGCTTTGATCGCCTCCGGCAGCGGCTGTTCATAGTCGATCATCGGCAGGGTGGCGCCCTCGCCGATCTCGGGATCGTCACCAACAAGGACGCCTCCGGAACCGTGTCCGGAGGCAACGAAGGCCGAAAGTGGGTGACGCCGGCAGAGTTGTCCGATGCCGGAAAAGACCCACTCGCTAATGGCGCCGAGATCGTGATGGCGCCAGGGTGGTCCGGGCAGCACCGGGTTGGGGATGCTGAGCGTCTCAAGCACGACACCATCTGCCGTGACGGCATTGAGCTTGACGTTGGTCTTGCCGACGTCGAGCACCGCGATCGTGCCCTGCTCGTTGCGTGATGGTGTTGGCATGATGTCCGCACCTCCCGTCACATGCCCGGCCGCCAAGGATCGGATCGCCGCCCAATTTGAGCGTTTCCGGTTTAAACGAGGCCCGGAAACGCTCTAGATCAGCCCGTATTGCTTGGCCTTGTTGCGCAGGAACGGCAAGCCGTTGCCCATCACCTCTTCCTCGTCCCTGGCGACGGGGCGCCAGACGGCGAGGCCATAGGCGACTTCCGGCGGCATGTTGATGAAGCTCTCCATGGCAAGGCCACCCTTGAAGCCGATCGCCGCAAGCGTCGCAAAGATCTCGTCCCAGGCGCAATTGCCATAGCCCGGCGTGCCGCGATCGCTTTCGGATAGGTGGATGTATTTGATGTGCTCGCGCGCATCGAGAATGCCGGTGCCGATGCCCTTTTCCTCGATGTTCATGTGGTAGGTGTCGAGATGCACGAAGACATTGTCGGCGCCGACGCGCTTGATCATGTCGACGGCCTGCCTGCCGGTGTTGATCAGGTGGTTTTCGTAGCGGTTCACGGCCTCGACGCCGAGTTCGATGCCGCGCGATTTGGCGTGTTTTGCCGCCGCCGTCAGCACGCGGGCGATATTGTCGTATTCGGCTTCGGTCGGCGGTACGCCGGTACGCTCGCCGATGCCGCCATAGATGACGCCGGACAGCGCCTCGCCGCCGAGATCGGCCGTCTTGTCGATCGCGATCTTCAGGTGCTCGATCGCCGCATCTGGCCTGACGGAAGCCCAGGCGCGTTCAGGAAGACCGAGCGAGCAGACCGCGCGCAGCTTGTTCTTCTCCAGCAGCGCCTTGGTGTGGGCGGTGTCGACGGCCGGCGGATTGAGCATCGGGATCTCGATGAAATCCACCTTGTACTTGACCGCAGCTGCGACCGCACGCTCGGCACCGGGCCGGTCCCAATTCATGGTCCACATGCTCGTATGGACGCCAAAACCCTGCATGATCACGTTCCTTTTCTGACAAATGAAATCTTGAACTTGGAGGCGGCGAAGCGCAGCACCATGACGCCGACGAGCAGCAATCCCCAGACCGCCGTGGCGAGGTGCTGATTGGCGCCGATGAGATTAAGACCGGACGACAGCAGCTGCAGCACGACGAGCGCCACGAACACCGGAATGACCCGGCCGAAGCCGCCGAACGGATTGACGCCGCCGAGGAAACAGGCGAGCACGGTGATCAACAGATAGGATTCGCCATGGCCGATGCGCACCGAGTTGAACCGCGCCAGCATGATGATGCCGGCAATCGCACACATGGCGCCCGAGAGCGTGTAGACAAGCACGATCACCTTGCGGGTGTTGATACCGGAATAGCGCGTTGCCTCAAGGTTTGAGCCGATCATGTAGGTGTTGAAGCCGAGCCTGGTTCGGGTCAGCAGCACATGCCAGGCGAGCACGCAGACGATGAAGACGATCAACGGGACCGGTACGCCAGCGATCGAACCATGGCCGAGCGGCCCGATGAATGGGGGAAAACCCGAAACGTCTCCACCGCGCGTCAGAAATTCGCCGAGACCGCGCAGGAAGATCATCATCGACAACGAGACGAGGATCGGGTGTGCGCGGGTAAAGGCGATGACCAGGCCCATCACGACGCCGCTTGCGGCCCCGACTGTGACAGCGAGCACACAGCCGAGCGCAAAGGCACCGGCACCGGCATCCGCGCCACCGTTTGCCTGCAGCACCCAGGCAAGCGTCAGCCCGGCAATGTTGGCGGTGAAGGTTACGGCAAGGTTGAGGCCACCGGTCAGGATCGGCAGCAGCATCGCCAGGGTCAGCAACCCAAGTTCGGGCAGCTGGAACGCCACCGAGCCAAAGGTCGCGGCACTCAGAAACTGAGGCGACGCCAGGCCGAACACCAGGATGACGGCAACCAGCGCCAAGCCTGGGCCTGCCATCTCTGGTCCGATCCATGCCTTCAGGCGATCCGAAAACCTTGTCATCGGCGTGCACCTTTCTGGCTGGCGAAGGGCAGGAGCCGTTCGATGCTGGTGTTGGAAAGGGTGATGGCGATCAGGATGATGGCGCCGACGATCATCTTGAACGCAAAGGGGGAAACGCCCATCAGGTTCAGCCCGTTCTGGGTGATCGCGATCAAGAGCACACCGAGCACGCAGCCAAGCACCGAGCCCTTGCCGCCGCCGAGCCTTGCACCGCCGAGAACGACGGCAGCGAGGACATCGAGTTCGCGTCCGTAGAGCGCGTTCGGCACCACTTCCTGCGCATAGTGTGCCTGCACCAGCCCGCCGATGCCGGCCATCAGACCGAGCCAGCCGAAGGCGATGAACTGCATGGCACCGATGTTGATGCCGAAGCGGCGCGCGCCTTCCGGATTATCACCGAAGGCATAGAGCTGGCGACCGGTGGTCGTGCGCGTGATCAGCACCCAAGTGGCGATGACGCACAGCACCATTACCAGCACCGGAAGGGTGATCTCGATCCAACTGCCGTCGGCCATTTCATGCTCGAAGAGCACGACGCGATCCGTCAGCCATTCCGGCAGGTCGTAGATCGAAACGCCCTTGGTGAAGAACATCAGCAGGCCGAAGTAGATATTGAAGGTCGAGATCGTCGCGACGATCGAAATGATGCGGAAACGGTGGATCAGCAGCGCATTGATGGCGCCAAGGCATATGCCGATCGATCCGGCGATGATCAGGCCGGAGATCCAGCCGCCGCCGCCGATCCAGCCAAGCGCGATCGCCGTACCGTACTGCACCACCGAGGCGGCAACAGCGAAGGAGATGTCGATGCCGCCGGCGATGAGCACGACCAGCAGGCCGACGGCAAAGATGATGTTGACCGAACTGGTGTTCAGGAGATCGAAGGCGTTGCCGAGCGAGAAGAAATTGGCCGTCGCCAACGACAGCACCGTGCAGATGACGGCGATGACGGCGAGCAGCGCGACTTCCGTCGCGTGGGTGCGGGCGAAACTATGCATAGACCGCCCCCTCGATTTCGGCGAGCGGAACGCTGCGGGGATCATAGCTGCCGACGATGCGACCCTGCGCCATGTGCAGGACGCGGTCCGCGTTGAAATAGACCTCCGGAACCTCGTCGGAGATCAGAATGATCGCGAGCCCCGTCTCTGCGAGCTTGGCGACGATGTCGAAGATGCCGGCGCGTGCGCCGACGTCGACGCCGACGGTGGGCGCGTCGAGGATGAGCAGCTTCGGATCGGTCGCCAGCCATTTGGCGATGGCGATACGCTGCTGATTGCCGCCTGACAGCGTCGAGATCGCGTCGCCTTGCAGGCCGATCTTGACGCCGAGATCGGCAATCCAGCCGGCGACGAGCTTGCGCTTGCGCTCATCCGAAAGAAAGCCGCCCGAAACGATCTTGCCGAGCGAGCTGATGACGAGATTGTCGGCGATCGACTGCGGCTGGATGAGGCCGAGCGACAGCCGGTCTTCGGAGAGATAGGCGACGCCCGCCTTGATGGCATCGCGATTGGAGGCGAAACGGACCGGCTTGCCCTCGAGCGTAATCGTACCGACCACCGGTTGCAGCATGCCGAAGAGCGTCTGCGCGAGTTCGGTTCGACCGGCGCCGAGAAGACCGGTAATCCCCAGCGTCTCACCGCGCCTGACGGTCAGCGATATGTCATCAAACTGGCCGGGGCGGCTCAGGCCCTTTACCTCCAGCACGACGGGCTGATCCTGCCCGGATTTGGCGCGGACCTGCTGGTCGAAGGTCTTGCCGGTCATCAGTTCGGTGATGCGCGATTGCGTCATGCCGGCGGCGGGATAGACGCCGACCAGCGCACCGTCGCGCAGCACGGTGATGCGGCTTGAAATTTCCAGCACTTCCGCAAGGCGGTGGCTGACGAAGACGACGGCGACGCCGGAGGCCGAAAGGCCACGAACGATGTCGAGCAGATGATCGGTCTCCGACTGGGTCAGCGATGCGGTCGGTTCATCCATGAAGACGAGCTTCGCTTCGCCGACGAGCGCGCGGGCAATCGCCACGATCTGGCGCTGGGCAATCGCATATTCCTTGAGCGGCAGGTCGACGTCGAGCGTGATGCCGAGGCGCTCAAGCGCATCCGTCGCGATCTTGCGCATGCGGCCATAATCGACCAGCTTCGGCCAGCGGCCGAGAACGGTCTGGAAGGCGATGTTTTCAGCGACGCTCATTTCGGGGAAAAGCGCCAGGTCCTGCCAGATGACCTGAATGCCGCGATCCTGAGCGGTCACCGGCGACATGTGCGAATAGGTCTCGCCGTCATATTCGATCGAGGCGCCTTCGGCCGGGCGGTAGACGCCGGTAATGATCTTGATCAGGGTGCTCTTGCCGCAACCGTTTTCGCCCGCGAGGCAATGGACCTCGCCCGGACGAACGTCGAAGCTCACATTTTTGAGCGCTTTGACGCCACCGAAAGTCATGTTGATGTCGTGCAGGGACAGAAGCGGCATTTCGCTGCCTCCCGCGGTCGCAAGCTGATGCATGAACGTGTGCCCCGAATACCGTTTTGAAGGGACGTGCCAGGCCGGCCGAAGCCGGCCCAGCAGCCGGGAGAACCCACTGCATGTTTCCTTAAATCGCTGCTGATCTAGGGATAAAACATGCAACAATTCATAGCGTTACAGCGGTCTTTGCGCGTCCAATAGGACGTGCGACGCTGTAGCGGGTCAGAGACCCATGGCCGCAAGGTCCGCGACTGTATCCTTGTTGATCGGCACGAGCTGATCGACGATGATGTTGTGGTTCTCGAAGTCCGGCTTGACCTTGCCGAGACCTTCGATCTCGTCGCCGTCCTTGACTTCCTCACCCTTCATCAGCTTGTCGGCGAGCGTCACGAACACTTCGCCCGCCTGCTTCGGATTCCACATGAAGCCGCCGGAGATCGCGTCCGACTTCACCAGCTTCTGCCCCTGGCCCGGCGAGAACGGGCCGAGCACGAAGATCTCGCCGACCTTGCGGCGCTCTTCCACGGCGCGGCCTGCCCCGATCGGTCCCTGGCTGCCGAAGGCAAGAAAGCCCTTGAGGTCCGGATGGGCGGAAATCAGGTCGAGCGCGGTCGAGCGGCTCTTGTCGACGTCTTCGGCAACGCCGTAGCGTTCGCCGACCAGCGTCATATCCGGGTGGTTCTTCTTGATGTAGGCAATCGCTGCATCGGCCCAGGCATTGTGCAGCGGCACGGTCAGCGAGCCGACGAAGACGGCATATTCGCCCTTGCCGCCCATCTTCTCGGCGAGCAGCTTGCCATGCGCTTCGCCGAAGCCGGTCGAGGACGCCAGCTCGAAATCCCAGTCGGCGCCCTTCTGGCTCGGCGATTCATGCGTAATGACGATGATGCCCTTTTCCTTCGCCTTGGTCAGAACCGGCTCCAGAACCTTGGCATCGTTGGGCACGACGCCGATGACCTTCACGCCCTGGGCGATCAGATCCTCGATGGCGCGTACCTGCAGCGCCGGGTCGGCGCTCGTCGGGCCGACCATGAAGGCGTCGATGCCGAGCTTTTGGCCACGTTCCTTGATACCGGCCTCCATGGCGTTGAACCACGGAATACCGCCAATCTTGACCACGACGCCGACCTTTCCGGCGTCCTGAGCGAATGCGGCAGCCGCACCGGCAAGCGACAGCGATGTCGCCAGGGCGGCGACCAGAATTTTCTTGATCATGTCTCTCCTCCACTCGCCCCCATAGGGGACACGCCCGGCTGCAAAAGCGCCGGCCTCCAGTTTCAAATCGCAACTGGCTGGGAACGAATTCCCGCCTCCCTGATCGCCGCCTCCTCAGACGACACCATCGCATGCACAATCGATATTTCTTGTTTGCACAATCGATGGTGCAAAGACTATTGTGCAGACTTAATCTTTCGTCAAGGGGAAATCGGCACTAAGACGATGAGGGAGGCACGTGGATGACGAAGAGCAGCAAGAAGAAGGCGACGATCTACGACTTGTCGGTGCTATCAGGCAGTTCGCCTTCAACCGTGAGTGCGGTTCTGAATGGAACCTGGCAGAAGCGGCGGATCAAGGAGAGCACGGCGGCGCTGATCCGCGACCTGGCCGAAACCCACCAATACACCGCCAACCGCCAGGCACGCGGCCTGCGCAGTTCGCGCTCGGGCCTCATCGGCCTGCTGCTGCCCGTCCATGACAACCGTTACTTCTCTTCGATGGCGCAGACCTTCGAAGCGCATGTCAGAAGCAAGGGACAATGCCCGATCGTCGTCAGCGCCAGTCGCGACCCGGAAGAAGAGCGCCGGACTGCAGAGACGCTGATCTCCTACTCGATCGACGAGCTATTCATCTGCGGAGCGACAGACCCGGACGGCGTGCACGAAGTCTGCGAGACCGTGGGCCTGAAGCATATCAATATCGACCTACCCGGCACCAAGGTTCCGTCCGTCATCAGCGACAACTACGAAGGCGGCCGGATGCTGACCGAGGCGATCATCCGCCATTTCCCGGCGGATCAGCCACTGCGGCCGGATGAGCTCTACCTCTTCGGTGGCCGCGACGACCACGCCAGCCGTGAGCGCATCCGTGGCTTCCGCGCCGTCAAACGCGAGCTGTTGGGAGAGGATCCGGACGGCTGCATCCAGCCGACAGGCTACGCTCCCAACAATGCCAGGCTCGCCTTCGAAGCCTTCTACGAAAAACACGGCAAGCTGCCGCGCGCCCTGTTCGTCAACTCCTCGATCAACTTCGAGGGCCTGTTGCGTTTCATGGCCGGTCATCCGCACGAGAACTTCGCCGACCTCACCGTCGGCTGCTATGACTACGACCCCTTCGCGTCCTTCCTGCCCTTCCCGGTCATCATGATCCGGCAGGACGTCGAAGGCATGATCGCCAAGGCGTTCGAGGTCATCGAAGAAGGGCGGCCCCAGCCACGCATTCACCTGATCAGCCCCGAGCTGGTCCAACCGCGCACGGCGCTCACTGGCCCGCTCGATGCCCTCAAGGACATCGACTGAGCTACGATCTCCGTTGATTTTTCGGCTGCGCAATATTTCCACCGATGATTTTTCTGTACATCTATTCTATTTCCACGTATTCATTGGATATGGACGAAATAGACAGAAAAATCATTGGAATTCTCGCGCAGGACGCCCGCCGGTCTTTGACCGACATTGGTGCTGCGGTCGAGCTTTCGCCCTCCTCGGTCAACGAACGTATCCGCCGGCTCGTCACTAGCGGGGTGATCCGCCGCTTCACCATCGACGCCGACCATAGCGCGCTCGGGCTCGACGTGCTCGCCTATGTCTGGGTCGGACTATCCCCCGATGCGGATGAAGCCGCGTTTCGCACCTTCATGGCCGATCACCCTTGCGTGGCGGAGTGCCATCACGTCACCGGCGCCTGGTCCTATTGCGTCAAGGTACGCATGCCATCGCTCGGCGATATCGAGCCCTTCCTGGCAGAGCTCAAGCACCGCCGCTTCCTGGCTCGTAGCGAGACGGTGATTGCCTTGTCGACTGTAAGGGAAACCCAGTTCACCAGCCCGGAGCGCTGATCCATGTCTGCATTGCTGTTTGGAAAAGGCCTGTTGCTCGGCCTGGCCATTGCTGCCCCGCTCGGCCCGATCGGTGTGCTATGCATCAACCGCACGCTCGAGCGCGGCTTCTGGGCCGGTGTCGCCGGCGGCTTGGGCACGGCGCTTGCTGACGCCAGCTATGCGCTGCTAGCGGCCGCCGGCTTTGCTGCCTTTGCGACCCTGCTCGCCACGGTATCGACACCGCTCAGCCTGCTCGGCGGCGCCTTCATGATTTGGCTTGGCTGGCGTGGGCTTCAACCGAGCCCGGTCACAGCCGCGGCCCAGGTCGGTGCGCGCGACCTCATCCAGACAACCGCGGCGACCTTCGCGCTGACGATCGCCAATCCGCTGACGATCCTGTCCTTTGCCGCGTTCTTCGCCGTCCTCGGCCTGGCGAAAGCCGGTGGGCTTGCGAACGCCGCCATCGTCGTTGCCGGCGTATTCCTCGGTTCACTCGCCTGGTGGATGCTTTTGAGCGGCGGGATCGCCCTTGCCCGGCAACGCCTGCCCGACCGTTTTGTCAGCTGGGTCTCACGCCTTTCGGGTATCGTCCTGATTGCCTTCGGTGCGATAGCCATCGGATCGGTCGTTGTGAACCTCGCCTCAGATTAAGAGCTACGCCAACAGCTGTCGGCGGCTATCCGGCTGTCGGCTTAACGCATTCGACATGCCACCATTTCGGTCGTCCGCCGCGGTAGCTATGCGAGACCGGGATCAGATCAATGGCACCGGTCTTGTCGAAACAGCCGAGCACCAATGCCACGACGGGTGCGTCATCGAGCGCACCGATCGTGCTCCCGCACGTGGCGCAGAAGGCGCGACTGGAATAGTCCGAGGAGCGATAGGTCGAGGGCGCACCGCCCGGCCCGATCCAGGCAACAGCTTCCGTTGGGAATTCAACCCAGGCGACGGTCAGTGCACCCGAATGCCGCTGGCACAGTTTGCAGGAGCACGTGTGCGGCTTTCCAGCCGGCCCCTGCGCCTCAAAACGGATCGCCCCGCAAAGGCATCCACCAGTATGTGGTTTCATCCTCTTGGTCACGGCTCTTGTCACTCTTTACCCTCAGTTGCAGTTTCGATTCGCACAACATAGCGTGCAGCACGCAACTTGGCGTAGCGCTGTATTGACACACTCCGTCAGAGGTCCAGGAAAAGAGCAGTCATGCGCCGGCGGTCAGTAGAACCACGCGCCGATGTCGCGAAACGCACGTTTGCTCTGGTCGCGCCTGTTTCCGCCTTGCGCGGCCTGGCCCTCGCCGGTCGGAAGACTGAAGCCGAACGGATCAGACGGCTCGCCTCCCCTGTCGCGCCAATAGGCATCGAGATCGGCCATCATCATCCGGCGGCGTTTGCGCCGCCTGCGATTGATCACATGCCTTTCGTTGGAGACGGCATAGACGTGCGGAGCGTTGCCCTCGGAGGCGAGCCCCTGAAGCGTCAGCAAAACGGCGTCCTTGGGCCGCAAACCACCAAGATCGCGGGTCGCGGTAATCAACGCACGTTTCGCATCGCCTCCGCGCGGCCCCTGCATACCGCCGATCGCCAGGCTATAGGCGCCTTCACCGCAGCGCACGAAGGCAAAACTGACGGTACACAGCGCATAGCGATCGCTTTGCCGGCTGAGCCTGATCGCAAAGGCGCCCTCATGGCGGCCGCCGCAGTGGTCGGCCAGCAGCAACTGGATGCGATAGTTTTCGTCGCGCCCGCCAACGGTGCCCATTTCCATCGGTGTGCCGCGCCAAAGCGCCATCAGCGAGCGGCGGGACAGGACTTCGCTCGCCACATCGAAGTGGTCCATCAACAGTTCAAGACGCCGCCGCGAGGACGCGCCATGCAGCAGAAAGGTCGGGACCGACTTGCGGATGAGATCGTCATGCGGAAGCCCCAATTTGTAGCGATCGCCGAACGCGCCGAGAAAGGCGAGCCAGCGCGTCGTCAGCACCGGCTGAAGCAAAAGGCGCATCGAGAACACGGCCGCTCGCTTCAACGTGAGCCGCCCGCCGAGTTTGAGGACCTGCCACAGGATCTGCCGGCCCGAGCGACCGCGCTCCGGCATATTGGCGGCAGCGACAAAGCCCACCGATGGCGGCAGGGCCTCTACTGTGTCACCGCCATCTAAGGGGAGCGATGGCAAACCCGATCGAGCGCTGTATTCCTGCAAACGACCTTCCAGGGACATGATGCAATTCCTTGAAAGCAAATGCTTGTCCAAGCATCGCCGGGATATCCGGCGCCGCTGGGTTTGCCTTCTGTTTGTCAAGGGAATGCGGAGATGTGATCGGGAATTGAGCGCCGTTTGTGGCGCATCCATCTCCGCGTGCAAATCGCCGCTCGGCTTTCGCCGAACGCTGCACAGGACCTGACCCGGCCCTATTCAAGGTCATTCTGATAGTGATCAGGCGGCGCTTTCGCGCGGCAGCATTATGGTGATCATCGCTCCGCCGCCGGGGCGCGCTGCGAACTCCAGCCGGCCGCCGTGGGCCTTGGCAATCGCCTGCACGACGGAGAGGCCAAGGCCTGTTCCGCCGGTTGCTCGCGATCGTGACGCATCGCCGCGCCAGAACAGGTCGATCGAATGGGTCGACACGTCGTCCGGGAGCCCTGGCCCGCGATCGAGCACGCGGATGAAGGCTTCATCGGCTCCACGCGCACCGGTTTCGCAGCGAAGCACGCCACCGGAGGCCGCATAGCGGCAGGCATTTTCGACGAGCGCGAGCAGGGCCTGGCGCAGGCGCTGGGAATCGCCCGACACGACCGCTGGTTCGAGCGCTGCCTCAAGCGAGAGGCCTGCGGATGCCAGAATGGTGCGGGAGGCGCCGAGCACCTGTGTCGCCTCGGCAGAAAGATCGACGGCGCTGAGCTGGGTGACCAGCTTCTGGCCCGCCGCCAGCGAGAGTGTGCGCAGATCCTCGACCAGGGCGGACAACCCTTCCACCTGCACGAGGAGCTGCCGCACACGCTCCTGTTCCAGCGGAAAGACCCCGTCGGCCATGCCCTGCAGATTGCCCTGCAATATCGTCAGCGGTGTGCGCAGTTCGTGGGCGACGGCCATCGTGTTGAAGCGCAGACGGCTTTCCATGCTTTCAAGTTCCGCCGCAAGTTCATCGAAAGTCCTGATCAACGTCGCCACTTCCTTCGCCCCCTTCCGCACGGATCCAACACGGACTGCGAAATCGCCCGCGCGCAGATCCTCGGTTGCCTGCGCGAGCAATTCCAATGGGCGGCTGATTTTGCGGGCAAGCCAATAGCCGATCAGGCTGCAGGTTGCCGCAGCGATGACACCGAACGTGATGATCGACAGGTCGATCTCGTTGTTGCCCCATTCCTCAATCTGCGGGATGTTGGTGACGAGCGACCGAAGGTGCTCCTCCTGAGGCATGCGGCCGGCATTGAGGTCGGTATATGCCTGGGCCGCGCCAGACGGCATCCGCTTGAGCATCCGCTCCTCAAGGTCCGACTCGACCCACATGACCCCGAAATAGACGATACAAACACTGACCACGAGCAGGACCGCCTGAAGCATGGCGGTGAGAACGCTGAGCGGCAGCCGCGACATTCTGATTTTCATCTCGGCTCCACGAACCGGTAGCCGACGCCGCGAACCGCGGTGAAGAATCCGCAGGCTCCGAGATCCTCAAGCTTGCGCCGAAGGTTGGCGACGTGGGTATCGACGGTGCGCGCCAGCGCGTCACTATCCGGAAGGCAGGCGTCGAGTATGTCGGCCCGATCAAAGGCGTGCGTCGGGCGGCGGATCATGTGGGCCAGGATACGGAACTCGCTGAGCGTCAGCGGCAGGGACCGGCGCTTGCCGCTGTCGTCGATAAAGGCGGCATGGGCGTCGAGGTCGACCTCGACGTTTTCGAAGCGCAATATCGTGGCGCCGGCGCCGTTTCGCGTCCGCCGCAGCACCGCATTGACGCGAGCCACGACCTCCTGCGGATTGAACGGCTTGACGACATAGTCGTCGGCGCCGAGCCTAAGGCCAGCCAGTCGATCGAGATCCTCGGCAAGGGCCGTCACCATGATCGTTGGAGTGTTGCTCTCGCGACGGATGCGCGCCAGCACTTCGAAACCGTCGAGCCGCGGGATGCGCACGTCGAGAAGAATGAGATCGGGCGAAAGCACGGAATGGTGGGTAAGCGCGGTTTCACCATCCGCGGCACGCACAGTCCTGAAGCCATCGCGCACGAGATAGGCATCGAGGATCTGCGCGATCTCCGGTTCGTCCTCGACCAAAAGGATGAGCCCCTTGTCGACCATCTGCAAATTCCTCGCGCATGTGTTGTGGTCTCGAACTTATGGGACGAAAAAATCCGGCATGCAATTCATCCGAGCAGTGCTCGACAGCATCACAGAGCGTTCCGCATCAAGCGTTCTTCGTTTCTCCGCCATTTCTTGACAAATCGAACAGAGTGTCCCCGCCGACGCCCCCGGACCATAGCTGTCGAGCACGGTGCATGTGCCGGTAACGCTAACTTGCGGCCCCATCCAACACGACCGATCGAAACTGCACACGCCTGGCTCGCTCATCCGGATCGGGCCGAATGGCGGACCGCCACCTCTTCTCGCATGGCCGGACGCGGGCCAACCATTAAAAACCACAAGGAAACTTTCATGCCTCTTGAAACGAACCATCTTACGTCGGCCGACATTGCCAGGATTCTGCAATGCATCCCGCATCGCTATCCATTCCTGCTCGTCGACAGGCTCGTCTCGATCCGTGGCGAAGAAAGCTGCGTAGGGATCAAGAATGTTTCGATCAACGAGCCGCAGTTTCAAGGGCATTTCCCCGGCAATCCGGTCTTTCCCGGAGCGCTCATCATCGAGGGCATGGCGCAGACGGCAGGCGTCATGTGTGCCGCCTCCAAGCTGGCGCAAGGGTTGACGCCCAAAATCATCTACATGCTGACGGTGGACAAGGCACGGTTCCGCAAGCCCGTCCGCCCTGGCGACGCCATCGCTTATCACATGACCAAGCTCGCCTATCGCCGCAATATCTGGCGTTACCGCGGCGAGGCCCTGGTCGACGGCGCGCTCGTTGCCGAGGCCGAGATTTCGGCATACCTGGAGACCGAAGGGAAGCAACCCGTGGCGGCGGCTTGAGCTTGCCATGACAGCCACGCGTGGCGATTCGATGGGTCGTCCGTTTCTTATCGATGCTTGCGTTAACCGCTTAGCAGTCACTTTGGCGCTCGCGGTGGCGCAGCCTTGCCCAGCGCCGCGTGGGGAGGAATGCCTGCCCCAGCGGCCCTAAGCACCACTTCGAATGGTTGATTTTCCGTGCGCTCCGAGCCTTCTCGAGTTCCCCGCCCTTCCTTGACAGACAACCGCAACTCTCCCGCTCGCACCTCCTCAGATTTTTTCATCGCGAGCATTCGGAATGTCCAGCTTCCTGCGATCCACCATCACACCTGCCGCCGGCCGCCGGTGGCAGGCTGCCAATCCCCAGACATGGCTTGCGCGATGCTACGCCTACGTCCAGGAACAGCCGGTCCAGGCAGCCGCATCGGCAACGATCTTCGTAGGCTTCATTTTCATGGCGTTTCCCGGCATCGATCTTGCCGTGTCTCGCTGGGCGGCGGCCGGTGACGCGGATTTTCCGCTATCGCGAGAACACGCGCTGCGTTTGCTGCGCGATTTCAACCGTCTGATCCCGATTTTGATCCTGCCTGCCGTAGCAGTCACGCTAGCCGTGCAGATGCGCGCGCCGCGCGCCTGGCTGCCACGCCCGCACAAAATGTTGTTTTTCCTGACCTTCTATGCGGCCGGCCCGGGCCTTGCCATCCAGCTTCTGAAAAGACTGGTCGGTCGCGCCCGCCCCTCCGAAATCATCGAGTTCGGCGGAACCCTGCCGTTTACGCCCGCCTGGCAGGTGTCCGGCGCCTGTTCGCGCAGTTGTTCGTTTGCCTCCGGCGAGGCGGCGACAGCAATTGCGTTGATTGCATTGGTGGTCTTTCTACCAACACGATGGCGCTTGACGACGATAATCGCCTTGATCCCCGTCGTGCTCGCCTTCTCGCTCAATCGCATCGCCTTCGGCGCCCATTTTCTCTCGGATGTTGTGCTCGCCTGGTTGCTGATGCTCTGGATCATGCTGTGGCTATGGTCGGCCTTTGCAGCCCACGGCACGCGCATCGATGCCGCTCTGACACGCGGCCGACGCCATCTCGAAACATGAGATCGGCGGCAGCCTCGCTGCCGGTCGGTTTCTGCTTACTCAGGCGCTGCGCACGGACCGGCGCCAGACGAAGGGGGCGTTGAGCCGCAGCGACTGCGATTGCCCGACATCATCACTCATCAGCCACGCGACCGCCGCTGCCGCGATCTCCTCGATCGGCTGGGCAAATGTCGTCAGGTCATAGGAGTTCCAGGCCGCCTGCGGAATGTCGTCGAAGCCGACGACGCAGAGATCGTCGGGGATCGACAGCGAAAACTGATGTCGGGCCGCGTCCATGAAGCCGAGAGCCACGAGATCGGTGACGCAGAAGACCGCATCCGGGCGCTCGCGGCGGGTCATCAGTCGCTGAGCGAGAACCTTGCCGCTTTCGTAACCCGTCGGGCCGAAGCGCTCGACGGTCACATCGAGCCCCTGCTCCCGCGCGGCGGCAACGAAGCCCACTTCGCGCGCCATGAGGCTTGGCGTTCCCGCCTCCGAATTGGCAAAGGCGAGACGGCGACAGCCAGCCCGCAGGAACGCCGTCACAACGCTCTGCGCCGTGTCGTCCTCGTCGAGGTTTATCCGGAGCGGTCCCTGATGCTCGTCGTTTCGATTGATCAGAACCAACCGCTGGCCATTCCTGACACAGAGGTCGACGAGCGACTTGTCCGGCATGCCGGACAGCACGATCGAGGCATCGGCCCGGTACCGGATCGCCTGCCGCAACGCCATATCGACACGTTCGTCGGAGCGGTCGGTGTTGACGAGCATCGCGATCTTGCCGGCGTTCTGCAGTTGCTGCGTCAGCGCCTTGATCAGCGCAGAACGATAAGGCGTGCCCATATCGGAAACGACGAGGCAGACGATGCCGCTTTCGTTGCGCATCAGTCCGCGGGCCAGATGATTGACGTGATAGCCGAGCACCTCGGCCGCTTCCATAACCTTGCGGCGTGTCTCCGGCGCAATGCTTGCACCCGCTGTAAACGCGCGTGAAACGGCGGACCGGGAAACGCCGGCCTTCCTTGCTACTTCCTCGGCACTGACGAATATCTTGTCGCTCATCGGGAACCAATCTTGCACGGCCTTGCAAACTTCTTGCAACAAATCGCAGACCTGTGCAAGCTCGATCAAACCCAACAGATTAAACTTTCCGCTTTTGTTTGGACTCGGATTGACAACATTCCAATCCATGTGACACCTTGCACGCGCTTGCATTACTGCGGTGTGGAGGCATCGCATCATTGGGAGGAAGTTATGAAAGCTGTATCCATTTCGGTTGCGCTCGCCGCAACCGGCCTAGCATTCGCGGCGTCTGAGGCGCAGGCGGCAGGCAGTCTTAATCTAATCTGCTCGGCGGACGTCGTCATTTGCGAGCAGATGACCGCCGATTTCGAGAAGGAAAGCGGGATCAAGGTCAACATGGTTCGCCTGTCTTCCGGCGAGACCTATGCCAAGGTTCGTGCCGAGGCACGCAACCCCAAGACCGATATCTGGTGGGCAGGCACCGGCGACCCGCATCTGCAGGCCGCATCCGACGGGCTGACGCTCGAATACAAGTCGCCAATGCTCGATCAGCTCCAGGATTGGGCAAAGAAGCAGGCCGAAGGCTCCGGCTATCGCACCGTCGGCGTCTATGCCGGCGCGCTCGGCTGGGGATACAACACCGAGATCTTCCAGAAGAAGGGCTTCAAGGAGCCGAAATGCTGGGCCGACCTGCTGGACGCGTCGCTGAAGGGCGAGATCCAGATGGCAAACCCCAACTCGTCGGGCACCGCCTATACGGCGCTTGCATCGCTGGTGCAGATCATGGGCGAAGACGAGGCGTTCGATTACCTGAAGAAGCTCAACGCCAACGTCGCGCAATACACCAAGTCCGGCTCGGCGCCGGTCAAGTCGGCCGCCCGCGGCGAAGCCGGCCTCGGCATCGTCTTCATGCATGATGCCGTCGCCCAGGCAGCCGAAGGCTTCCCGATCAAGGCGATCGCCCCTTGCGAAGGCACCGGCTACGAGATCGGTTCGATGTCGATCATCCGCGGCGCCAAGAACCTTGACAATGCCAAGGCGTGGTACGACTGGGCGCTGAAGGCAGACGTTCAGTCGCGCATGAAGGATGCCAAGTCCTTCCAGCTGCCGTCCAACAAGAGTGCGGAAGTGCCGAAGGAAGCACCCAAGTTCGAGGACATCAAGCTGATCGACTACGACTTCGCCACCTACGGCGATTCCGAAAAGCGCAAGGCGCTGCTTGAGCGCTGGGACCGCGACGTCGGCGCCAGCGCCAACTGACGCCATTCGGTTTACGATCGGCCGGATCGAACGATCCGGTCGATCACATCTCGAAAGACCGCAGGCGTTTCCGGCGGCCGAAAGCCGGCCCTGCAACAAATCGACATTCCAATATTGAAGAGACGCGAGGACCGTGATGGAACATCGCAACCGTAGGCTCGACCTCACACTCGGGCTCGGGCTGGCCGCATTCTTGGCTGTGCCCTGGTACCGCATCGAGGGAGGCTTCTTCGGGCTTGGCTGGCTTTCCGGCTTCCCCTCCGATGCTGCCGTGGCACCCGGCCTTGCGCAAATCTTTGCCCACGGGCGTTCATGGCTCGTCGTCGCGCTCGTCCTGCTCGGCATCTGCGCAGTTGCCCGGTTCGTCCGCGATCCGGCCCGCCGCGGCCTGGTGTTGGCGGTAGCCGGCGCGCTCGGCCTTCTCTTCATCGCTGCCCAGGGTCTGGCGATCGGCTTTACCGGTTGGACCTGGACGATCAGCGAAACCCTGTTCGGCCCGCTTGCCGACGGACAGCCCTCGATGGGCGCCGGCGCCGTTCTCGCCTCCCTCGCCTTCATCCTCATCTTCGCATTTGGGCTGGCGGAGCGCGGCGTCATGAAGGGCGATGCCTTCATCGTCGCCTCCATCGCGCTGCTCGTCTGCCTCGTCGTCGTCTTCGTCTTCTATCCCGTCGGCAGCATGTTTGCGGCTTCAGTCCAGGACTTCGACGGTTCGTTCAAACCTGACGGTTTCCTGCGCAACATCCAGGACGGCTCGATCTGGAGCCTTGGCTGCGTCACCGGGGGCGAGCGCTGCGGCGTCGCCTGGCGCACGCTGTGGCTGGCGCTGATGACCGCTTCCGGCTCGACGTTGCTCGGCCTTGCCTTCGCGCTCGTCGCAACCCGCACCCGCTTCCCTTTCAAGAAGGGCATGCGCATGCTGACGGTGCTGCCGATCATCACGCCGCCCTTCGTCATCGGCCTGGCGCTGACCCTGCTCTTCGGTCGCGCCGGCGTCATTACCGAGTTCCTGTCCGATGCTTTTGGCATCGAGCCGGGGCGCTGGCTCTATGGCCTCACCGGCATCTGGATCGCGCAGGTGCTGTCCTTCACCCCGATCTCGTTCCTGGTACTGATCGGCGTCGTCGAGGGCGTCAGCCCTTCGATGGAAGAGGCATCGCAGACGTTGCGGGCCGACCGCTGGCGGACATTCTGGAACGTCTCGCTTCCGCTGATGAAGCCGGGCCTCGCCAACGCCTTCCTGATCGGCTTTATCGAGAGCATGGCCGATTTCGGTAATCCGCTCGTGCTTGGCGGCAGCCATGGTGTGCTTTCGACGGAAATCTTCTTTGCCGTCGTCGGCGCGCAGAACGACCCGTCACGCGCCGCCGTGCTCGCGATCATCCTCTTGTGCTTCACTTTGTCGGCGTTCCTCGCCCAGCGCTATTGGCTGGCGGGCAAGAACTATTCCACCGTCACCGGCAAGGGCGATTCCGGCTCGCATATCGCTCTGCCCCGCTCGCTGTCGATCGGCGTCCACGCCGTGGTGATCCCGTGGATGATCTTCACGGTCGTGGTCTATGGCATGATCCTGTTTGGCGGCTTCGTGAAAACCTGGGGTCTCGATAACTCGCTGACGTTTGAGCACTATATCAAGGCCTTCTCGTTCTCGGTCACCGACGGCGTCATCGCCTGGACCGGCGTCGCCTGGAATTCATTCTGGACGACGATGGAAATCGCGCTGATCTCAGCGCCACTGACGGCCCTCGTCGGGCTGTTGACCGCCTACCTGATCGTCCGGCAGCGATTTGCCGGGCGGGATGTGTTCGAATTCGCCTTGATGTTGAGCTTTGCCATTCCCGGCACGGTCATCGGCATCAGCTACATCATCGCCTTCAACCTGCCGCCACTCGAAATGACCGGCACGGCACTGATCCTCGTTGCCTGCTTCGTCTTCCGCAACATGCCGGTGGGCGTACGCGGCGGCATCGCGGCGATGAGCCAGCTCGACAAAAGCCTGGACGAGGCATCGCTGACGCTCCGGGCAACCAGCTTCCGCACGCTGCGCAAGGTCATCCTGCCGCTCTTGCGTCCGGCGATCGTCGCCGCCCTCGTCTACTCCTTCGTCCGGGCGATCACGTCGATCAGCGCCGTCGTCTTCCTCGTCAGCGCCGAATACAACATGGCGACGTCCTATATCGTCGGCCTCGTCGAAAACGGCGAGTTCGGCGTGGCGATCGCCTATTCGTCGGCCCTCATCGTGGTGATGATCACTGTCATCACCGGCCTGCAACTGCTTGTCGGCGAGCGCAAGCTTCGGCGGGAGAACCGCGTCTTCGGCGCGGCTCCGGCCCGCGCTGCCACCAAGACCCTTTCCCAGGAGAACCCCGCATGAGCACCCCACGCACCGGCTCGGTCGTCTTCCAGAACGTGCGCAAGCAGTTCGGCGCCTTCACCGCCATCCACGATCTGTCGCTGACCATCGAACCCGGCACTCTCGTCACCCTGCTGGGGCCATCCGGCTGCGGCAAGACCACCACGCTGCGCATGCTCGCCGGCCTGGAGCATCCATCCGCCGGCCGGATCCTGATTGGCGGCAAGGACGTCACCATGCTACCGGCCAACGAGCGCGATGTGTCGATGGTGTTCCAGTCCTACGCGCTGTTCCCGCATATGACCTCGCTCGACAACGTCGCCTACGGCCTGGAATCCTCGGGCATGAAAAAGAAGGAGGCACGCGATCGGGCCGAGGAAGGCCTGAAGCTCGTCGGCCTCGGCGGCCTTGGCCAGCGGCTGCCGGCCGAATTGTCCGGTGGGCAGCAGCAGCGCGTCGCCGTCGCCCGCGCGCTGGTGCTCGAGCCGCAGGTGCTGCTGCTCGACGAACCGCTTTCCAACCTTGACGCGCGGCTGCGCCGGCGCGTCCGCACCGAAATCCGCGAGCTGCAACAACGGCTCGGCTTTACCGCCGTCTACGTCACGCACGACCAGGACGAGGCGCTTGCCGTCTCCGATAGGATCATCGTCATGAAGGATGGCGAGATCGCCCAGGAGGGGGCGCCGCGCGAACTCTACGAGGCGCCGGCATCGGCCTTCATCGCCGACTTCATGGGCGAGGCCAATGTGCTGCCTTGCGAGATCACCGCATCCGACGCCGGCCTTGCCACCATCCGTGTCGGCGGCCTCGAACACAGGCTGCCATCGCGCGATGCTCGGCCCGGCCCATCGAAGCTTGCCGTGCGCCCCAATGCCGTGACGCTGACGCCGGCGACTGGTGCAGCACTGCCCGGTACGATCAGTACCGCCGCCTATCTCGGCGGCCACATCGAGTATGAAGTTGAAACACAGAATGGATTGCTATTCGTGGTTGATGATGCGATCGAGGAGATGTTATCTCCCTCGACCGAAGTCGCCATCGGCTTCCGCAACCGCGGCCTTGCTTTGATTACTGCATAACTCCTTAAACCCGGGAACATTATGCAGCAAATTTAGAGCGTTACAGCATCTTTTGCGCGCCCAACTGACGCGCGCCTCTGTAGCGTATGATGTCTTGAGATCGACACAGGAAGGACTATTGCATGACTTCGCCAATCGCGGGCCTTGAAGCTCGCTTCGCGCTCACCAAGACCATTGCCGAGGAAGCCGGACGGCTTGCCCATGACTACTTCCTGCAGCGCGAGACTCTGGTCATCGAAACCAAGGCCGACGCCCATGACGTTGTTTCAATCGCCGACCGGAACGTCGAGACGCTGATCCGCGATCGCATCAGCGCCTCGTTCCCGGACGACGGTGTGCTCGGCGAAGAACACGGCCTTGTCAGTGGCACTTCGGGCTTCACCTGGGTGATCGATCCGATCGATGGAACGACGCCCTTTGTCAACGGCATGCCCAACTGGTGCATCTCGATCGCCGTGCTTTATGCCGACAAACCCGTGATCGGCGTGATCCAGTCGCCGTGTCACGACGAGCTCTATGCGGCTGCTTCCGGACTGGGCGCGACACTGAACGGCAAGACCCTGCGCCTCGATGCGACACGGACGATCCGCGATGCCGTGACAGGACTTGGCGCCAACAATCACGTGACGCCGGCCGAAGTCGCGGGGATCGTCGAGCGCCTTCTTGCCGCCGGCGGCAACTTCATGCGCAACGGTTCGGGCGCGCTGATGATCGCCTATGTGGCCGCCGGTCGGCTCGTCGGCTACTACGAACCCTACATGCATGCCTGGGATTGCCTGGCCGGTTATTGCCTCGTCAACGAGGCAGGCGGCTGGTCGCTGCCCTTCCCGACACAGGGCGAAGCCCTGACCCGGGGAAGCGCTGTTCTGGTCGCAGCGCCCGGTGCTATCGACGACCTGCTCAAGGTCGCACAACTCGAACGCAAGGCAGCCTGAAACATCGAGACCCCAAACGTGATCAGCTCGTCGACTTATCGACCTTGGCCGACAGCAGGTTGACGAGCTCCATCGGGAACGGAAACACGATCGTCGAGTTCTTTTCGCCGGCGATCACGTTCAAGGTGCTCAAATAGCGCAACTGCATGGCTTCGGGCTGCCGGGCGAGGATCTCGGCGGCCTCGAGCAGCTTGGCCGCCGCCTGCTGCTCGCCTTCGGCGTTGATGACCTTGGCACGACGTTCCCGTTCGGCCTCTGCCTGGCGGGCAATGGCGCGGACCATGCTTTCGTTGATGTCGACATGTTTGATCTCGACCGTGGCAACCTTGATGCCCCAGGCATCGGTCTGGCTGTCGAGGATCTTCTGGATGTCTTCGTTCAGGCGGTCGCGTTCTGCCAGCATCTCATCGAGGTCGTGTTTGCCGAGTACTGAGCGCAATGTCGTCTGGGCGAGCTGGCTCGTCGCCATCATGAAATCCTCGACCTGGATCGTCGACTTTTCGGCATCTATCACCCTGAAGTAGATGACCGCGCTGACGCGGACCGACACGTTGTCGTGCGAGATGACGTCCTGGCTTGGAACATCGAGCACGCGGGTTCTAAGATCGACCCGCACCATCTGCTGGACATAGGGAAGAAGCAGGATCAGCCCCGGACCCTTGACGCCCGTGAAGCGACCGAGTGTGAAGATGACGCCGCGCTCATATTCGCGCAGGATCCTGATCGCATAGGCAATGACGATCAGGAGGAACAACAGGATCGCGAGATAGGGAGCGAGGCTCCCAAGTATGTCCATGATCTTTACTCCTTCTACCGCATGCGTCAGGCTTTTGCCTCGTCGCGCGCGACCTCGAGCGTCAGCCCGTTGCGGCCGACAACCTTCACATTTTCTCCCGCATCCAGCGTCTGGCTGCTGACAGCCTGCCACCGTTCGCCGTGGGCGATCACATAGCCGCTGGCGCCGGCCCAGCTATCGACCTTGCCCGCCAGCCCGATCATCTGCTCGCCGCCGGTCACCACCGCATGGCGCCGCGCGCTGAAGGCGAGACGGGCGACGAGCAGGCTGAAACCGAGGCTGGCAATGCCGACGCCGGCAAGCATCGCCCATGAGACCTGCAGCCCCGGAGTGTCGGTATCGAAAAGGATCGCAGCGCCGAGAACCAGCGCCAGGGCGCCGCCGGCACCGAGTACACCGAAAGAAGGCGAATGCGCCTCCGCAACCATCAGGCCGACGCCGAGCAGGATCAAACCGAGACCGGCATAGCTCACCGGCAAAACGGCCAGTGCGTAGAGACCGAGCAGCAGGCAGATCCCGCCGACGGTGCCAGGCACGACCGATCCGGGGGTCAGGAACTCGAAGATCAGTCCATAGATGCCGATCATCATCAGAATGATCGCGATGTTCGGATCGGTGATCACCCCAAGCAGGCGCGTGCGCCAGTCGGGCACAAAAGCCTCCACGCCAAGCCCAGTCGTTTCAAGCGTGATATCCGCCTGCCCGACACGGACAATTCGCCCCTGCGCCTGCTTCAGCAGATCGTCGATGGAAGCGGCAGTGAAATCGACGACTTTCTCCTGAACGGCAGCAGCCGCAGACAGGCTCGCAGCCTCGCGCACAGCCCGTTCGGCCCAATCGGCATTGCGCCCGCGCAACTCGGCCAGTCCGCGGATATAGGCGACGGCATCGTTGATGAGCTTGGCCTCGATTGTCGTCTGGGTTGGCCGAGATTGGGCAGCAGTATCTTTGTCGTTCTCGCCGGGACGCTCGTCCTTCTGGCCGCCGAACATGTCTCCGCCGATAGCGATCGGCGTTGCCGCCCCGAGATTGGTTCCCGGCGCCATGGCAGCGATATGGCTTGCATAGAGGATGTAGGTGCCAGCGCTTGCCGCACGTGCTCCGCTGGGTGCAACGAAGCTCGCGACTGGAACGGATGATGCCAGGATCGCCTGGATGATTTCGCGCATGGAGGTATCGAGACCACCCGGCGTATCCATTTGGAGAACGACAAGCGGCAGGTGCCGATCATTGGCCTTCTGCAATCCGCGTTTGATATATTCAGCCGATGCCGGACCGATCGCCCCCTTCAAAGACAGCACCAAAACAACCTTCTCGGTTTCTGGCGCGGACGCGGCGGGAAACACGAATGCTGATATCAGCGACAGCAACAGGGTGAGGACTCGCAACATCTGTCGTCAAAGCCTCGGATACCGGGCGCCCTCCGGCGAAGGCCGCCCACGCAGCAATATTAACACACCATAAAGTTAAGACGAAGCACAACGCACCACCGCGCTGCGACCGGACAACCGGATGACAAAGCCCCGGATCGGGGCTATCTGCATGTCAGAACAATTGCCCCGGCTCGCGTAACAAACGACCATGGCGGCACTTGCCAAGACGAACCGCCTTCGATCTCGACAGGAACCCATCCGCTTGGAGACAACACTTTATCTTCCGATCAAGCGCTTCCTCGAAGAGGCGGGATACTCCGTCAAAGGTGAGGTCGGGGGCTGCGATATCCTTGCGCTCAGCGACGACGAGCCGCCGCTCGTCGTTATCTGCGAGCTGAAGCTGACGTTCAATCTGGAACTGGTGCTGCAGGCAGTGGATCGCGCCAATGCCGGTGACGAAGTTTGGATCGCAGCGCGTGTCTCGGCCAAGGGCAAAGGGCGGGAGAGCGACCGCCGCTTTCGCGATCTCTGCCGCCGGCTCGGGTTCGGCATGCTCGCCGTTGCCGACAACGGCACGGTCGACGTGATTGTTGCGGCATCGGCCGCCATGCCGCGCAGGAACCTGAAAAAGCGAGCGCGTCTCATCAAGGAACACCGCCGTCGCAAGGGCGACCCGACGCTCGGCGGCAGCACGCGCGCGCCGATCATGACCGCCTATCGCCAGCAGGCCCTCGCCTGCGCGGCGGCATTGCAGGATGGCAATCTACGTCCTCGCGACCTGCGTGAGGCCGCACCCGATGCCGCCAAGATCCTGCAAGGCAATGTCTATGGCTGGTTCGAACGGGTCGACCGCGGCATCTATGCGCTGACCGGAATGGGAGCTGAAGCACTTCGGCGCTGGCCGCAAGGCCGAGTATCGGGTGAGAATGATACCGCGGCGATGTCGACATGTTCCGAAGATTGACCCGGCTTGGAGACCAGCTATGAACCTTCCTCTTCGGCTGCTCTGTCTTGGTCTTGGATGGCTGATGATCGGTTTCGCCGTCGCCGGCATCTTTTTGCCGATCTTGCCAACCACGCCCTTTCTTCTCCTGGCGGCCGGCCTGTTCGCTCGCGCGTCGCCGCGACTTGAGCGCTGGCTGCTGGAACACCCGACCTTCGGTCCATCCTTGCGGCTCTGGCGGGAAAAAGGTGCGATACCGGCTCGGGCAAAGATCATAGCCATTTCGCTGATGGCTACGAGCTTCGCCTTCTTCTGCATCGTCAGCAAACCGAGCCTGCCGCTTGCGTCGGTTGTCGCCGGGGCGATGCTGCTCCCGGCCCTTTTTATCATCACCAGGCCGACCGCCTGAGGGGTCACCCCCTTCGCGGCGCATTTACCGGAAGCGACGATCAGAGATTGCTGGCGTGAAGCTCCATCATCGCGCGGCGAAGATCGTCGATCGGCGTCATGCCCGAGGTGCTTGTGCCTTCCAGCTCCTTCGGCATCTTCCAGCCGGGATCGATACCCTGCATGTTCGGCAGTTCGTGCGCGATGCCCTTGTGGCAATCGATGCAGGTCGCCTTGCCCGATAGCAGGTAGCGCGTGTGAATGGTGGCGGCCCGCTCCGTCTGCTTCTGCAGATCCATGGCAACAGAGGAATGGCAGTTGCGGCATTCCAGGCTGTCGTTGGCCTTCAGCCGCGCCCATTCGTGCTGGGCCAGTTCAAGCCGTTTTTCCAGAAATTTGGGGCGGGTGTTGATGGTGCCGAAGATCTTGCCCCAGACCTCCTTCGACGCCTGCATCTTGCGGGCGATCTTGTCGGTCCACTGATGCGGAACGTGACAATCCGGGCAGGAGGCGCGCACGCCGGAACGATTGGAAAAATGGATCGTGCGCGTCAGTTCCTCATAGACGTTGTCTTTCATCTCGTGACAGGAAGTGCAGAACTTCTCGGTATTGGTGATCTCCAGCGCCGTATTGAAGGCGCCCCAGAACATCACGCCACCGATGAAGCCGCCCAGCGTCAGAAAGCCGAGGCTGAGCGTGCCCGCCGGCGTGCTGACAAGCCGCCACGCCCACAGGATAAGTCTCCGGATCCGCTGCATGGGCTCACTCGCTTCCGGCCGGCTTGACGCCGAGTTCGCTCATGTCCTTGAAGACATTGTCGACCAATGGGCGAACATCCGCCTGCGGCACATGACATGCCGTGCAGAAGTAGCGCCGCGGCGAAACGTCGGCGATCATCTGCCCGTCGCGCGTCATGTAGTGCGTCACGCTGATCATCGGTGCGCCGCTATCCTGCGTGAACTCGCGTTTGTGGCAGGAGAGACAGCGGTTGGTATTGACCGAAAGCTGGTAACCCTCGATCGAGTGCGGGATGATCGGCGGCTGGTCCGGGTAGGCGCGCATCTTGCGTTTGTCATCGACCACCCATTTCGGCAAGCTCGCGGCAGCCCCGGTTTCCATCTGTGGTGTCGGGCCTTCAAGCTGCGGCACCATTTGCTGGACGACCTGGGCAATCGCCGTCGTCGTGACAAACATGACGAGGCCGATGGCAACGACCACCCATTCTGGTCGCTTCAAGCGACTGAGACGATCTTGACTGCGCATTTTTTGAAATCCGTCTGTTTGGAGATGGGATCCGTTGCGTCGAGTGTCACCTTGTTGATCAACTGGCTCGCATCGAACCACGGCACGAAGATCACGCCGGGCGGCATGCGATTGCGTCCGCGCGTGTCGATGCGTGAGCGGATCTCGCCGCGCCGCGACATGATCCGCACCTCCGCTCCCTGATTGATGCCGCGCTTGCGGGCGTCATCCGCATTCATGAAGCAGCGGGCGCCCGGAAAGGCGCGATAGAGCTCCGGCACACGCATCGTCATCGAACCCGAATGCCAGTGTTCGAGCACGCGACCCGTCACCAACCAGAGATCGAATTCCTCGTCGGGCGATTCCGCCGGCGGCTCGTAGGGCACCGCAAGAATGACCGCCTTGCCATCCGGGCGGCCGTAGAATTTCACGCCCTCGCCGGCCTTGACGTAGGGGTCGTAGCCCTCGCGATAGCGCCAGCGCGTCTCCTTGCCGTCGACCACCGGCCAACGCAGACCGCGTTCCTCGTGGTACCGGTCGTAGGGCGCGAGATCGTGACCATGGCCGCGACCGAAGGTGGCATATTCCTCGAACAGCCCCTTCTGGAGGTAGAAGCCGAAGGCTTCGGCCTCGTTGTTGGCGTAGTCGCCGCTGACTTCGCTTAAGGGGAAGCGGTTGACCTCACCGTTCTGGAACAGGACGTCATGCAGGCTCTTGCCCTTGAACTCTGGGTTGGCAGCGAGGATTTCGGCCGGCCAGACTTCGTCGGTTATAAAGCGCTTGGAGAACTCGACCATCTGCCAGAGATCCGAGCGCGCCTCGCCCGGCGCGTGCACCAGCTGGTGCCAGACATGGGTCCGCCGCTCGGCATTGCCGTAGGCGCCTTCCTTTTCCACCCACATGGCCGCCGGCAGGATGAGGTCGGCGCTCATGGCCGTGATCGTCGGATAGGCATCCGAGACCACGATGAAATTCTCCGGGTTTCGATAGCCTTGGTAGGTTTCGTTGCTGGTATTGGGGGCGGCCTGGACGTTGTTGTTGACCTGAACCCAGTAGAAGCTGAGCTTGCCATCCTTGAGCATGCGATCCTGCTCGACAGCGTGATAGCCGGGCTTTTCCGGGATGATCCCATGCGGAACGCGCCAGATCTCCTCGGCGTGCTTGCGGTGCTCCGGATTGGTGACGGTCATGTCGGCGGGCAGACGGTGGGCGAAGGTGCCAACCTCGCGCGCGGTGCCGCAGGCCGACGGCTGGCCGGTCAGCGAGAACGGGCTGTTGCCGGGCTCCGAGATCTTTCCGGTCAGAAGGTGAATGTTGTAGACCATCTGGTTGGCCCAGACGCCCCGCACATGCTGATTGAACCCCATGGTCCACAACGACATCACCTTGCGCTGCGGATCGGCGTAGAGTTCGGCGAGTTCCTCCAGAAACGCCGGGTCGACACCGGTCATCTCGGCGGTCTTCTCCAGAGTGTATTCCGACACGAACGCCTTGAACGCCTCGTAGTCCATCGGCTCCATCTTGCCGGGGTCGGATGAATTGGCCGCCTTAACTTCGATGGGATTGTCCGGACGCAGGCCATAGCCGATATCGGTGACGCCGCGCATGAAGGTGGTGTGTTTACGAACGAAGTCCTCGTTCACCCGGCCCTTCTCGATGATGTAATTGGCGATGTAGTTGAGGATCACCAGGTCGGTGCCGGGTTTGAACACCATCGGAATGTCGGCGAGGTCCATGCTGCGGTGGGTGAAGGTCGACAGAACAGCCACCTTCACATGCGACTGGCCCAGGCGGCGATCAGCAAGCCTTGTCCACAGGATCGGATGCATCTCCGCCATGTTCGAGCCCCAGAGCACGAAGGCGTCCGCATGTTCGAAGTCATCATAGCAGCCCATCGGCTCGTCCATGCCGAAGGTTCGCATGAAGGCGTAGGCCGCCGAGGCCATGCAGTGGCGGGCATTGGGGTCGAGGTTGTTCGAGCGGAAGCCGGCGCGCATCAGCTTCGTCGCAGCATAGCCCTCGAAGATCGTCCACTGGCCGGATCCGAACATGCCGACCGCCGTCGGCCCCTTTTCCTTCAGCACCTTCTTGCACTGTTCGGCCATGACGTCGAAGGCTTCGTCCCAGCTCACCGCCTCGAACTCGCCGTCCTTGCTGTAGGCGCCGTTCAGCTTGCGCAGCATCGGCGTCTTCAGCCGGTCGGAGCCATACATGATCTTGGAGAGGAAATAGCCCTTGATGCAGTTGAGGCCGCGGTTGACCTCGGCCTGCATGTCGCCATGGGTGGCAACGACCTGCCCCTCCTTGACGCCGACCATGACGCCGCAGCCGGTGCCGCAGAAGCGACAGGGCGCCTTCGACCACTTGATTTCGAGCGCGCTGATACCGCCGGGCACCGGTTGAGCGGCGGCGGGCAGTGCGATGCCGGCGGTGGCGGCGGCGATGCCGGCCGCGTGCGCCTTCAGGATATCACGCCGCGTCAGTTCGGTGGTCATCGTCCGTCACTCCTTCCGTTTCGACATGTTCGAAAACCATATTGGCCGCTACCACGCCCTCGAGCGTGGAGATCGTCGACAGGCATTCGCCAAGCATGCCGGTACTCGTTCCCTCGATGACGACGACAATCTTGCCGCCCTCATGGCCGTAAACCTCGACATTTGCCATGCGCGCCAGCGCGGCAAGGACAGCATCCTTCATCGCCGGAAGAGCGACGACGACGGCGCTTGAGATATGATATTGCCGGGAGGGATCAGGCATGGACGCCCTCCTGAACCCGATCCGCAATGCCGATTGCACCGACAGGACAGACGCCGATGCAGGCACCGCATCCGCTGCAACTGTTGACATCCACCTCTGGCAGGAACGGCCCGCCGGTCCGGGGCCGAAAGCGGATCGCCTGCTGCGGACAGGCATCGCGACAGGATTGGCAGGCGACGTTGTTGCGCGCGAGGCAGCCGTCGCCGATCGCAACGACATGGGCAAGCCGCGTTACGCCTTCGGCTGCGAATACCGGCTCCGGACAGGCCCGCGCACAGTCGCCGCAGAAGGTGCATTCGCCGCCTGAAAAATCGAGCGATGGACGCTCGTCCAGGAGCGAAATGATGCGGGTGGGACACTTTTCCACACATTGGCCGCAACCGGTGCATGCCGTCAGGCTTTCAAGCGTGACGCCCGGCGGCAGGACGCGCCTTCGCTCCGCCTGCCGGCCCAAGAACAATCCTCGTCTGGTTGTCATTGCCCCCATCGATCACCTCAATGCCCAAGCGGGCCCGGCGGGCCGTAAACGATCTGCAGCATCCAGACGATGAAGCCGTAACCGCCGACCACGCCGACGGCGACCAACGGCCAGATGCCAAAGGCAAGAACAAGAAATGTCAAAAGCTCCTGGCGCCGGCGAGATCGCGGCTCCTGCTCGGTCAAGTGCTGTGGAGGTAACTCTGACACGCCTGGCTCCCGGGCTCGTTGAACCGAAAGCATAGTAACAATCCGTGACAGAAAATAAAGCGGAACAAACTCTACTTTTGTAATCAAGAATAAAAATAACATCTGTCAATTCAACAAGATATTTGCCCTGGGAATTGCAGTGGTTCCTTGGAGAAAAACAGCGAAAATCAAACTTAGTATTTTTGTAAATTACAATATGAAAAGAACAATAGCAGAACAAAGAGCGGCGGCGACAGCTTGACGCGTGTGCTGGCAGTGCGCGCATGTTCGGTCTCGAAGCCATTGGTTTTCGAAGGCAACTCGATGATTCGTCGTTTGACCGCCGACGAGTTCGCCGGAGCCAAGACTCTGTGACGCGATAATACTTGCGCAGCCGACTGTTCTCGCTGCCGTCATGGTGAAGCGTCAACCCTCCCACCCCATCGCCGCGATTGCCGGTTGACAACCCGCCGGAGATGAGGACACATATTGCATTACAAAGGGATCAATTCCTTAATAAAGGAATATACGGAGGACTAGGGGTGCCGGACTTGCTTGTCAGCTTGTATTCGCCGACGCTCGCCAATCTCAAGCGGAAAACCGACACGACCGGCATTCGCATTCGCCCGGCGCTTCCGCCGGAAATGCATGTCGTCGTCGACTGGGTAAGGCAGAACTTCAGTGAGAATTGGGCGAGCGAGGTTTCGGTCGCCTTCTCCCGCCAGCCAATCGCCTGCCTGATCGCGGTGGAAGGTGGCAAGCTGCTTGGCTTTGCCTGCTACGACACGACGGCGCGCGGCTTCTTCGGCCCAACCGGGGTCGCCGGCGAGAGCCGTGGGCGCGGTATTGGCGTCGATCTGTTGACCGCATCGCTCGAGACCATGAAGACGCTCGGCCATGCCTATGCCTTTATCGGCGATGCCGGCCCGGTCGATTTCTACGCCAAGACCATCGGCGCCGTTGCCATCCCCGCCGCCGACAAAGGCATCTACGAAGGCATGCTTCGTAATCCATCCAAATAATCATCTGAACATCGGAGCTCTCCAATGGCATCGACACCGCTCGCCCTCTTCGTCGGCCTACCAAACCCAACACTCTCGGACGACGAGTTCGCCCTGTTTCGCGAAACCAACCCGCTCGGCCTCTTCGTCGGCCGGCGCAATCTGCGCGAGCCCGGCCAGGTCAAGATCCTGATCGAGCGCTTCCGCGAGGCGGTCGAGCGCGAAGACGCACCTGTCTTCACTGACCAGGAAGGCGGCCGCGTCCAGCATCTCGACGCCGGTCCCTGGCCGCTTTTCCGCAGCTTCGGCCAGTTTGCCGAACTGGCGCGCCATGACCTTGCGCTCGGCAAGAAGGCGCTTCGCCTGTCGTCCCAGGCAATGGGCACGATGATGAGCGAACTCGGCCTCACCAGCGGCTGCTCGCCGGTCCTCGATCTCGTGTTCGAAACGACCAGCGCCGTCATCGGTGCGCGCTCCTTCGGTTCGGATCCGGACTTCATCGCCGCCCTCGGCCGCGAGGTGGTCGATGGCCTGCTTGAGACCGGCAACATGCCTGTCATGAAGCACATCCCCGGTCATGGCCGCGCCACACGCGACTCTCACAAGGAGCGCCCGGTCGTCGATGCATCGCGAGAAACGCTCGTCGCGACCGACTTCAAGCCTTTCGTTGCCCTCAAGGACACGCCCTGGGCGATGGTCGCTCACGTCGTCTACTCCGCCTATGACAGCGAGCTGCCAGCCTCGATCTCGCCGACGATGCATGAAGTGATCCGCAACGACATGGGCTATGAGGGCGTGCTGGTGTCCGATTGCATCTTCATGGAATCGCTGCGTGGCACCTTGCCCGAGCGTGTGAAGCAGGTGCTCGACGCCGGCTCCGACGTCGCACTTCACAGCCACGGCGATCTGGCCGAGAGCGAGGCTGCCGCCAAGGCCGCCCGTCCGCTGACAGAGGCCGCCCAGAAGCGCATCGCCGCCGGCCAGAGCCGGCTCGGCAAGCTCAAGGTCGACATTCGCGCGGCCCACGCCGAAGTCGAAGAGATGTTCAAGAGCGTTCTCGTCGCCTGACGAGACGCCACTCACAAATCAAGAGGGGAGAAACAATGAAAAAATCCATTCTCTGGGCAGCGACCGCGCTGACCCTTTTCGCTGCACCGGCCATGGCGCAGTCGATCCTGACGGTCAATATCGAGCCGGCCACGACCTGGGTTCGCAACTTCAACCCGTTCAACCAGACGTCGGCGCGCCAAAGCACGCTCGACTTCATCTACGAGCCGCTGGTCGTCTTCAATCGCTTCGATGACAACAAACCGGTCTTCCGGCTTGCCGAAAGCTTCAAGCTTGCCGACGATCTGAAAAGCATCGAGTTCAAGCTGCGCCCAAACCTGAAATGGTCCGATGGCAAGCCGCTGACGGCTGCTGACGTCAAGTTCACCTACGACTACCTGAAGAAGTTCCCGGCGCTCGACTTCGTCAGCATCTGGACCTTCATCACCGGCGTCGAGGCCGTCGACGGCCAGACCGTTCGCTTCACGCTCGCCAATCCAAGCTCGCTTGCTGCCGAACAGCTTGCCCAGCTGCCGATCGTGCCGGAGCATGTCTGGAAGGATGTCGCCGAACCGGTGACCTTCGCCAACGAAACACCTGTTGGCAGCGGCCCGATGACGGAGATCCCGCGCTTCACCGGCCAGACCTACGACCAGTGCCGCAACCCGCACTATTGGGACGCCGCGCTCAAGGTCGATTGCATGCGCTTCCCGCAGCTCGCCGACAACAACCAGATCCTGACCGCGACCGCGTCGGGCACGCTCGACTGGGGCGTTTCCTTCATCCCGGATATCGAGAACGTCTACGTCGCCAAGGATCCGGAGCACTTCCATTTCTGGTACTCGCCGAGCAGCATGGTGGCATTCCTCTTCAACCAGGAAACCGCCAACGAGAACAACCGCAAGGCCTTCAACGACGTAAAATTCCGTCGTGCGGCCAGCATGGCGCTCGACCGTGGCACCATGGTCGACGTTGCCGGCTACGGCTATCCGACGCTCAACGAAGATCCGGCCGGCATGGGCGAACTCTACAAGAGCTGGGCTGATCCGTCGTCGCGACCGACTTCGGCACCTACGGCAAGTACGACGCCGATGCTTCCAAGGCTCTGCTCGACGAGGCCGGCTATGTCGACAAGGACGGCGACGGTTTCCGCGACAATCCTGACGGTAGCAAGATCTCCTTCTCGATCATCGTGCCGAGCTCCTGGACCGACTGGATCGACACGGTGACGATCGCCGTCGAGGGCCTGCAAGCCGTCGGCCTCGATGCCAAGATCGAGACGCCGGAAGAAGCGGTCTGGACCGGCAATCTCATCAACGGCACGTTCGACGCGGCGATCAACAGCCTGCCGGCCTCCGCCTCGCCCTACTATCCGTACAAGCGCGCCTTCAGTGCTTCGGACAAGGGCAAGACGCGCTTTACCGCGCAGCGTTGGTTCAATGACGATGTCGAGAAGCTTTTGACCGAGTTCACCCACACGGCTGACCTCGCCAAGCAGAAGGAGGCCATGAACAAGGCTCAGCGCATCGTCGCCGAGAACCTGCCGATGATGCCGGTCTTCAACAATCCAAACTGGTACCAGTACAACACCAAGCGCTTCAAAGGCTGGGTGACGGCCGAGACCCCGTTCGTCAATCCGTCGATCTCGCGGACCAACCCGGCGCGCCTGCTGCATTTGCTGGCACTCGAACCGGTCAACTAAACACCCCCAGGACTGGCGGGAGTGGCTCATCACCGGGCCGCTCCCGCTTTCGCGCCGGCCTCGGGAGCACAATAGCTCCGCGATTAAAGGCTTGCGCCATTTCAAAGCGTTTCTGCCGCCTTTCCTGCCGGTAACAGGGCCATGGCGCAGTCGATGGAGTCCCCATGGCTTTCCTGCTTCGCCGCCTATGCTTCTATCTGGCAGCCTTCGTCGCGGCGGCGACGATCAACTTCTTTTTGCCACGGCTGATGCCCGGCGACCCCGTGCAGATCATGTTTTCGAGCGCGGGCGCGGAGCTTCCCCCCGAAAGCCTGCAGGCGCTGAAGCTCACCTTCGGTTTCGTCGATGGCCCGCTCTGGCAGCAATATCTGACCTATCTCGGCAGCATCTTCAGCGGCGACCTCGGCCGCTCGATCAAATATTTCCCGCTTCCGGTGACGACGGTTCTCGGCAACGCGCTGGTCTGGACGGTCGGCCTGATGGGCACGGCGACCATCATCAGCTTCACGCTGGGAACCTTCCTCGGCATTCTCGCCGCCTGGCGCCGCGGCAGCCTTTTCGATGTCATCGTTTCGGTCGGTGCGATCTTCGCGACCTCGGTTCCGGCCGTCGTCACCTCGCTGATCGTCGTCTTCTTCTTCGGCTTTACGCTGAACTGGTTCCCGACGGGCTACGCTGCCGATCCGGCGCTCGACCCGGCCTTTACGCTGCAATACCTCGGCAGCGTCCTCTATCACGGCATTCTGCCGATGCTGACGCTCTGCACGGTCTTGACCGGCGGTTTCGCCGTCACCATGCGCAACAACATGATCAACCTGCTCGGCGAGGACTATATCGTCATGGCCCGCGCCAAGGGCCTATCGGACGGACATGTGATGCTCTGGTACGCGGCGCGCAATGCGCTGCTGCCGACCGTATCGAGCCTTGCCATCGCCATCGGCACGATCCTCGGCGGCTCGCTCGTCACCGAAGTCGTGTTCAATTATCCGGGTCTCGGCAACATCCTCTATCAGGCGATCCTCGCCCGTGATTATCCCGTTATCCAGGGGCAGTTGCTGATCATGACTGCGACCATGCTGGTTGCCAATTTCATCGTCGACGTCAGCTATGTGCTGCTCGACCCCCGACTGAAGAAGGCGTGAGATGAAGACCCAACCCTTCGGATTGATCCGCAATCGCAAGGCTCTGGTCGGCGTCGCCATCATCGCCTTCATCCTCATCGTGGCGATCGCCGCACCGCTGCTTACCCCTTACGATCCGGGTGCCCGCGTCGGCCGCCCGCATCAGGCGCCGTCGTTTGCCCATTGGCTCGGCACCACCCGCATCGGCCAGGATGTGTTCACGCGGCTGATCTATGGCGCCCGCACCTCGCTTGCCGTCGGCTTCGGCGCAGGCCTGCTCATAACAATCGTCGGCACGGCGCTCGGCATTCTCGCCGGCTATCGCGGCGGCAAGGTCGACGAAGTCATCAGCTTCTTCACCAACATGGTGCTAGTGGTTCCCAACCTGCCGCTGCTCCTGGTGCTCGCCGCCTTCATCGGTCAGGCCAGCCCCTGGGTCATCGCGCTGATCCTCGGCGGAACCTCCTGGGCCTGGGGCGCCCGCGTCACCCGCGCCGAGACGCTTTCCGTCAAGCAGAAGGACTACGTCAAATCGGCGGAGATGATGGGCGAGCCGCGCTGGCGCATCATGACCTTCGAGATCTTCCCCAACCTGATCTCGATCGTCGGCATCAACTTCATCGGCAGCGTCATTTTCGCGATCATCACCCAGGCGACGCTCGAGTTTCTCGGCCTTGGCGACCCGAAGGTCGTCTCCTGGGGCACCATGCTCTATGCCGCGCAGAAGGCGTCGGCGCTTTCGGTCGGCGCGTGGTGGGACATTCTCACGCCCTGCTTTGCGCTCGCCTTCCTCGGCATCGGCCTGTCGCTTCTGAACTTCGCCGTTGACGAGATCGCCAACCCGCGGCTGCGCACCGGCAATCGGCTCGGTCGCTGGTCCGCACTCATCCGATCCGGGGAGGGTCGCCTGTGACCGCGCCACTGCTATCCGTCAAAAACCTGACGATCGACTATATCGGCGAGGAAAAGGACTTTCGCGCCGTCGACAATGTCAGCTTCGACGTCGCTCCCGGCGAGGTCTTCGGCCTTGCCGGCGAATCCGGTTGCGGCAAGAGCACCATTGCCTTTGCCATCAGCCGGCTACACAAGCCACCAGCGCTGATCAGGAGGGAAAGCACCATTCTGCTCAATGGCCGCAACGTGCTCGACCTAGATGACAAGGCCTTGCGCGATTTTCGCTGGCGCGAGGTCGCCATGGTGTTCCAGAGCGCGATGAACTCGCTCAATCCGGTGCTGCGCATCGAGCAGCAATTCTACGACGTGCTGAAGACCCACAAAGGCATGAGCCGTGCGCAGGCGCGCGACCGCACCGCCGAAATGCTGAAACTCGTCGATATCGCCCCGGACCGCATGCGCGACTACCCGCATCAGTTTTCCGGCGGCATGCGCCAGCGCATCGTCATCGCCATTTGCCTGGCGCTCGATCCGAGGCTGGTGGTCATGGATGAACCGACGACGGCGCTCGACGTCGTCGTCCAGCGTGAAATCCTCCAGCGAATCAACGAATTGCGGCGAACCCTCGGCTTCGCCGTTCTGTTCATCACCCACGATCTCGGGCTGATGGTGCAGTTCTGCGACCGGATCGGCATCATGCTCGCCGGCAAGCTCGTCGAGCAGAACACGGCGGAGGCGATCTACGGATCGCCGCAGCACGACTACACAAAACAACTTTGGACCTCCTTCCCGTCGCTCCATGGAGGTGTCCTGCTATGACCGCCCAGCCAACCCCGATCCTTGCGCTTGACAGGGTCACCAAGACATTCGGCCACGGTCCGGGCGCAGTCCATGCGGCCCGCTCGATCTCGTTTTCGCTGCATGCAGGCCGCGCACTCGCCCTCGTCGGCGAGTCAGGCAGCGGCAAGACCACCTGCGCCCGTATGGCGATGCGCGAATATATGCCGACGGAGGGAAAGATCCTCTTCAGGGGCGAGCCGGTCGACGGCGCCAGCCCGGCCGAGACGGTCCTCTACCGACGCGCGGTGCAGATGATCTTCCAGGACCCGTTCGCCTCGCTCAACCCGGCTCATACCATCGCCTATCATTTGAAGCGGCCGCTGCTGCTGCACCGCCCGGATATCAAGCGTTCCGAGATCGACGCGACGGTTCGTGCGCTGCTGCAACAGGTGAAACTCGACCCCGACCTCGTCGCGCCCAAATATCCGCACGAGCTTTCCGGCGGCCAGCGCCAGCGCGTCAATATCGCCCGCGCGCTTGCCGCCAAGCCGGAAGTGATCGTCGCCGACGAGCCGACGTCGATGCTCGACGTCTCTGTTCGCCTCGGCGTGCTCAATCTCTTGAGCGAGATGAAGCAGCAGATGAAGCTCGGTCTGCTCTACATCACCCACGACATCGCCACCGCCCGTTATGTCGCCGAGGATATCGCCGTCATGTATGCCGGCCAGATCGTCGAATGGGGCAATGTCGGCAAGGTGATCGACAACCCCGCTCACCCCTACACCAAGCTGCTGCTCTCTGCCGTGCCTGACCCGGATATCCGCTTCGACGACCCGAGCGTTCGGCTGCGTCCGGAGGATGTCGAAGAGATCCGGCGCAAATCCGCGATGACGCAGGACCGCATCGTCGAAGTGGATACGGACCACTTCGTTCGCACCGCCTGAACCGCGGCGCCGCCGCCGGCATTGCCGCCGGCACCCACCCTCCCCGAAGCTATCCTCCCAGGACAGCAAAAGACAAAACGCCCCGCTCGAAAGCGGGGCGTTTTGTCTTTGCAACCGTTAGCGATTGCATATGCTTGGAGACAGAGCGTGCATGGCGTGCCGCTACAGCACGCCATGACACATGCTCAGGCCGCCTTCATCTGGTTTTCGACATCGGTCGGAACCGTCGAGATCGTCTTCAGGATCTGCGAAGCGATCTGGTAGGGGTCGCCTTGCGAGTTCGGGCGGCGATCTTCGAGGTAGCCGCGGTAGTTGTTGTTGACGAAGCTGTGCGGGACGCGGATCGAAGCGCCGCGGTCAGCCACGCCGTAGCTGAACTGGTGGATCGACTGCGTCTCGTGCTTGCCGGTCAGGCGCATATGGTTGTCGGGTCCGTAGACGGCGATGTGATCCGCGCGGGCGTCCTCGAAAGCCGACATCAGGTTTTCGAAGTAGTCCTTGCCACCGACGTCGCGCATGAAGGCGGTCGAGAAGTTGGCATGCATGCCCGAGCCGTTCCAGTCGGTGTCGCCGAGCGGCTTGCAGTGATACTCGATATCGATGCCGTACTTTTCAGTCAGGCGCTGCAGCAGGTAGCGCGCCAGCCAGATTTCGTCGGCGGCCTTCTTGGAACCCTTGCCGAAGACCTGGAACTCCCATTGGCCCTTAGCCACTTCGGCATTGATGCCTTCGTGGTTGATGCCGGCCGCCAGGCAGATGTCGAGATGTTCTTCGACGATCTGGCGGGCGATATCGCCGACATTGCTGTAGCCGACACCGGTGTAGTACGGGCCCTGCGGTGCCGGGAAGCCGGTTTCCGGGAAGCCGAGCGGGCGGCCGTTCTTGTAGAAGAAGTATTCCTGCTCGAAGCCGAACCAGGCGCTATCGTCTTCCATGACGGTTGCGCGGGTGTTGGACGGATGCGGCGTCTTGCCGTCGGGCATCATGACTTCGCAGAGCACCAGAACGCCGTTCTTACGCTCGCTGTCGGGATAGACGGCGACAGGCTTCAGGACACAGTCCGAGCTCTTGCCTTCCGCCTGCATCGTCGAGCTTCCGTCGAAGCCCCAGAAAGGAAGCTCATCCAGCTTCGGGAATGCATCGAATTCCTTGATCAAGGTTTTTCCGCGGAGGTTCGGGGCCGGTGTGTACCCATCGAGCCAAATGTACTCGAGCTTATACTTTGTCATTGCGTTCTCTCACATGGCGCCATGATCTGGCTAAGTTCCGAAGCGGCCCGGCAACCCAATTCAGCTGCCCAACAACCGGTACTCACAAGAAAGCATTAATCGTGCCAGTTTGCGTTTGCGCCGCCAAAGATCGAAAAATCAATGCCCACGCCACTCGCGGCGATGGAGCGAAAGACGCGCCAAGACTAAGGATGAAGCGGATTGCACATAAAATAGGCATTGAACGCCGCGGTTTGAGGCATAGGCCCGGCGGAGTGCCGTAAACACCGGCGAATAGAAGCGGCGCGGCCGCGCGGTCGACAACAACCTGCGTCAAAAGGGTTGCTCGAAGAACAAGCACCGTCTCGCGGCTCGCTCAAATCGGCCGCTATGGATATGAGTGGTTATCGAGCAATCTCAGCCAGCACGCGATAGAGCCGCTCATCAATCGATTGGGCGACGTTGAAGCGCAGAAATCCTGCCGCCGAACCCGAATGGCTGAAAGCATTGCCGGGGGCGAGGACAATATCGTGAGCCAGCGCCTTCTGGGCCAGCTCCGAGGCATCAAGACCTTCCGAGAGCCGACACCAGAGGAACATGCCGGCCTGCGGCTCGATCCAGGGCGTGATCCCGACCGTGGCCAGGCGCGCTACCGTCTCGGTCATCGTCCGCGTCAGCCGCAGCCGCAGCGCCTCCATGTGCTTTCGGTAGCTGCCATCGCGCAAAAGGGTCAGCACCAGTTCGGCTGCAAGGCTCGGGCCGCCGAAAGTGGTCGCGATCTTGAGATCGGTCAGCCCCTCGATCCAGCCTCGGGGGGCGGCGATATAGCCGCAGCGCACCGAGGCGGAGAGCGTCTTGGAAAAGCTGCCGATCTGCACCACACGGTCGAGCCCATCGAAGGCGGCAAGCCGTGACGCCGGCACATGCTCGAAATCGGCGAAGATGTCGTCCTCGACAACAGTCAACCCTGCCTGCTCGACAAGTCGCAACAGGCGGTGGGCAATCACGGGAGAAAGCGTGGCGCCGGTCGGATTGTGCACGGCGGAATTGGTGATGTAGAGGCGAGGACGGTAGGCCTCCAGCGCCTCGGCGAAGCGATCGAGATCGGGACCAACAGGCGTATAGGGCACGCTGACGACATTGACGCGATGCGCCCGCAACAGCGCCTGGAAATTGAAGTAGCATGGATCGTCGACGATGACGGTATCGCCCGGTTCGAGCAGGAACCGACAGAGAAGATCGATCGCCTGGGTGCCTGACTCGGTCAGGATGATCTGATCGGGCGATGCCTCGACACCATGCTCGGCCAGCCTTCGCGACAGCAACTGCCGCAGCGGTCGCAAGCCGAGCGGCGTGCCGTAATCCGTCAGGCTCGCGGCATCCGTGCGCGCGAGCGAGCGCAGCGCCCGCCTGAGCGCTGCCTCCGGCATCCAGGACGCCGGCAACCAGCCGCAACCGGGCTTCAGAACGTGGGCGTCCGTTTCAAGCGCCTGACGCGAAACCCAGAGAGGGTCGACTGCGCGGTCGAGCCGCGGTCCGACTTCCGTGAGCGACAACGGCGCCAGGGGGGCAGACACGAAAAAGCCGGAGCCGGGCCGCGACCGGATCACGCCTTCGGCCGCCAGACGCTCGTAAGCCTCGACAACCGTCGATTTGGAAACCCGCATCGTTGTCGCAAGCGCCCGAATGGACGGAAGCTTGGCGCCCGGCGTCAACGACCGGCTGGCAATGCGCTGCCGGATCGTGCCCATGACCCCGTCGAGCAAGGTTTCGCCACCGATCTCCGTTTGTTGAAACGCCATCTGTATTGGACCTTCGCACAGGACAGTTTGGCGTAACTGTACCGCATTGTCTCTGGAAGAACCATCGCCCCCAGCCGATACAGGTGGAAAGGAGGTGGCATGAAAGCAGCCGCGTCCCAGGAGAGAACGGACCATTGAGATGCAGGTGATGATCGAGGGACAGTCACGCTTCCGGCCTTTCGGCTTACCTTATTGGGGTTTCGAAGATCTCAACAAGGGAGTTGGAAGCATGACTGCCTCTTATGATTACCATATTGGCGTCGACTACCACAA
>NZ_MOAI01000035.1:0-66147 GCF_001976035.1 Ensifer sp. 1H6 | reverse complement strand
CAGAAGCAGAATAGCCATGGTTTTGTTCTCCCTTTCGGTTCGAGCTCAACGATCCCTTGGCGATCGGAGCTCAACGGTTCTGACGTGGTTCATGCGTTTGTCCGCAAACCGGTTCCCACTTTGCGGAAGCATGAACTAGAGCACGCCGGCTTCGGTCTTGAGCTTTTCGACCAGTTCGGCCACCGACTTGACCTTGATGCCGGCCTTGCGGCCTTCCGGCTCCTCGGTCTTCAGCACCTTCAGCCGCGCGGTCGTGTCGACACCGAAGTCGGCAGGGGTCTTTTTGTCGAGCGGCTTCTTCTTCGCCTTCATGATGTTGGGAAGCGAGGCATAACGCGGCTCGTTCAGGCGCAGGTCGGTGGTCACCACCGCCGGCAGCTTGATGTCGATCGTCTGCAGGCCGCCGTCGACTTCACGCGTCACCGTTGCTGTGCCCTCTGGTGCCTTGCCGTCACCGATCTCGACCTTGGAGGCAAAGGTGCCCTGGGCCCAGCCCAGAAGCGCCGACAGCATCTGGCCGGTCTGGTTCGAATCGTCATCGATCGCCTGCTTGCCGACGATGATCAGCCCCGGCTGTTCGGCCTCGGCCACACCCTTGACGATCTTGGCAACAGTGAGCGGCTCGACCTGGTCGTCGGTCTCGACCAGGATCGCCCGGTCGGCGCCCATGGCGAGCGCCGTCCGCAGCGTTTCCTCGGCCTTGGCCGGACCGACCGAGACGACCACGACCTCGTCGGCCTTGCCGGCTTCCTTCAGCCGCAGCGCCTCTTCCACCGAGATCTCGTCGAACGGGTTCATCGACATCTTCACGTTGGCAAGCTCGACACCCGAGCCGTCAGCCTTCACCCGGATCTTGACGTTGTAGTCAACCACCCGCTTAACCGTCACAAGTATTTTCATGTCAATCTCTCCAATCATCAGCAGACAGTGCGGAAGCGTTCGATCATGACGTCGAGCACCTCGCCGGGATCGCGCTTCCACCAATTGTTCGCCGAGAAAATCTCCACCTCGCAAGGACCCGAATAGCCCGCCCCCTCCACCGCCTTGCGCAAAGCCTTGAGGTCCGCGACGCCGTCGCCCATCATCCCGCGGTCGAGAAGGACGTCGGTGGTATCGGCAAGCCAATCGCAGAGATGAAAGCCAAAGATGCGGTCAGCTCCCGCCCGCTGCAATTGAACCGCGATGTCAGTGTCCCACCAGACATGATAGACATCGACCGCGACGCCGACGTTCGGCGCGGCAATCAAGTCGCAAAGATCGACGGCGTCACGAAGCGTCGTCAGGCAGGAGCGGTTCCCGGCATAGACCGGATTGAGTGGCTCGAGCGCCAGTTTGACATCGCGTGCAGCGGCATAGGGTGCGGCCTCCGCGACACGTTCAGCGACGATCTTCAGACTATCCTCGACCCCCTTGGTGCCCGGCTCGACGCCGCCCACGACGATGGTCAAAACATTGGCGCGCAGAGCTGCCGCCATGTCGATCGAGGCCTCGAAGTCATCTATGACTGCGCGCGCATCACTCGCCTGCGAGCCGACGAGAAAGGGCGTTCTGCAGAGACCCGCGACCGTCATGCCGGCAGCACGGACCCGCTCTCCAATCTGGAACGCTTGCGATCCTATTTCGCGGCGCCAGAAAACGACCGCGCCGAGACCGCGCTCGGCGCAGGCGTCAATGATCCGTTCCGCAGACCATCCCGCGCCGTAGCCTTCGAGATTGTGGCCGAGGCTTGCCGTGTTGAGAGCCAGCGCCCTGTGATCATTGGCAAAGTCCCTCATCTCAGGCTCCGTAAAATGCGAGCAGCCGCTTCATCCGGTTGACGGCCATTTCGGGCTCGCGCAGCAGGCCGCATGCATCTGCCAGCCGGAAAACCTCGGTAAAGTAAGGCAGGGGCCGCATCGCCTGCGCACCGTTCAGCATGACGAAGTGGTCCTGGAAGCCGTTGAGCCAGGCGAGAAACACGACGCCTGTCTTGTAGTACTGCGTCGGCGCACGGAAGATCAGCCGCGCCAGTGGCACTGTCGGATCCAGGGTCGATCGAAACGCGGAAGTGTCGCCGTCGCCCAGGCTCTTCACCGCAAATGCCGCGGCGGGTGCGAGCGGATCGAATATGCCCAGCAACGCATGCGAAAAGCCCTCGGCGTCGCCTTCGATCAATTCGGGGTAATTGAAGTCGTCGCCCGTATACATCTTCACACCGACCGGCAGGAGCCGGCGCATGTCGATCTCCTTCTGCTTGTCGAGAAGCGAGATCTTTATGCCATCGATTTTTGAGGCGTTCTCGTTGATGACGGCAAGCGCAACCGGCATGGCCTTTTCGAATTCCTTCGATCCCCAGTAGCCAGCAAGCTGCGGGTCGAACATTTCGCCCAGCCAATGAAGGATGACGGGCTGGTCGCAGGCGCCTAGCACATCGGAATAGACTTTGACGTAGTCTTCGGGCGTCTTGGCCGCCTTCACCAATGCCCTCGATGCCATCAGGATGACGCGTCCACCGACTTTCTGGATGGCCTCCAGTTGGTCGAGATAGGCCCGCCTGACATCATCAAGTGTATAGGACGTTGCCTGATCCAGATGGTCTGTGCCGCAACCGTTTGCGACAAGGGCATCCGGTATTTCGGCCTTCGTGCGGCGGATCAGTTCCAGTGCACCGGGCCAGTCCAACCCCATCCCTCGCTGGGCGGTATCCATGGCTTCGGCGATCCCAAGGCCGAGCCCGGCGAGATAACGGCGAAACGCCATGGTCTTTTCCCAATCAATCGTCGTGCGTCCCGACGGGTCATTGGCGGTGAAGGGATCAGCGACCACATGGGCGGCGGAATAGACCACCCGGGCAGGGTTATCGCCGAGCACAGCCTGAGCGATCGGACGCCCTGTCAGCGAGTAATCGGTCAGCCTGCCATTCGTATCGGGAAGCGCTATCTTCATGATGAACCTCAGAAGCGGGGAACCAGCATCCCGGCGTCCGCCGAGATCACCTGTCCGGTTGTGTAGGGAAATTTGCCGGTCGCCAGTGACGCAATGATCGCCCCCATCTCTTCGGGTTTACCGAGGCGTGGAAACAGGGTCAGGCCCTGCTCGGCCCGCTCGCGATAGGTATCGATGACTGGTGCCGTCATGTCGGTGGCAATCAGTCCCGGCTGCACATCGTAAACTGCGATGTTTTCGGGTCCGAGCCGCACGGCGAGCGTCTTGGAGATCATCGCTGCTGCTGATTTCGAGGCGCAGTACTCCGAACGTTGAACGGCGACCGCGACCGCGTTCGACGACGTCACGTTGACGATCGAATGAAACATCCGAGACCGTTGACGAGACAACAGCCGGCGAGCAAAGGCCTGACTGAGGAAGAACATGGCTTTCGCATTGACGTCGATGCAGCGATCCCAGCTCTCCTCTGAAACATCAAGCAGGTCGCCGCGCTGCAAGACCCCGACGCCCGCATTGTTGACGAGGGTCGTCAAAGGACCGAGTTGCGCCTCGATATTTGCCAGGACATTCTCGTGGGCCGCAAAGTCCGTGACGTCGAAGGGAGTGGCCATCACTGGATTGCCATGCGCGGCAACGCGAGCAACCGCCGCGGCAAGTTCGCGATCATCGCCGCGACCGTTGACCGCCACTGCGAAACCTTCCTTCGCCAATGCCTCCGCAGCAGCCAGGCCGATACCGCGCGACGAGCCGGTAACCAGCGCCACCGGGCGCATATCCGCCCCAGTCATGCGCGTGCTCCCTTTTTCAGAAGTTCGCGCGCAATGATCATGCGCTGGATCTGATTGGTACCCTCGTAGATCTGGGTGATCTTCGCATCGCGATAGAGGCGTTCGACTTCGAAGCCGCGAATATAGCCCGAACCGCCAAAGACCTGCACGGCGTCTGCCGTGCGCTGAACGGCCATGTCGCCGGCAAAGCATTTGGCAATCGAGCAAGCCTTGGTCGCGTCCGCGCCGGCATCAATCTTGGATGCGGCCGAATGAACCAAGAGCCGCGCCGCCTCGATGTCCTTTGCCATATCTGCCAAAAGCCACTGGACGCCCTGGAAGTCGGCGATGGATTTGCCGAACTGTTTGCGGGTACCGGCGTAGTCGACGGCAGCCTCCAGGCCGGCTTGCGCAATGCCGACGGCTAAGGCTGCGATACCGACGCGCCCCTTGTCGAGAACGGACATCATCATGTGGAAACCACGACCTGCCTCGCCCAGAAGCGCATCTGCCGAAAGGCTCACATCCGTAAAAGTCAGCGCGCCGACCTGGCTTGCCCGCTGACCCATCTTGTGCTCCTTCGGCCCTCTCTCGACACCCGCGGCGTGCAGATCGACGACAAATATCGACATGCCGCGATTGCCCGCTTCCTTGTCGGTTCTCGCGAGCACGAAGCCGACGTCTGCGACCGGAGCATTGTGTATCCAGATCTTACCGCCGTTCAGACGCCAGCCGTTGCCGTCGCGCGTCGCCGTCGTGCGAATACCCGAAACATCAGTGCCGGCCTCCGGCTCGGTGATGCAGTAGGCGACCTTCGTCCGCATGCTCAAAACGTCGGGCAGCATTTTCTGCTGGCTCGCTGTTCCATGGCGCACCAATAGCGTGGAAATGAGTTCGACCAGGCCGCATTGATCGGCGACTGAGGCGTAACCGCGGCTGAGCTCCTCCATCACCACGGCATAGGTCAAGGTGTCGAAACCCGGCCCGCCGAGCGCCTCGGGAACGCCAATTCCGAACAGGCCGAGCTTGCCCATTTCATCATAGAGGTCGGCGGGGAACCGCTCCTCGCGATCGAGTTGCTCCGCCATCGGCCGGATCACTTCGTCGGCGAAGGCGCGCGCCATCTCGCGCACCTGGTCCTGCGTTTCGGTCAGATACATGTTCTCCATCCCACTTGTAGTAACTATCTAGTTACATACGTCCGCAAACTCCCCCCCGTCAAGTCAGAAAAATTTTCGACGTTGCCTCAACCGGCTTGCGCGGGTCCTCCGAGCGTGGTTACAATTCACCGGACAGTTACTTAAGGAGGATCAGCATGCACCCCGGAGAAAAGCGCAAACTCGGTCGGGTCGACATCGACGTGACCACGTTCGGTTTCGGAACGGCGCCACTTGGCAACATCTTTCGCCCCATCGACGAGCCGACCGCCGAGGCGATGTTCGACGCTGCGTGGAACGTCGGCGTCCGGTTTTACGATACCGCGCCGATGTACGGTCACGGGCTTGCCGAACTGCGAACGGGTTACAGTTTGCGCTGGAAGAACAGGGACGATTTCGTCCTTTCCTCCAAGGTCGGCCGCCTGCTGAGGCCGGCAAAACGCGAGACGATCGATTTCACGCCCTGGGTGGACGCCGCTCCCTTTGAGATGGATTTCGACTACAGTTACGACGGGACGATGCGGGCGTTCGAGGACAGTCTTCAGCGCATGGGCCTCGAAAGGATGGATATCTGCTTCATCCATGACATCGACGTCTTCACACGAGGCAAAGATCAGCCGGAGGTTTTCAAACAAGCCATGGACGGCGCATGGCGTGCCCTCGAGAAGCTGAGGGATGAGGGCACGGTCAAGGCGATCGGCGTCGGCGTCAACGAATGGGAAGTCTGCCTTGAAGCTTTGAATCAGAGGGATTTCGACTGCTTCCTACTCGCCGGCCGCTACACCCTTCTCGAGCAGGATTCGCTCGATGTCTTCCTGCCACTGTGCGAGGAGCGAGGCGCCGCAGTGATTGTCGGCGGAGGGTTCAATTCAGGCATTCTGGCGACTGGGGCAAAAGAGGGAGCAAAGTATAACTATGCGCCCGCATCGGCAGCGATCCTCGACAAGGTCAGCAGGATCGAAGCGGTCTGCAGGGACCACAATGTACCGCTGGCCGCAGCTGCACTGCAATTCGTGGTCGCGCATCCCGCCATTCCGTCGTTCATGGCTGGCACGCGGACGGCTGAGCAACTGAACCAGAACCTGGCCTGGTTTGCGCACCCCATCCCCGCCGACTTCTGGGTCGATTTGAAGACCAAAGGGCTTTTGCGCGAAGATGCGCCGACGCCGACAGCCGGCTAGTACGATACGCTTGCCGAAGAGGCCGGCTCCGCCCAACCTCTTCGGCAATTTGCTTCGGTACCGGACGCAGGGTGGAGCGGCCCCACAAAGCCTCCAGGCTCACCTGATCAGGATGGCACGGAAATCGTTGACGTTCGTCCCGGTCGGGCCGGGCACGAACAGGTCCCCCAGACGGTCAAATGCCGTCCAGGCGTCATTGGCGGAGAGCGTGGCGACAGGATCGAGGCCGAGCGCGCGCAGCCGACCCGCACTCTGTCCATCGGCGAATGCACCGGCATTGTCTTCGGAACCGTCAATACCATCGGTGTCGCCGGCGATGGCAGTGAAGGGGACGCCGTCAGCTGCGATCGCCAAGGCTAGAAGGAACTCGGTGTTGCGTCCGCCCTTCCCGTTGCCGCGAAGCGTAACCGTGGTTTCGCCACCGGACAGGATCAGCACCGGTCGGGCGAAGGGCCTGTCGCGCAGGGCAACCTCGCGCGCGATTGCCGCGTGGACCCGGGCGACGTCCCGGGCCTCCCCTTCGATCGCGTCCGACAGGATGACCGCTGGTATCCCTTCGGCCTGCGCATGCATCGCTGCAGCTTCGAGAGAGAGCCGTGCCGAGGCGATCACATGCACTTCATGTCCTGCGAAGACATGGTCGCGCGAAGACGGCGCGAGCCCCTCATCGTCTGCGAGCCAAACAGCCACCTTCGGTGGGATGCGGATGCGCCAGGCATCCACCATTGCCCGCGCATGGGCGCGATCGGTGGCATCCGGTATCGTCGGCCCCGATGCAACCTGCGCCGGATCGTCTCCCGGCACGTCGGAGACCACGAGGCTGACGACTTTTGCAGGATGGCAGGCCGCTGCAAGACGGCCCCCCTTTATACCCGACACCTGCTTGCGGATGGCATTCATCACCGAAATCGGTGCACCGCTCGAAAGCAGGGCTTGGTTCAGCGCCACTTCGTCCTCAAGCGTCAAGCGACCTGGTGGGCACGGAAGAAGCGCCGACCCGCCACCGCACACAAGGGCAACGACAAGATCGTCTTGCGTCAATCCCTCGACCGCCTGAAAAAGCAGCCGCGACGCCTCGAGCCCGGCAAGATCGGGTACCGGATGCGCAGCCTCGACGACGCGGATCCGTTCGCACGGCACGCCATAGCCGTAGCGCGTGACCACCACCCCTTCGACGGGCGCATCCCACAAGCGCTCGAATGCGCGGGCGAGTTGAGCTGCTCCCTTGCCGGCCCCGATAACGATCGTGCGTCCGCGCGGGCGTGAAGGAAGATGCTCGCGAAGGGCAGTTTCCGGATCGGCGGCACCAACGGCGACGCTGAATAGGTCGCGAAGCAGTATCCTGTCTTCGGGCGTCATAAAATCTCGTCCATCTCGTTTAAGTTTCCGCGTCCGTTGTTTCGGCACAGCGCCCCGACATGCAACAAGGCGACACCTTGTCGGAGCGTTTTGGCGCCCTCACGGGCGCACCTTTTGAACAAAGGACGCCGGACGCTTTTCTCGAAACGCCGCCAGGCCCTCCTGCAATTCCTCGGAGCCTGCGGCGATCTCACCGGCTAAGCTTTCAACGATCCGTTCGTTTTCCTCGCCTTCCGCCGCATTGATCAACATCTTGGTCAGTTCAACCGCCCGACCCGAGCGACCGATCACCCGTGCCGCGGCCTTCTCGCCCGCAGCCAGCCCCTCGCCAGTAGCAACCACCTGATCGACCAAGCCCAGACCATGTGCCTCATCAGCTGTATAGACTTCGCCGAAGAGCGACATGCGTCGCACGATTTGGGCGCCAAAGCGGCGCGCCACACGCTGCGTGCCAGACCAACCTGGGATGATACCCAGACCCGGCTCCGGTTGACCGATGCGCACATGGGCTTCGGCAATCCTCAGATCAGCACAGGCGGCCAGTTCCAATCCGCCGCCCAGCGTGTGTCCATTCAGGACCGCGATCAGGGGCACGGAAAGGCGCGCGAGCGCGTCGAAGGCAGCATGGCCGTCACGCACCCAATGACGGGCAAACGCCTTCGGCGAGGCGCTGCTCCACGCATCGATATCGCCGCCTGCGCAGAATGATCGGGATCCCTCCCCCGTCAGGATCGCAACCCGCGCGGTGGAACGCTCTATCGCGCGACACATCGGCATCAGCGCATCGACCATATCGGCATCGAACGCGTTCAGCTTGTCCGGCCGCCGGATCGTCAGCCAGGCGATATCCCCGGAAATTGCGAGGTCGAGTCGCGGGTCGGTCACAGTGCCATCCTCATCACTGGCGCGCGAAACAGTACGTCGTCCATAATCTTCAGCGTGTCGGAAACACGCAGTGGCGTTGTCGCCTGGGCGAGGACATCGCGCTGCAGGTCGATACCGGGCGCGATCTCGGTGATAACCAGCCCATCCGCCTCCAGCCGCATGACACAGCGTTCGGTGACATAAGTGATGTCCTGGCCCTGGGCACGGGCACGCCTGCCCGAAAAGCTGACCTGGTCGACCTTCGGAACAATCTTGGCGACCCGTCCTTCCTTGTCGATGACCAGGCGCCCGTCTTCAAGCCGCATCTTGGCGCCGGCGTTGAAATTGCCGGAGAAGACAATCTTTTTCGCTCGTGCCGTGATGTCGACAAAGCCGCCTGCGCCGGCAGTCCGGTGCGGTGTCGCAGCCAGACGGCTGACATTCACGGAACCCTCGGCGTCGATTTCGAGGAAGGAAAGCAGCGAGCAGTCAAAACCTCCGGCCTGGAAATAGCAGAACTGATGCGGTGATGCGACGAACGCCTCGGCATTGGCGGCACAGCCAAACTTGAAATCGAGCAGAGGAATGCCGCCGACGGCGCCTTGTTCGATGACCCATGTGATCTTGCCGTGATGTCCTTCCTCGATGAGAACACGCGGCACGTTGGCCGAGATACCGAACCCGATATTGACGGCCCAACCCGCTTGCAGTTCCTGCGCGACGCGCCGTGCGATTACCTTGCCCACGTCCAGAGCCGGGATACGGAATGTGTGCAGGGGCCGAAACAGTTCACCTGAAATGGCCGGATCGTAGGGGGTCGCAGTCGTTTGCAATTGGTCGGGCGCTTCGACGATGACGTCGACGAGGATGCCGGGAACGCGAACGTCGTGTGGACGCAATGTCCCTGTCGCGGCGACCCTGCGCACTTGAGCAATCACCAGTCCGCCGGAATTTCGAGCCGCCAGCGCCATCTCCATTGCACCGAGCGTCGCGCCCTCCTGCTCGAATGTCAGATTTCCATTCTCATCGGCCGTCGTCGCGCGGATGATGGCGACATCGGGATGGATCGCCGGAAAGTGCAGCCAGTCCTCGCCCGCAAATTCCACCCGGCTAACCATCGGAGCGCCACGGGCCGTCGCGTTCATCGCGCAACCTTCCTGCTCCGGATCGACAAACGTATCCATTCCGACCTTGGTCAACACGCCCGGACGCTTAGCAGCGCCCTCGCGCAACATGTCAAACACAATGCCCGACGGCACGTTCCAGGCTGCAACTTCCTCCTTCAGGATCATCTGCCAGATCAGGGGTGGCTCGGCGTTGCTCGGTCCGGACGGGTAGGATCCTCCGATGATCCTGGAGAGCATGCCGGGTTTTGCGATGTGATCGACACCTTTTGTGCCAAAGAAGTCGCCGGCTGCGATCGGATGCACAGAGGTCAATCCGCGAGGATGCCCTTCCTGATCAAAGCGCTCTCCCAGCGCCTTGAGGACCGCATCGGGGCAGCAAAGCCCCGAAGAGGAGTTAACCGCAAGCACGGCACCGTCCCTAACCAACCCGGCGGCTTCCGCTGCGGTTTTCACCTTCGACATTGCTGCGCACTCCTTTTGCCATTGCACTAAGTAACTAACCAGTTATACATTAAACACGACAATGAAGGGCAGGCAAGGGCAATTTGCGCCGTGGCCACAACGGCGGAAAGCCGCAAAACGCGAAGGAGGAGCAATGAACATCTATTTCGAAAAATGCCATCAACGGGGCTTTGGCACCTATCCGCTGAAGGCAGGCGAATTGAAAGCCGCAATCGAGACCGCGCTTGATGTCGGCTACAGGGCATTCGACACCGCCCAGATGTACGAAAACGAGGCCGATACGGGGCAGGCGCTCCTCGAGGGAGGCGTTGCGCGCGACGAGCTGTGCATCACATCCAAGGTCCATCCCGACAACTACGCCGAGGCGCAGTTCCTCCCCTCGGTCGAAGCGAGCCTGAAGGCGCTCAAGATAGACCAGCTGGACGTCCTGCTCTTGCACTGGCCACCGATCGGGGGCGACGTCGCTCCGTCGTTGCGCCTCCTGCAAAAGGCTCATGCCGCCGGGATGGCGCGCAATATTGGCGTCTCCAACTATACCGCCCGGATGATGCATGAAGCCAAAGCGATTTCGGAGGTCCCGCTCGTGACCAACCAGGTGGAGTTTCACCCGCTGCTTGATCAGCGGGCGCTTCTGGCTGCAGCGACCGAGACGGGGATCCCGCTTTCGTCCTACGCTTCGGTTGCCCGTGGCGAGGTGTTCAAGCACGCGATCTTTGGGGAGATCGGCGCGACCTATGGAAAATCCGCCGCGCAGATCGCGCTACGTTGGATCCTGCAGAAGGGCGTACCGCTCAACACGATGTCCACCAAGCCGGAGAATATCCGGGCGAACTTCGAGATCATGGACTTTACCTTGTCCTCGATCGATATGGATCGGATCGATGCCATGACGCATACCGGGTATCGCATCATCACCCCGGGCATGTTGCCCTGGGTTCCCGAATGGGACTAACGGGAAGGGCGGCCGCAAGGCCGCCCTTTCAGCCCGCATGAACGTTGCCTCAAGCGTTACCGCGGATCAGGTCGGAGGCCTTTTCGCCGATCATGATCGAGGCCGCGTTGGTGTTGGAGCCGACCAAGCTCGGCATGACCGAACTGTCGCAAATGCGCAGACCATCGAGGCCGTGAACGCGCAGCTTGGCATCTACCACCGACATCTCGTCTCGTCCCATCTTGCAGGTACAGGTCGGATGGTAGGAGGTGCGCCCGTACTGACGCGCATAGGCCTCGAAGTCGGCGGTGGTGCGCACGTTCTGGTCTGGAAAACGCACGGTCCTGATATATTTCTGCAGCGAGGGCTGTGCGAAGATTTCCCGACTGATCCTGATGCCTTCGACGGAGATCCGCAGGTCATCGGGATCACCCAGGAAATTGGGGTCTACGATCGGAAGCGCGCGCGGGTCGGCCGAACGCAAGGCGACTGAACCACGCGATTTCGGACGCACCGTGTAAGAGTTCAACGTAATGCCGGAGGCGCCCTTTCGAACACTCGGCACGCCGGCCTCCGCCCCCGCCCCAGCCAGAAAATGGAACTGAAGATCGGGACAGGGACTGGCCTTGTCGGCATACCAGAACGCGCCGCCCTCAACGACATTCGACGCAACCGGGCCGGACTTGAACAATGCATATTCCAGGCCGGCCCAAAGCATCCAATGCGGCCTGTTGTACTTGTCCAGACTGTCATGTCCCTTGAGTTCGGCAACAATATCGACGCCAAAGTGATCGTGCAGGTTCTCGCCGACACCAGGCATATCCTGGACCACGTCGATACCATGGCCGCGCAAGGCCGCTGCCGGACCGACGCCGGAAAGCATCATCAATTTGGGTGTGCCGATGGCGCCGGAGGTCACGATGACCTCACTGTCGGCGCGAACGATCCTGGAGGCGCCACCCGTCGCGTATTCGACACCCACGGCGCGCCGCCCTTCAAAAACCACCCGAAGCACCAACGCGCCTGTAACCAGCGTCAGGTTCCGGCGCTTGAGTGCCGGGCGCAGATATCCCACAGCCGCCGAGCAGCGCCGACTGTTGCGGGTCGTCGTCTGGTAAACGCCCGTACCCTCCTGAACGGGGCCGTTGAAATCCGGATTGTACGGAATTCCGAACTCCTGGCAGCTTTGAACGAACGCACGCGTCAGAACTTGCGGATTGGCTATGTTCGAGACGCCGAGCGGCCCGTCGGTTCCATGCCATTGTCCCGAGAGGATAGTGTTGCCCTCCGACCGCAAGAAATACTTCTGGATGTCCTTGAAACCCCAGCCCTCCGCCCCCTCTTCCACCCAGCGGTCGTAGTCGCTCGGGTGACCGCGGGTGAATACCTCGGCGTTGATGGAGGATCCGCCGCCGAGTACCTTTGCCTGGGCATAGGGGATTTCACGGTTGTTAGCATGTTTCTGCGGCGCCGTGGTCAGACCCCAGGTCATCGGGCCTGCAGTCATCTTTGCAAAACCGACCGGCATGTGGATCAGCGGATGGCTGTCGCGCCCACCGGCCTCAATGAGGCAGACCCTTGTCGCTGGGTTTTCCGAAAGGCGCGCTGCGAGCACGCAGCCTGATGAGCCGCCTCCGACGATCACATAGTCAAATCCTTGCACCATCATGCGATCCAGTGTGAGCGTTTGCCGATCTCGACGTGAACGGATTTGACCTGGGTGTACTCCTCCACGCCATAGGTGCCTGCCTCGCGTCCCCATCCGGACTGCTTGAAGCCGCCCAGCGGCATCTCCGGCCCGCCTGCCATGATCGTGTTGACCCAGAACCGACCGGCGCGAACACGGCGGGTGACCGTCAATGCCTTGTCTATGTTCTTGGTCCACACGCTGGCAGCGAGGCCATAGACGGTGTCGTTGGCCAGTTCGATCGCCTGTTCGATTGTGTCGAACGACATCGAGCAGAGGACAGGCCCGAAGATCTCGTCCCGGGCGATCGCCATGTCAGGGGAAACCCCGGTGAACAGCGTCGGCGCGATGTATTGGCCCTTGCCGAGATCGATGGCCTGGCCGCCTGCAACGAGCTGTGCGCCTTCCGCCTTGCCCTTGGCGATATAATCCAGAATGGTCGTGTTCTGCTGGTCGGTGGTAATCGCTCCGACCTGGGTCGCCTCATCGAGAGGGTCGCCGACGCGTATCCGCGCCATCTTTTCGGCGAGAAGCTTTTCGAATTCCGCGGCCACGGAGCGTTCGACGATGAGCCGCGAAGACGAGACGCAGCACTGCCCAGTGTTGAAGCTGATGCCGAATGCCGCGCCGTCCGCCGCATCTTCGAGATCAGAATCCGCAAAAACGATGATCGGGTTCTTGCCTCCCAGTTCCAGTCCAAGCTTCTTGAAGTTGCTGTCGGCGGCCGCGTGAACGCACGAGCGCCCGACCGCGGTGGAGCCGGTGAAGGACAGCATGTCCACATCAGGGTGTTCCGTCAGAGCCTGGCCGATGGTGCGGCCCGAACCGGTGATGACGTTGTAGACACCATCAGGCAGTCCCGCCTCGGCGAGCACCTCGGCAAGGATGAGCGTGGTCGCGGACGTCACCTCCGAAGGCTTGACCACCATCGTGCACCCTGAGGCAAGGATGAAGGGCACGCGTTCGCAAAGAATGAGGAACGGAAAGTTCCACGGGGTAATGAGACCCACGACACCGATCGGTTCGCGAAGAACCATGCCGAATAGTCCGTCGCCCAGCGAATTGTAGCTGTCGCCGTGCAAGAGCCGTGCGGCACCAGCGCCGACTTCAAAGCAGGCGATGCAATGATCAATCTCTCCGCGCGCCTGGGCGATCGGTTTGCCATTCTCCAACGTTTCAAAGTAGGCGATTTCATCCCGGCGTTGCCGCAGGATCTCGGCAACACGCAAAAGGACTGCCCCGCGGGCGGCACCCGAAAGGCCGGACCAACGGCGATCCTCAAAAGCCCGGCGAGCGGAGACAACAGCTGCGTTCAAATCTTCCGGAGTGCATTTCGCGGTGCGCGTGACTGGCACGCCATGGCCAGGCGACAGGCGCTCGAACTGGTCGCGGCCCTCATGCCACCGTCCATCCACGAAGAAGCCATATTCACGCGGGGCCTTTGGCGGGAGAAGGTAGTTTTTGACTTGGTCCATGGGATGCCTCCACTCTGAGATTCCGTATCCATCAGGCGATGGATTAGTAACTGAACAGTTATGCGCGATCTAGCAACGCATGCGCGATCACCCCATTACAATCTGGGTCTTAAGGTGATGCGGCCGATTAGCGAGCGTATCGAACGCCTCCTGGATCCGCTCCAACGGATAGTCGGCGCCGGTGAAGTCCTTCGTTTCGAACCGACCGTGAGCAAGCAGCGTCAACGCGTCATGCATATCTTCGCCCATGCCGGCTACCGATCCCTTCAAGCCTCCCTCTTCGAGTACGGTCTTCAGGATATCGACCGGCACCGTCTCGCCAGGCGCTGTAATCCCGAAAAAGGCGACATGACCACCACGACGAGACAGATCAAACGCCTGACGGTAAAGCGCCTTGCTGCCAACGCTTTCAATGACGATATCGGCGCCCCGTCCGTCGGTCATGGCCATCACCGTCGCCTTGAGGGTGGTGGGGTCCGACACGGCCGCATCCGCTCCCGCCTCCAGTGCCATTCGGCAACGGTCCGCCGACAGGTCTGTAACAATGATCGGAGCAGCACCCACCAGGCGCATCATTTGAATATGCAGATTTCCGATCGGGCCGGCTCCAAAAACGACGACCGATTGCCCAAATGTCACATTCGCCTTGCGCGCTGCGCGCACAACGCATGCGACCGGCTCGGTCAAGGCGAGTACGGCATCAGGCACGGTGTCGGGAACCGGGATGACGAGGCGCGCCGGGACAGCCACGTACTCGGCAAAGGCGCCATCGCGACTAATGCCGATCTGGACAACCTCGGCGCAGTTGAGGACCTCATTGCGGCGGCACCAATAGCAGGTGCCGCAGCCGATATTGATGTCCACGACCACGCGCATGTCATGCTGCAGATGGCGAACGCTCCCGCCGAAGTCGGCGACCGTGCCGCAGAACTCGTGGCCTGGAACAAGTGGTAGCCGGTCGGTGGCATAATGGCCGTTGAAGATATGGACGTCGGTCCCGCATATGCCTGTCCGCGTCACACGGATAAGTGCATCATCGGGGCCGATCGACGGAACATCAACCGCCATGATCTCGAAACGGCGCGGTTCGACCAGAACTGCGGCTTGCATCTTGTCCATCGCCGCCTCCTATTTCACCGTGCGCAACTTGGCGCGATCGATCGTGAGTGCGATCGCGACAATGAGAACGATGCCGAAAACCATCTGCTGCTGTGTTGCGTCTATCTCGAAATAGAGCATGGAGGCGCGGATGACGGCGACAATGAGCGTTCCGATGACCGTGTTGAGAACGCCTCCGACACCCCCGGTCAGGGGCGTACCACCGACCAAAACCGCAACGATTGCCGGCAGCAGGAACCCGTTCGCAATCGTCGGGGCGCCGCCTGAAAGCTTGACGGCAAAGAGCAGTCCGGCAATCGCCGCCAGCGCCCCTGATATTGCAAAGGCAAGGATCTTGTAGCGTGCCACGTTGAGCCCGGAGGCCGCCGCCGCGAGTTCACCGGCGCCGACTGCTTTCAGCGCCCGGCCGAGCGTCGTGCGGCGTTCGATGAACAGGCAGATGCCAAGCAGCACGGCCGAGATCAACAGCTCGTTCGGGACCCCCCAGGTGCGACCGATCATCCATCCGAAGGTCTCGTTTCGCTGGGTCGCATCCATGTTGAGCGCGCGCTGCCCGGAAAGCCATTGCGCGACCGAGAACGCCACACCGCCGACCGCCAGAGTGGAGATGAACGACGGAACATAGAGCCGCGTCGTCACATACCCCGACAATGTGCCCAGCAGGAAGCCGGCGGCAACGCAGGCAACGGCGACCCAGGCGCCCATGGAGGCAAGGTAGACCGATGCAATGACGGTCACCATGTTCGCCATCGACTGGGCGGAAAGGTCTATTCCGCCGATATAGATGGCAAAGGTCAGTCCGAGTGCCATGATGAACAGCGGCACGATATCGCCCGCCAGGCTCATGAGATTGGCCGGCTTCAGGAAGCCCGGGTGGGTAACGCCGACGAGGGCGACGAGCACCAGCAGCGTTATCCAGGGAAGATGCGGTTTGAGACGCTGAATGTCCATGTTTCCCTCAGATCATGTAATGCAGGAGATCGAACAGCGAGGGCTTTGCCCCCGGCACGCAATCGAAGTTCTTCTGAATGCGGCCATCCTTCACGACGACGATGGTGTGAGACAGCCCGATGGCCTCCTCCAGGGTGTCGGCGACCAGGACGATGCCGACACCGGCACCGCTCATTTCGCGGATCATGTCGTAGACATCTTCCTTGGCTCCGATATCCAAGCCGCGGGTCGGGTGATCGAGCAGCATGATGTCCGATCCCGCCGATCGCCACTTGGCTAGAACGACCTTCTGCTGATTGCCGCCGGACAGGTTTCCGCAATCCGCGAATTCGGAATGTGCCTTGATCGAGAGCTTCTTTATCCAGTCGCGCGCAAGCGCGCGCTCTTCGGATATCCGCAGCACGCCGGCGCGAGAATGCTTGTTCATTTGCGAGAGTGTCATGTTCTCGTAAACGTTCATGCCGGCGACGATGCCCTCGATCTTGCGCTCGCGAGGGACGTAGCCGACGCCTTGGCTCACTGCGTGGCGGGGCGAGAAAATCTTCACCTTGCCGCCCTTGATCTGGAGATTTCCCTGGGTTGGGGTGAGCATGCCGTAGATCATGCGCAAGATCGCCTCGCGCCCCGACCCTTCCGTTCCCACCAGGCACAAGACTTCCCCGGCATGCAGTTTTAGCGAGATGTCCTTCGTGCGTCCGGGCAGTCCGACCCCATCCATCTCGACCAGAACCTTGGAGCGATCGAAGGGTTTCTGCAGTTGTTCGCGATAGTATTCCTTGTCGACGTTGCGGCCGACCATCTTGTGCTGGATCGCCTCGGTCTGGGCGGCACCGCGCTCCACGACATCGACGACATGACCGTCCTTCATCACGTAGATACGGTCCGATAGCTCCATCACCTCGTCCATGCGATGGGAGACGAAAATGAAGGATGCGCGCGTGACCAGCTCGCGGACCAGCTTGAAGAGCAGTTGCACTTCTTCCTTGGACAGAACCGAAGTCGGTTCATCGAGAAGGATGACCAGATCGCCGTCAACGCGTTCTTCGAGGGTGAGAACCTTGGCAAGTTCCACAAGCTGGCGCTGCGCGAAGGAAAGCTTCGAGGTAATGGTCGCGGGATCGATATCGAGCTTGACCTTGGCGAGTTGCGCCTTGGCGGCCGTGGCCATTGCCTTCCAGTTGATGACGCCGAACCTTACAAACTGCTGCTCGTAACCAAGGAAGATGTTCTCCATCACCGTCAGGTTGGCTATCAGCGACTGCTCCTGAAAGACCATGCCAATACCCTTCTCCATGGCCTGGCGCGGATTGGCAAAGCGCACAGTCTGACCATTGATCAGAATGTGCCCGCCATCGGGTTGGTAGGCCCCGTAGATCACCTTCATCAATGTGGATTTGCCCGCACCGTTCTCGCCGACCAGCCCGACGATCTCGCCACGCTTGATGTGAAAATCGATGGCCTTGAGTGCGTGAACACCGGGAAATTTCTTATCGACGGCTTTCAGTTCGTACATGGCCCTGCCTCACTTCACGAAGGAAACCATCTTGCGGTCGGTCGACAGCACGACAGCAAGAATGACGAGCAGTCCGAGAACCCCGTCCTGGAGAAAATCGGGCAGACCGACGACGACCATTCCATTGTTGATGACACCGACGATCAGGACGCCGACGAGCGCGTTCCACACACCCCCGATCCCGCCCCAGAGCGCAACGCCACCCACTACGACCGAGGTGATCGAGATGAACATGAAGTTCGAGCCGGTCACGGATTCGGCCTGACCGATGCGCGCCACGACCAGGATCGCTGCCAGTGCGTAAAAGACGCCGGCAAGCGCGAACCCGGTGACACGCACGCGGTTGACGTTGAGACCGGATGCGTGCGCCAGTTCCTCGCCACCACCGACGGCATAAAAATTGCGACCGAGCGTGGTGTGGGCTTGTATGAACCAGGCAACGAACAGGAAGAAGCCGGCGATGTAGACCATGATCGGGAAACCGAACCAACGCACGGTCAAAAGTCCCCGAAACGTTGCGTCGCTCACCTTGACGATATCGCCGCCCGTCAGGAGGATTGCAGCCCCGGTCCCAACGAAACCCATCGCAAGGCTAGCCATGAAGGAGGGTATTCGCAGCTTGACGTGAACGAGCCCGTTGACGAGCCCGATCAGCCCGCCGACCATAAGGATAAGCGGAATGGCCAGCCAACCGGCGCTCATTAGCGTGCCGCCGAACTTCGCAAAGGCGAACGCGAACACGACCGCCGTAAGCGAGATCGCTCCTTCCATGGAAAGGTCGATCGATCCCATGATGATGATGAATGTCACGCCGACGGCGACCATCAGCGCCGGCGCCGCCGCGATGGCGATGCGGGCAAAATTGCGGACCGAGAAGAAGGTCGGATTGAGGGCGGTGAAAAAGATCACCAGCGCGATCAGCACCAGCAACGGCGCCCATTTGATCAAGGTTTCGCGCGATATGCGACGTGTCACTTTAGGCATCCCTTCGCCCGGACTGTGATGAATGGAATGGAGGCGGATGCGACGGCGCGGCCGCCTCCATCAGACAGGATGGTTCAGTACTGGATCTGGCCGTTGGACGGCCCCCAGAAGTCCTTCCAGTCGTAAGCCGGAACGGAATCGAGATACTTTGCCTTGAATTCCTCCGCATCCTTGGCGCTAACGAGGATCGTCGGACCGTAGAATTCACGATGCTCTTTCGGCTCTTCGGAAGGTTTGAAGCTGCCGATTGCTGCGTGATAGGCGAGCGCCGCGGTGACGCCGCCACCCCAATGCGGATTGGTAAAGACGGTCGCCAGGAGTTGACCCTCCAGCACCATCTGCACTGCCTCGAGATTGCCGTCGTAAGCGACGATCGGCATGCCTTCGATGCCTTCGGCCCGCAGGGCCTCGATCACTCCATAGGCGATGTTGTCATTGGCGCAATGTACGCCCTTGATCTTGTCACCGTGGCGCGTCAGGAACGACGCCATGAGCTCGGCGCCCTTCTGCGTGTCCCAGTCGGCCGGCTGTGCGTCGAGCAGTTCGATCTTCGGATAATCCTTGAGTGCGTTCTTGAGGCCATTGAGGCGCTCAACCGCAGGGTTGTTGGCAGCAATGCCACCGAGATGAACAACTCCGCCCTCGCCACCCATGGCCTCAAACAGGATCCGCGCGGTTTCTTCCGCCGGCTTCTCGTCCGACCAGGTCATGTGGGAGACGTAGTTATCACCGAAGTCCCAGGGATGCAGATCGTCTGTCTTGTTCCAGATTGTCGAGATGTAACCTCCGGCGGCAGACACCGCCTCCACCACTGGCCTTGCATTCGGGCTGTCGTTGGCATCGCAGGCAATCGCGCAGTTGCCGTTGTTCTTGGCGAGGAAGGCCTTGATGTCGGCGAGGGACTTTTCCGACGAGCCTTCATTGATCAGGCTGACAAGCGCACCTTTCGGCTTGCCGATCGTTTCGACAAAAGCTTCAGCGCCCGAGATCACCGAATTCCAGTAGGCGGAGGCGCGATCGCGATAGCTCCATGCGATGGCCGGATCGGTCAGCGCCGCATGTGCACCACTGCGCCCGAGAATGGCCGGAACCGTCATGGCCCCAACACCGGCGGCGGCGGCCAGGATGAAGTTGCGACGGCTGAGCGTCTCGCGCTCGATAAAGTCCTTGATAAAGGTCGACATGGCGTTCCTCCCAAATCCACGTTTGAACGTTCCCCGCATTCGGCGGGTTTTTCAGAGGGCAACAAAAGGCGATCCGCACTTTCCGGGCCCGAGCCTCCTCAGCTCTCCCGCACCCACTTAACGCACTATCTAGTTACTTCTTTGGTGAGACCTGAGTCAAGAGCCTTTCGCGATCTCGACCTTCATGATTTTCGACGGAGCACTTTGACGGATACGCACGCTGGCGTGTATGACTGGCTCAACATGAGCCGCGAGCGCGCCGGAGGAATGGCTTTGAGCATGATCAACGAACCGACCGAAAAGCCCGGCCGCAAACCGCGCATCCGCGATGCGGAGGCGACCAAGGCACGCATTCTAGATGCCGCCAAAAAAGAATTCGCAAAGAATGGCTTAGGCGGCGCGAGAGTCGATGTAATCGCCGAAAAGGCCAAGGCCAATAAGCGGATGATCTACCACTATTTCGAAAGCAAGGAGGGCCTTTTTCAGACCGTCCTGGAAGACGCCTATATCGACATACGCACGGCGGAGCAGAAGCTCAAACTGGATGACCTCAAGCCAAAGGCAGCCCTGGAAAAGCTCGTTCGCTTCACCTGGGAATACTATCTGAAAAACCCTGAATTTATCACTTTGGTCAACAGCGAGAACCTGCATCGCGCCAAGCACCTGAAAAAATCCGTGGTGATCAAGACGGCCAGCCGCAAGTTCGTCAACATGGTGGAAGTGTTGCTCGAACGAGGCGCCTCTGAAGGTGTCTTTCGCCACGGCATCGATCCAGTGCAACTGAACATTACCATTGCGGCAATCGGCTACTATTACCTGACCAACCGGTTCACCGGCTCGATCGTGTTCGAGCGTGACTTGATGGCGAAGGAGGCGGTCGACGAACGCCTCCGCTTCAATATCGAGACGATCATGCGGCTGGTTTGCGCCTAAGCTCGCTAGAGTTCGAAAGACAGCCCCTCGAGGTCGAGTGCATGGCGGGCGCATTCGATATCTTCGACGTCTCGCGCACCGGACACACCGATCCCGCCGACAACCCGGTCGCCGTGGATGATTGGCAGGCCTCCGCCCCAGACCAAAAGCCGAGACCGATTGGCTAGGCCCAGCCGCAGCGAAGGACTGTTGTCCATTCTCTCAAAGAACGCTTCCGTCGTACGCCTCATCGTCGCCGCGGTGAAGGCTTTGTCCATCGCGAAGTCTAAGATTGGCGGCGCCACCTCATCCATTCGCGCCGCCGCAAGTGTCGCGCCTTGCGGATCGACCACGCAAACGGCCACCCGCCATGCGTTCCTGGACGCATGCGCAAGCACATGACCGACAAGGCGCAGCCCAGCATTTGCAGCAAGCGCCGTGGCGGTGACGATCAGCCCACTTTCCTGGTGAGAGCGCTCCATTATTCTTCCCCCTCAAGACGGGTCCAATCGAGAACGATGAAGGGTTCTTCAATGCGCTTGGCCGCGATATCCGAATAGAGCGATGATGGATTGTTTGGCACGACCTGCCGTATCAGGCCGTCGAGTGGAATTCGGCCTTCAGCGAGCCAGTCGAGCGCAAGCGAGAAACCGCTGAAAACTGAATGGGAGGCATTGTTGTAGCCTGCGAGAAGCTCCTCCCATTGAAAACAGTGCGCGTGCATTGGGATTTCCCACTCCCAGCCGGAGCGCAGGGTGGCAAGATTGAAGAAGACGGCGTTCATGAGATCATGGGCAGATGCATCGGTCCATTTGCGCCAGGGAACACCGACCATGACCACTTCCCCAAGCCTGCGCACAAGGCGGCATCCCTCAAGGATCGCATTTTCATGTCCCGAGCAATCTACGACAAGCGCGACCCGACCGGCGAAGGCATCGTCCCCAAGAGGCATCCGCTCTCTGCAATCGGAAAGACCGCTTCGTGCCAACTGCGCTCGCCTCCGCTCGTCAGGGTCGACGACGGTCACACGGTAGCCGCTGATATTGAAAAGGTGTGCGGCGAGAAGGCCGACCGGGCCGGCTCCTGTGATGACAACGCGGTCGCCGGGGCGAGCCATGGTTGTCATCAACGTGGTCATCGACACGCCCATCAGACGTGCAAGCGTTGCAGTTCCGGGGTCTAGATCAGCCGGCAGCGGCAAGGTGTGTCTGGCGAGATGCGTTTGCGTGGCGCGATGAGCACCCATCGCAAACCTCAGTTCGCCGGGCCGAAGGCCGACGACATCCCCGGCGACCTCATCAACCCTGAAGACTGCGGCATAACCCGGACGAATGGGAAAAGCATCGCCACTGGCCCAGCCCAGTTCAGTGCCTTGGCTGACGAGGGTGTAGAGCGTGCGCCCGCGAACTTCGCCCGCCTTCAACGGCAAGTCCTCGTAGGACGCCAGCTCAAAGGCCTGCTTTGCGACAATCATGATTTCATCGGGCATGAAGGTCCTTTCCGGCCGAGGAAGACGACCGCATCCAAGACAACGGAAAATTGCCTGTGTGAATTAGTGCTTAGAAGGTGATCCGCTCGCCAAACCGGACGGAGCGGAGGGACTACGTATCAGCGACCAGTTACCGGCGACCATTGCACCGGACCTCCCGCCTGTTCATAGCCAAGCGGACCCGGCATGCTGACAACCTCGAGGAACTGACCCCACGGGGCCTTCAGATACAGCCAGGTCAGCCCTTCCATGGCGCCGCTGTCGACATATGTCGGCCCTTCGAGCACCTCGACACCTGCCTCACGCAAGCGCATTGCCGCAGCCTCGCAATCATCAACCTCGAACGCCATGTGAAAACCGCCCGGCTGACTGTTGCGTTTAAGGGGGGCATCGTCGTCAACCTCGCCGGAATACTGAAACAGTTCAAGATTGGTCCCGTTGCCGACCCGTAGCACTATGATGTTTTCAATCCGCCTGCCCGCAGGGACACCAAGGCGCCTTTGCATGAAGGTGTCGTCCACATCGATCGGCCCTGTTTGTAGGCATCTAGCGGCACCGAATACGGCTTCAAAAAAACCGACGGCCTCATCAAGATCAGGCACCGTAAAGCCGATATGCTGCATCCCAAAGACCTTCATTGATTTCCCCCCTCCGAGCGATCCATTCACACGCCGGTTAAAAGTCGATTGAATTTAGTATGTAACTATTTAGTTATTTCATTGCAACCAGTTTCCCACCTGTCAAGGCGTGTGCTTTACGCAAAATGGAAAACAGCCAAACCTGAGCCCGGACCGCCGCAGTGGCCGAGCGGTACTGGCATTCCTGCCTGACATTGGCGGAAATTGTCGGCGTGCTTGTCACGCATGGCGATCTAAGCATAGAGGCGCCGATGCCACCGGTTCGGATACAATGGCGGCATATCTCCCCGGCTTGGATCACTTGCGAGCGACGTCCCGCAAAGAAAACAACGGCCAGCACCAGAACCAATACTGGTTCACCCGCGTCAGGAAGCCGACCCTCGTTACGCGGAAGCCCGATGCGTAGAGGGGGCCGGATACGGAAGACTCTTCCGGTAAGCAGCGCCGTGTTGACGAACCTGTCTCCAACCGAAGCGACCTTCAACGGGACAGCCTAATGTTACAAGCGAGCTTCGACGAAGGAAAATTGCCTTGACTCCAGAATACAAGCACTGACACATTCAGTTGTCAGACATCTTACATAATAGGGGATCATGGCTGACGGATCGAATAGGAGGATCATGTGAGGAAGCTCTTTGTACGATTGGCCGTAGGCGCCGCATTCGTCGCCACGGCCGCAGCTGCCCATGCGGGGCAGACGCTCGACCGCGTCATCGAAAAAAAGGCGATGGTCGTCGCCACCAACAGCGGCTGGCCGCCTCAGAGTTATCTGGACGACAGCAACGAGATGGTCGGCTTCGATATCGACGTCTCCCGCGAAATCGCCAAGCGCCTCGGCGTCGAAGTGAGCTTCGAGACGCCGGACTGGGCAACGCTGACCGGCGGCCGCTGGCAGGGACGCTACGATCTCGGCGTCGGTTCCGTAACGCCGACCAAAGCGCGCGCGCAGGTCATCGATTTCGTCGGCATCTACTACTACAGCCCCTATGTCTATGTCGTGCACAAGGACAGCGAGGCGAAGTCCGTGACCGACCTCAACGGCAAGGTCATCGGCGTCGAGACCGCGACGACGTCGGAAGACTTCATCAACCGCCGACTGGAAATCGACGCACCTGGCCTGCCGCCGGTCGAATACAAACTGGAGCCGGGCGAAGTGCGAACCTTTGCCGATTCCATGCTGCCGTTCGACGATCTTCGCCTCGGCAGCGGCGTGCGCCTCGACGCAGTGATCGCGCCTGAGCAGACGGCCCTCAACGCCATCAAGAATGGCTATCCGCTCCGCAGCCTGGAAGGTGAATATGCCTTTCGCGAGCCGCTCGTCGTGATTGCCGAAAAAGTTGATCCGGACTGGACAGCAAAGGTCGGCAGCATCATCGAGGAGATGAAGAAGGACGCACTCTCAGCACGTTGACCACCAAGTGGTACGGCAAGGACTACAGCACGGACTGACGAGCATGGCGGCGTGGGTCGATCTGGCTCGCGCCGCAACGCGCATCTGGGGGAGCCGTACAGCATGACCTATCCTGATACCTACTATAAACGCACCATGGTAGATCTGACAGCGCGTCCTGCGCTGTCAGGCTCGCACGATTGCGACGTCGTGATCGTCGGCGGCGGCCTCGCCGGGCTGTCGACGGCCCTGCAACTGGCGCGAGCCGGCAAAAGCGTCACGGTTCTGGAGGCCGAAAGCGTGGGTTACGGCGCATCCGGCCGAAACGGCGGCTTCGTCAGCCCGGGCTATGCAACGGACGGCGACGAAATCGCACGTGTCACTGGCGAAGAAGCAGCCCGCAGCCTCCATCTGCTGTCGATCGAAGGCATGGAGTTCATCCGCGAAAACATCCGCGCCCTTGCGATCGATGACGCGCAGCCGCAACCCGGCCTGATGAGCGTGCTGCGCTACGACAATGCTGCAAGCCTCAAGGCATATGCGAAGGACACCAGCCGGCGCTACGGCTACGAACTCGAATTCATGGATCGCGACGCGGTCCGCGCGACCCTCAAGTCGGACCGCTATTTCCAGGCATTGCGCAACCGCAATGCGTTCCACATGCATCCGCTGAACTATCTGCGCGCCATCGCCCGCGAGATCGAACGTCTTGGCAGCCGCATCTGCGAAATGTCCGCGGTAGAATCCGTGGACCTGGCAGGCGCACAGAAGCGGGTGAAAACGGCAGGTGGAGGCGTGACGGCCCGCGATGTCGTCTTCACGACAGGTGGTTACACCGGATCGCTCAATGGAAAGCTGAAGCGCTCCTTCCTGCCGATCGCGACCTACGTCATGGTCAGCGAGGATGCGCCGGATCTTATCGCATCGGCGATCGCAACGAAGGACGCCATCGGCGACAACCGCCGCGCGGGCGACTACTACCGCGTGATCGATAGCGGCCGGCGCCTCTTGTGGGGCGGTCGCATAACCACCCGCGCAGCCTCGAGCGACGCGCTCGTGCGCGAACTGCGCGCCGAAATGGTCGGCACCTATCCGCAACTCGCCGGGTTGAAGACCGAAATCGCCTGGTCCGGCCTCATGTCCTATGCCCGCCATTTGATGCCCCAGATTGGGCGCATGAGCCCCGGCGTGTGGTATTGCACGGCCTTCGGCGGGCACGGCCTCAACACGACGGCGATTGGCGGCAAGGTCATCGCCGAAGGCATTCTCGGTGAGACCGAACGCTACAAGCTCTATGAACCGTTCGGCCTCGTCTGGGCGGGCGGGCTTGCCGGGCTTGCCGTCGCCCAGCTCACTTATTGGAAGCTCCAGGCACAGGATTGGTTGCGCGAGCGCGCCGCCTGAGACACGGGAAAGGTCTGAACCATGATCGGTCGATTGATACTCATCTATCCCGAGGCCTCGCGCCGTGCCGGAGCGCTGCTGATCCTCACCCTGGTGGTCCTTGCGCTCTACATGCTCGGTGTCAGCTCTGCCTGGATTGGCCATGTCCTGCCCGCCACGGCAGGTTGGCTTGGCGAAAACCCGACCATGGGACGGCTGGTTTCGTCTCTCCTGATCGCGCTCATCGTTGCCGCCAACTGGAAGGCGTTGCGCCAGCTCTCACGGCGCCAGCAGGTGGTCGGCGTCTGGCTTGAACTCTTCGTGCTTCTGATGCTCTTCTTCTATTCGTTCGATCTGTCCTTCGCCTTCATCGCCAAGAAGATCGGCTTTCTCATTTCACAGGGCGTGGTGACGACGCTCTACATTTCCGCGATCTCCATCGTGATCGCGACGGTCATCGCGTTGGCCGGCGCAATCGCCAAATTGTCCAGCAACGGTGTGATCTACGGCCTCGCCACCTTCTACACCTCACTGTTTCGCGGCCTGCCGCTTCTGATGCAGATCTACATCATCTATCTCGGCCTGCCGCAGGTCGGTTATGTGATCGGCGCGGTGCCTGCCGGCATCCTGGCGCTTTCGCTGTGCTACGGCGCCTACATGACGGAAATCTTCCGCGCCGGCATCCAGAGCATTTCACGCGGCCAGACGGAAGGCGCCACCGCACTCGGGCTCAGCCCCAACCAGACCCTGGCGCTCGTGATCCTGCCGCAGGCGATGCGCGTCATCATTCCTCCGACCGGAAACCAGTTCATCGCCATGCTGAAGGACTCCTCCCTCGTCTCCGTTGTCGGCGTCTGGGAAATCATGTATCTCGCCCGCACCCAGGGCCAGACCGAGTTCCGCCACATCGAGATGCTGATCACCGCATCGATGATCTACTGGATCCTTTCGATCGGGCTGGAATATGCCCAGTCTCGCATCGAGGACCGATTCGGCCGCTTCGACGCCCGTTGACGTGCCCGCCACGGCCCGTGGCGGCGCGTTTAACGCGCCGTCGAACGGCCGGCGCCTTCTCGTTGTTCTCGCCTTCGGGATCTTCTCGGCACCAATGCCATGGTGAAGCCGCCGCCCTCGCCGGCTCCGTTAGAGCGGCTGCGGCAGCTGCGGAAAACCGCCGACATGCATGCAGGTCAAAGCAGCCCGGTCGCGCCCGGCCGCAAGGCAATCAGGCAGTGGCAGACCCGCAACACGGGCTGCGAGAAAGCCGGCAATGAAGCTGTCGCCGGCACCGGTCGTGTCGACCACCTCGACCGGCCGGATCCCGATCGAAACAGTTTGTCTTCCATCGCTGACCATGGCCCCCTTGCTGCCTCGGGTGACAACGGCGAGCGGCACGCCGCATTCCAACAGGCGGCGCAGCAAGTCTTCCGCAGTTGCGTCGTCGTCGCCGGCGAACCGAAGGCGATCGTCAGGCCCTCGGTTCCGAGATTGACTGGATCGGCATTGACGGACACATCCTGGGACACACTGATACCGGCGTCGGCGAGCGTGCGGCGCAGAACACCTCCATCGTCAATCCAGCCGACATGCACGTGATCCATGGTCTTCAGGACGGCAATCTCGTCCGCATCCGGCTTGTAGCCGGCGCAGACACCGAAATCCTCGAAAGCGAAGACGCGGTCGCCGGAGGGAAGCACGTCAATCTCGGTATAGGCGGTGACGCCGAAACGTTCCTGCATATGCGTTACGTCGACACCGTTGTCAGCCAGGAGATGCCGCGTCCGCTGACCGGCCGGATCCGAACCGACGGCGCCGAAATAGTGCGAGCCGTGGCCGAGCCGGGCGAGCTGTACCGCAACGTTGACAGCGTTGCCGCCAACAAGCGATTGCGAAAGCGGAGGCTGGAAGCGGTCAATGCAATTGTCGCCGACGGCGGCGAAGCGGAGGATTTTCATGCGTATCTCGGGATAGGACGCGAAAGCCGCGAACGCGATGATGCGGATTCGCAGCTCCGGATTATCGCGTCAAGCAGCACATATCAGTAGGCGACGCGCTTGTAGTAGCGCCTTGTCGTGAGAGGGTGGTTGCGCAGGACTTCAAGATGGGCGCTGATGCGCTCCAGCACAGTCGCCATCAGCACCGGCGACACCAGCGCCCGCACATCGGCCGAAACGCCGGGCAATGCGAACTCGGCAGTGTCGAGAACGGTAAGCTTGTCGGTGTAGCCCGGCGCAAAGTTCTGGACGCGCTCGGCAAGCGGGCGCGCTGCATCCTCGCCCTTGAAGAGAATGACGCTGACGCCCTTTTCGACGAGTTCGAGCGTGCCATGGAAAAAATCGGACGCGTGCACGGGGCGGGTGCGGATCCACTGCATCTCCTCGAGGATACACATGCCGTAGTAGAACGCTTCCGGCCAAACGTTCCCGGCACCGGTAATGATGTGGTAGTCGGAGGCGGCGAGGATCTTCGCAAAGGCCTCGGCCTTGGGCTCATAGGCCCGCTTCACCTCCAGCAGCAGCGCCGGCATGCGGGAGAGCTGGCTGACGATCTCGGCGTGATTTTCGATCTCACCGCGATGGTTCAGGATCGCGAGCGCGATGAACAACGACTGCAGATAGAAGGATTCGCAGGATGTATCGTCCTCGGCAAAGTTGACGAAGACGTGGTCTCCGCCCTTGCCGAGCGGCGTCTCCTGGTGGCCGACCAGGGTCACAACAGTCGCGCCGATTTCCTTCAGCCTGGCGAGAAGGGCTACACTTTCCTTTGTCGTGCCGGAAAGCGACGGCATGACGACGATCGACTTGTCCGTCAGCTGGGACGAGCCTGTGAGCACCAGTTCTGCCGGCATGTCGATGAAGGCAGGAAAGCGCGAGCGCCGTTGCAGCAACTGAGCCGCGGGCTGCATCAGGATCGCCGCGCCGCCGGTCCCGAGGAAGAAGATGTTCTCTGCGCCCGCCGAAAGACATGATACGATCACTGTTTCCAGCCGGCTCTGCAGCGCGACTGCACCGGACTGGATACGGAGGAATCTCTGCTCGTCAAAATTCAGCATGGTTCTGCTCTCGGTGTCTACAGGAGGTGATGGCTCTTTCGTTGTAAGACAACTGACATCATGGGAAATATCTGTCAAGGCGGCTTTCCGCGATTTGTGGAAATGCCAGTGAAGCGAAGCGGACGCAGCTACAAAGCCGGGCTTTCGTACACTTGACCGGCAAGGATTTGTCAGACAAGAACGATTGGACGATCAACGACGACACGAGGCATTAGAAGTGCAGGAGCCCCTTCGCGACTCGCGCACCCTGGCCATTCAGCTTCGGGACCGGATTGCCGATCTCATCCGGTTGGAAGGGCTGAAACCGGGGGACAAGCTGCCCACAGAAGCGCAGCTCACGCAGCGCTTCAAGATATCTCGCCCGGCGCTGCGCGAAGCCCTGAAGCTGCTCGAACAGGACGACGTAATCTATGTCGAGCACGGTCGCGGCCGCTTCGTTTCGGCGCTCTCGGCCGTCCAGGTCGATCGCCCGATCACGGTCTTCGAGAGTGTCACCGACATGGCGCGCCACTACGGTTATTCCACTGTCAACAAGGTGCTGTCGATTTCCGAGGAAACACCCGACACACGCGTCGCCGATAGCTTGCATCTCCCGCCCACCGGTCGCGTGATCCGCATCGAGCGCATCCGTCTGCATGATGACGAGCCGATCCTCTACTGCATCGACTACGTTCCGCGCAGCATCATCCCAGGGAAGCTCTACGACCTCGACTGGAGCGGATCGCTGATGGACCTGCTCGAGGAATGCGGCAGCCGCCCGCGCATGTCCGCCGCCAGCGTCTCCTCCGTCATGCTTCCCGATGACGTCGTCGAGCGCCACGACCTGAGGGATTTCGGGCCAGCTCTGCTCATCACCGAAACCTGCTTCAACGCAGCCGGCGTCCCGGTGAACTACGCGATTGACTATCACCGCGGCAGCCATTTCTCCTTTAGCCTGACGCGCAAGTAGGCGCTTTCCGAAGAAGGTGTGCTGGACGCGATGTGGGAGCGTCGGCTTGATTTTTCGGCTTCTGTATAAGTGGGCATAATCGATCACCAATTTCCTACCGCGATCATCGCCCATGCGGTGTGGAACCTGCAGGTTTATCCTGGTGTTGGGGCCTCTGGGCTTGCTCGAAGCGAGGAACGCAACTAAATCTGCGCCCCCCTGCACCGGGCGGAGTTGTTCCGGGCATATGGCGGCGAAACATCTTGGGCACCCAGTCATCAATGCCCCGCGGGGCCGGAGACAGCATGAGTACATCACATGACGGCACGCCGCATGATGCCCTCCAGCCTCAAGGATTCCTTGCCCTCCTCCTCGGTTCGATCGGGGTCGTGTACGGCGATATCGGGACGAGCCCCCTCTATGCGTTTCGCGAGGCACTCAGGCCATTTTCCCGCGACGGCATCAGCCATGAAAGCGTCGTCGGCCTCATTTCGCTCATGGTGTGGACGCTGACGGTCATCGTCACCTTCAAGTACGTCCTATTCCTCCTGCGTGCCGACAACGACGGCGAAGGCGGAACACTCTCACTCTTGGCGCTGCTCATGAAGAAGACCGGGCGCTACATGCCCGTCCTCTTCTTTGCCGGCATCGTGGGGGCGGCCCTCTTCATCGGCGACGCCATGATCACGCCTGCCCTGTCGGTGATGTCTGCCCTCGAAGGTCTCAAGCTCGTCACCCCTGCCCTCTCCGACTATGTATTGCCGATGTCCGCCGTGATCATGGCTGCGCTTTTTGCGGTCCAGTCGCACGGCACGGCCGCCGTGTCCAAATTTTTCGGGCCTATTACAGTGCTTTGGTTTCTGGCGATGGCCTGGGGCGGCCTAATTCACATCGGCGACGACTATACGATCCTAGCAGCGCTCAACCCGATGAACGCGCTTTGGTTCATCACCCACGCCGGGTTTGCCGGCCTTATCGTCCTAGGGGCCGTGTTCCTGACAGTGACGGGCGCGGAAGCGCTCTATGCCGACCTCGGCCATTTCGGCCGCAAGCCGATCCAGACGGCCTGGTTTGTCCTCGTGTTCCCGTCGCTCGCGATCAACTACCTCGGTCAGGGCGCTCTCGTCCTCACAAACCCCGAAGCTGCGGAAAACCCGTTCTATCTCATGTATCCAGAGTGGGCCCTACTCCCGGTCGTCATACTCGCGACGCTCGCCACCATCATCGCGAGCCAAGCGGTGATCACGGGCGCGTTCTCGCTTGCGAGACAAGCGGTTCATCTCGGTTTCCTTCCGCGCTTACAGATTACCTTCACTTCGGAGACAAACACTGGACAGATCTACGTCCCGGCTGTGAACGGCCTTCTATTTGTTGGTGTCATCGTACTGATCTTCGCATTCGGGGACTCTGAATCGCTGGCAACGGCCTATGGCATTTCCGTCACGGGCGCGATGGTCGTCACGACGCTGATGGCGTTCCAGTTCCTGCGTTCGGTCTGGCGATGGTCCACGGCCGCCGCGGCCGCTGTGCTGATACCGCTCTTCGTCCTGGAAAGCGTTTTCCTCGGAGCGAACCTTCTCAAGATTCATGACGGCGGGTGGGTGCCTGTACTGCTTGCGGCCACTATCATGCTCGTTATGTGGACGTGGACGCGTGGATCTCTATTGCTTCGGGAGAAGACGGCGAGAAACGATATCCCGCTCGACACGTTCATCGCATCCATCGAAAGGGATTCGCTCCACGCTCCGGTCAAGGTGAAGGGAACAGCAGTGTTCCTGACAAGCGTTGGCGACAAGACGCCGGCCGTACTGCTGCACAATATCAAGCACAATCACGTCCTGCACGAGAACAACGTCATTCTCACGGTAAAGACCTCGCAGAGACCTTACGTCCCTGAGGCTGAACGTGTTCAGATGACCAAGCTTTCAGAACGGTTTGCTCGGATCGAGATCACATTCGGCTTCATGGACGAACCGAATGTCTCAAAAACACTGGCGCTCTGCAAGAAGGCGGGCTTCAAGTTCGAGATCATGCAGACGTCGTTCTATCTTGGACGTCGCACGCTGATCAGCGATCCGAATTCTGGGATGCCGGGCTGGCAGGACAATCTCTACATCGCGCTAACCGGGCTTGGTGTCGATCCTTCGGCCTACTTCAAGCTTCCAGCAAATCGGGTGGTGGAGATTGGGGAACAGATGTCGATCTGAGGGAGCGGAAGGAGTGAAAGCGCCACCGCTCAATCGCCCGCACGCTCCGAGATCCGGCTTAAACGTAGCACGATTTTGGCTTTCAGCGGTGGTCTCAGAACCGCATTCGCGCCAAACCGATGCTATCAATCCTGCAAAAAGAAACCAAATAGCGCTCGGAAAGATCAGCGCTCAAAAGATATCGGACGCTGACGGGGTGGCGGCTGGGGAGAAAATTGAAAGCCTCAGAAAGCGCGATGGCGTCCAAAAGTCGGCACCTGCGGTTGCCCGGCTCATCCCGCTTTCAAAGACGGATACGATCCGAGCTTCGGACGGATTTATATTGGCAACGCCATCACCGCCAACCCACTCGCCGGCAATCAGGTTCTGGTGCAATGTCATAATGGGGTTCCTAGATCAGCTGGCGTGCGGCGAGGTTGCGCATGAGATGGGACGCGCCGAACGTCCAGGGGGGGCACTCGGTGGACAGCCTCACCGTGTTGACGAGAGCGCCGAGCTTGGCGTTGGAAATCGTCACGACATCGCCGACCTTATGAGTAAAGCCCTGACCCGGAACGTCGCGATCTTCGACTGGAGCGAACAGCGTGCCCATGAACAACATCAAGCCATCGGGATATTGGTGATGGGGACCGATGGTCTGTGCCACGAGGTCGAGTGGATCGCGGCTGATCTCCTTCATCGAGCTGCGGCCGGTCAGGACATAGCCATCTTCGCCCTCAATCCTCAGATCGAGTTCGGCATCGCGAACGTCATCAATTGAATAGCTTTCATCGAACAGTCGAATGAACGGGCCGAGTGCGCAGGAGGCGTTGTTGTCCTTGGCCTTGCCGAGCAACAGGGCAGAGCGTCCTTCGACATCGCGCAGGTTCACATCGTTGCCAAGCGTCGCTCCTTTCACCCGGCCCCTACTGTCCACAACCAGCACCACCTCCGGTTCAGGGTTGTTCCATCTCGAGATCGGGTGGAGCCCCACCTCGTCCCCATGGCCGACCGCTGACATGATCTGTCCCTTTGTGAAGACTTCAGCGTCGGGGCCGATTCCGACTTCGAGATATTGAGACCAGACACCCTCCTCGATCAATGCCTCCTTGACCTTGGCCGCTGCCAGCGAACCGGCCTTGAGATTGCGCAGGCTGTCTCCGACGACCGCCGTCACGCGTTCGCGGATCTTAGAGGCGAGGTCGGGATTTCCTGCCGCGCGCTCCTCGATCACCCGCTCGATCATCGAGCGTGCAAAGGTCACTCCGCAGGCCTTGATCGCGTGAAGATCGCATGGGGCGAGCAGCCGGGGCATGCTCGGGTTAGCGGCCCGGCCGGACAAAACATCGTCGAGATTGCAGATCGCTTTTCCCTCTTGGGCACGAACAAACCCGACCGGATCGTCCATCTCGGCGAGATCGCGCATCGTTGGCGCATCCTTCGAGGTGATGTCGAAGATTACGCCGGCCCTAACAGCCACCAGCGCCGGCCCCTGTTCTTGCGGCAGCCAAACGCGACCTACGAAGGTGCCGCTCTTACTGAGTTCCATATCGTTCATCCCATTTCAACGTCATTGAAGCAGTCAGTTTTTGGTGGTGTTCGAGCACCTGAAGGCCGGGGTGACCCTCAAGATTATGAGCGTCGACAGGGTGGGAGACCGGCTCAAAACAAAAGAAGTCGGCCTTCGACCCCGGCGAGAAGACCAATGCATATGCGAGGTTATCCGAGGCGGAGAGCCTGACGGAGATGGCCCCGTCGCCTTGCGTGATCACGGCTTCTCCACCCCACTCGCCGAAGGCGTTGTTGATCCAGCCGTCGGGCAAGATCCGCCCTTTATCGAAGTTCCAGTCTGAAGCGTCACCGATCTCTTGCCGCCCGGCGGGAAGATGATGCTCGTCCTCCAGCCATATCTCCGCGGCACGAAATCGCAGCCGGGTGTCCGCATTTCTGGGAAACCACGGATGAAATCCCACGCCGAACGGCAATGCTTGCTCCGACATGTTTTCAACTTCGAGCTCTACGATCAGTTTGCCCAACGCGAGCGTGATGATTTGCCGTGCCCGATAGCGGAATGGACCGATCTCCCCGTCGCATTCGAGTTCGACGAACTCTGAGCGCTGGGCAAGCGTGCACCAACACCGCTGAAAGCCGTCCCCGTGAATGGGCAATGGCTCGCCACGAAGGTTGGCAGGAACAGGATGGAACGCACCATCGTGTTCGAAGCCGCCCCCGGAAATGCGATTGGAAAATGGGACCAGCACATTGCAGCCGAGTGCGAAAGGGCCATCCTCCATCCGCCCGTTCCATGGCCTCAACACGGGAAATAGTGCACCGTTCGGGTGCTGCACATCAAGCCGCGCAATCCCCCCTCCGAGCGCCGGCACGAGCTCGAGGCGCGCGTTGCCGTTGTCCAGGACGATCCGCTCGGCCACCATCTCTACCAGCCGCCGTCGATCGCGAAGTTCTGCCCAGAGATCATGTCGGAGGCCGGCGAGACGAGGAAGAAAACGAGTTCGGCCACATCGTCGGGCTGGATGCGTTTTTTGAGGCTCTGCCGCGTCAGGATCCAATCGTTGTATTCCTGAAGCCTATCTGCAAAGACCCGGTCTTCCGCTTCGGAAACAATCGCACCTGGCGAAACCGCATTGACGTTGATGCCATGTGGACCAAGCTCACGGGCCAGCGACTTCGTGAGACCGACCATCGCGCCTTTTGACGCCACATATGGTACGTAGCCTTCCCATTGGCCATTGAGCGTGATGGAAGCAAAGTTGATAATCTTGCCTGCCCCCTTGCGCTTCATCAAATCCGCACAGCCTCTGACAGCAGCAAAGGCAGCTGACGAGTTGACACGGATCTGATCTTCGTACTCCTCCAAGCTGAAATCTTGAAACGGCTTGTTGATGATGAGCGCGGCGTTGTTGATCAGGATGTCGATGCCACCCAAAGCCTCTGCCTCGTCCCGTATGACCCTTTCCGATGTGGCGAGATTATTAAGATCACAACCAAGAAAGCGCACGTTTTCGCCGAGGCTTCGTGCCAGCGTCTGCGCATCGTCCAGCCCAGGACGGTCAAGTACGACGACGGTCGCGCCTTCCTTGTTGAGCTTCCTTGCCTGTGCTCGACCGAGCGTGCCGAGGCCTCCGGTGACGAGTGCCACTTTTCCCTGAAGCGTTTCCATTTGCGTTCCCTTCAAAGCACCGACTGCACTTCGTCGATCGACGTGTCGGCGACACGCTTGTCGAGCACGATCTGTCCACGCGCCATCGCGACCACACGATCACAGCAGTCAAAGACATGATGCATATTGTGGCTAATGAAGATTCCCGTGACGTTCTGTTCTTTCAGCGAACGAACGAAACCGATGACCTTGTTGGTCTCCTTGACCGAGAGATGGTTAGTCGGCTCATCGAGGATCATCACCTTGGATTTAAAGTGCATGGCTCGGGCGATGGCCACGCCCTGCCGTTGCCCCCCGGAAAGCTCACCAACCAGCGCATCGGGCGAGCGGAGATGCAGATCGACATCTGCGATCGCCCGGACACTTTCCTCGCGCATCTTGCGTAGATCCATAACGCCGACGCCGAACACCGAGTATTTCAGCGGCTCTCGACCGATGAACAGATTCCGCGCAATCGACATGGTTGGAACCATGGAGTTGTACTGGTAGATCGTCTCGATGCCGAGACGCATGGAATCGCGCGGGCTGCAGATCGCGACTTTCTCGGATTCGATATAGATGTCACCCTCATCCTGCTTCTGCACACCGGAGAGGATATTGATCAGTGTGGATTTGCCGGCACCGTTATCACCGATGAGGCCCACTGCTTCGTTGCGGGCGAAATCGACCGAGACGCCTTTCAGCGCATGCACGCCCGAATACCACTTGTGCAGGTTTTTGACGGAAACGATTGTATCCTTCATGGTTCAGACCTCCACTTTGATGGACTTTGCGCGCTTGCGCAGCCAAGAATTGGCGACCACCGCAAAGATGGTCAGCGAGCCGATGGCGAACTTGAACCAGTTGGCGTCGACCTGGCTGAGAACGAGACCATTGTCGATCACGCGGATCAGCGCCACGCCCACGATGCCGCCCAAAACGGCGCCGACCCCGCCAGTCAGTGCAGTGCCACCGATAACCGCCGCCGCCACGGCCTGAAGCTCCATTCCCTCGCCGATTGACGGCAGGGGCGAACCGAGGCGAAGCACCTGGATCAATCCGGCAAATCCGCTTAGTACCGAGCAGAGAATGAAACAGGCGATCTTGACGCGCGCTGTCGGGATGCCGAGTGCCGCCGCCGCCGGCAGGAATCCGCCGGTTGCTCGGATCCAGTTGCCAAAGTTCGTACGGCTGAGGAGCAACGACACGAGACCAGCGATGGCCACAAACCAGATGAATGACATTCTCACCAGTTCGCCCGGCCCGACGAAGCTAGTGAAGAGCCACGTGGGGAGATCGGCCGGTAGAAGCGGTGGAAATCCGCCCGAGATCACGACAGTCAGGGATCTGGCGACAAACATCATGCCAAGCGTGGTGATGAAACTTGGTATCGCGAAGCGAATGGTCAGAAAACCGTTCAGAAGGCCGATAGAGACGCACACAAGAAGGCCGGCGATCAGTGCCAGTGGGAACGAAATCCCTGTAACCATCAGCACCGCCATCGACATCGGCATCAGGGCGAATACGGCTCCCACTGAAAGGTCGAATTCACCGCAGATCATGAGAACCGTCACACCGATCGCGACCAGTGCCATCTCGGGCAGGATCCCCAAAACGCCGCGCAAATTGTCAAGACTCAAGAACACGCCTTCGGACTGGCTCTGGAAGATACCCATGAGAAGCAGGAGAAGGATAAGCGCGGCCAGTTCGGGCTTATCCATGTAGATTTTCAAAAAACGTTTCATTGCATGCGGCTCCAGTGCGAGAGGGCGGCGATGTGCTCGCCGTACCCTCTCGGCCAAATTTGGCGCTCTGCCCGTTCAACTTGACGGGCAAAGCACACTCTAACGCCCTGAACAGGCTAGTTTGTCTTTCCCGAAGAATCCGCTCCGGCCCCCGGGGAAGTGCGTTAGCGAAGACCCTTGGCGGAGAACTCCATGATCGTCTCGGCATCGGCGGGGCGAACAATGCCCTGCCCCGTGTCAATGTCGGACGGGGCGAGCCCGAAAGTCTTGGCGAGATAGACCTGCATGACTGGCATGAAGCCCTGCATGTAGGGCTGCTGATCGACCTGAACCTGGACGTAGCCGGTCTGCATCTGCTGAACGACTTCCGGCACGAGGTCGAAGCCCCCTAGCAGCACCTTGCCCGGCTCGACGCCGCGATCCTTCAGCACCCGTGCGACCGCCGCATGCCAAAAGCCAGTGTCGAAATAGGCCGTGGTGTCGGGGTGGGCATTAAGATAGGCGCCAACACGATCGGCCGTAATCGCAAGATCAGTGCCGCTATCGATTCGCTCCCAGGAAACCTCTCGGTTGGGATTGGCGGCCTTGTATTCCTCCAGGAAATCCATGACGCCCTGCCCGCGCGCCTCAGACCAGTTCTGGCCTGGAGCCGAAACTCCAACCAGCACCTTGATCGGCCCCTCCTTCGGGAAATTCTCCGCCATGGCCTGACCGAGCGAGTGGCCGGCTGGCCGGAATCCCTGGCCGACAAAAGCAGCGCGCATGTTTCCTTGTGCGCCCTGACTGTCATCCACATTGACCCCGATTACGACGACGTTGTCCTTCGTGGCGCGGGCGATGACGTCGTCGAACGCCTTGTCGTCGACAATCGAAGTTAGAAGTGCATCAGGCTTACGCGCCAGGGCCGCTTCCATGTTCGAAAGCTGCTGCTCGACGGAGCCTTCGTTCTGCGTAAAGACCATCTGGCAGTTGGCTGCGATCTTCTCGCAGGCGTCGTCAAAGCCCTTCTTCACCGCCTGCCAAAACGTATTCGACGCCGACGAATGGTGCGTGAAGACGATGTTTAGCGGTTCCGCGGATGCCCCGAGCGCTGTCGAGCCCAAAAGCGCTATGCTCAAAGCGCACCCAGTCAAAATCCCTCTCATATTTACTCCTCCCTTGGTTCATTTTGATTGCAGCTGAAGGTCCGTGTCAGTTCGTATCCGAGCTGCGGCGGAATACGGTGAATGCCTTATCGAGGTCCGGATTGAGTTCCATGCCCAGTCCGGCGCCTGGCGGTACTGTGATCATGCCATTCTTGACTTCGGGCAACGCCGTGACGAGGTCGCGGTACCAGGTCTTGTAGAAGGCGCGGACGCTCTCCTGTACCAGCGCATTGGGCGCGTTTAGCGATAGATGCGTCGATGCGCAAAGGACGACCGGGCCGGTGCAGTCATGCGGCGCGACGGGCAAGTGCCATGCCTCCGCCATAGCGGCGATCTTGCGTGCTTCCGACAATCCGCCGCACCAGCTGATGTCGAGCATGACCACGCCGGCAGCGTCGGTTTCCAGAAGGTCGCGAAAGGCCCAGCGCGAGCCCAACGTTTCCGAGGCTGAGATCGGTGCCGGCGAGACTGCTGCGTAGCGCTTGAGGCTCGAGAGGCTGTCCATTTTGATGGGATCCTCGTGCCAGAATGTTTGGTATGGCGCGAGTGCTTTGGCGATCTGCATTGCTGGCAACAGCTGCCACATCGAATGGAACTCGACCATGATATCCATCCGGTCGCCGACCGCCGAACGGATCTTCTCGAAGGGCTTAAGCGCCGACTTAAGATCGGGCAGTGAGATATATTGGCCGCGCGTCTTTTCCGCAGAGATATCGAACGGCCAGATCTTCATCGCCGTGATGCCCTCTTCAAGCAGGGAATGGGCAAGTTCGTCGGCGCTGTTCAGGAAGCCATTGAGGTCGTCGTAATTGCGCGCGGACGACGAGGACAGATCATAGTTCGCTGTCGTCTGGCCGGTCGCCTTCTTGATGTACTCAGTGCCCGCGCATGTGTTGTAGGTACGGATTTCCTTGCGACTGAAACCGCCGAGCAACTGGGCGATCGGCTGGTTCGTTGCCTTGCCGAAGATGTCCCACAGCGCGATGTCAAAGGCCGAGTTGCCTCGCACTTCAGCCCCGGAGGAGCGAAACCCGAGGTATCCCACGAGATCGGTGGCGAGGAGGTCGATCTGCAAGGGGTCGCGGCCGATGACCCGAGGCGCGACATATTCATGAATATAGGTTTCGACGGTCTCGGCGCCGAAGAAAGTTTCCCCGAGCCCGGTCAGCCCCTCATCCGTATGGACCAGGAGCCAGAGAAGGTTAGGGCGCTCCGCGACGCGGACCGTTTCCAGTTTCGTTATTTTCATAAGGCTGCTTCCTATGCGATGCCGGCCGCAAGAAGCGCCTTGACGCTCTCGTCGAAATGCCGGGCCATGAGCTGACTGGCTGCTTGCGGATCGCCCGCAGCAATCGCTTGCGCCAACTCGATATGGATTGCGTTCATTGCGTGCCGCTCTGCGTCCGAGGCGCGGCTGCGCCAACCGATCGGCCAAGTCTGCCGCGACACGCCCTGGAAGGCGCCGACAATCATCGAGAAGATCGGATTCTTTGAAGCGCGGGCGATCTCGAGATGAAACGCGAGGTCGCTCTCCATTACTTTCTCTGCGTCTACAAAATTGTCCTCCATTGCCTTCGCAAGTCCGAGAATGGTGCGCGCTTCCGCGTCCGTCCGCCTCAGTGCGGCGAGCGTCGCCGTACGGGTCTCTATGGTTCGGCGCACGTCGTAGACCTGATTGATGTTGATCTGGGCAGTGTGTACGCCGTGCTCGATCATCAAGGACATTGCTCCGTGATCGAGCTGCGCCACGGTGGCGCGCTTACCCGCACTGAGATCAATCAAGCGCATCGTGGCGAGCGACCTGAACGCCTCGCGGACCACCGATCGAGATACGCTGAGTTCCTTCGATAAGGTTGCCTCACTAGGCAGCCGGTCGCCGGGGCCGAGTTCATTTGTCCGGATGTGCTGGGTGATCGCGCCGATCGCGGTGCCGACCAGGCTGCCGGCTATATGTTGCTCGTCTTCAACTGGCCGCAGGTTCATACGTTGCCTCCCAAAATGCCAAAACCTGTCGGACAGGTTTACTTGATCCGATTCATAGTTTACGCATAAGCTGTATGTCAAGATTGAATTCGAAGACCAAACGGGGGAATTCCATGGGAGTTGAGGTTGACGTTGTTCTCGCCGCGAAAAACGTCGTCGGAGAAAGTGCCGTATGGGACGAACGAGAACATGCGCTATGCTGGGTCGACATCGTCGGGAAATCGATCCATCGCTTACGCCCGGACTCGGGCAAACACGAAAAGTGGAACTTCCATGATCTCGTGACTTCAATTGGCCTTCGTAAGGACGGAGGCGCCATTGTCGGATTGAGGAAGTCAATTGCGTTATGGGACTTCGGCGGCCAACTCCGCGCCATAGCAGAGGTTGAATCGGAGCTTCCGCGAAACCGCCTGAACGAAGGCGTTGTCGGGCCAGATGGCGCATTCTGGGTTGGCACCATGCAGGACAATATCGGTCTCGATGGCACGCCGCAGGCGATATCGGCAAAGACGGGAAGGCTCTATCGTTATGCGGTCGGAGAGCTATGCTCGGTTTCGGATGACCGCTTTGGCATCACCAACACACTAATATGGACTGAAGACGGTCGGCTCATTACGGCCGACACCGAAGACAACACGATCTACAGTTACGCCTTGGATGACAAATCCTGGTCTCTTCACGACCGGCGGACGATCCTTTCTGGCTTCAATCGTGGTCTTCCAGACGGATCTTGCGTCGATGCGGAGGGTTTCATCTGGAATTGTCGCGTCGCCGGTGGCGGTTGCGTGGTTCGTTTCACGCCGAGCGGTATAATAGATCGCATTGTCGATCTGCCCTGTTCGTGGCCAACCAGCTGTGCTTTTGGCGGGCCTGGACTTGAAACTCTGTTCGTTACTTCAGCACGCTTCACGATGAGCGACGCGTACCTTGCCGACAATCCGTACGAGGGATCTGTGTTCGGGATTCGGGCAGGTGTTTGCGGGCTGCCGGCCAATCGGTTCGGTCAATGACCTCGATTTCAGGTTGCCAGACGTATTCGCGTACCATGACTCGTACACGTACGGCTGCCCTAAGCTAGCTCAGGCCCAGGCGGAAGAGATCGTCCCAGTGCTCAAGGATGAGAGCGCTATTGATCGGCGCGCGATATGGCTCGCCAGCGCCGGTAGGCAGCGGCCTTCTCGAAGCGGTGAATTTCGGATCCTTGATGTCGCTCACCATATCATCTGCGATGTCGCGCAGCAGTGGTGGATGACGTGGAACAATATCTTGACCGCGAGTTTAAGACGATCGAGCAGGACTATGTGCAGATCACTCGATCTCGTTTGACCACGGGAACTCAGTCGCTTGCTGAGCAACGCCCGGGTTGTGCGGTATCTCGCCGGAGCCGGTTCGGCACTGGGACAAGCCTGTTTGCGCTGTAGCGGTCAGCTTTGCCAGGGATCAACCACAACAACGCCGGTGCCTTCAAAGTCCCGTACATTGCGGGTGACCACAATCATGTCATGGACCAGAGCAGTCGCGGCAATCAAAGCGTCGGCCTCGTTTCGCCGATCGGGGATATGCAGGTGCGCGCAACGCGTCGCAACCACATCATCAACTGGAAGAATACGACCGGCGAACTCAGGGCGCACATGACTGTCGAGCCATGAGCGCAGCCGAGCGCCCTGTGTGGCGTCCCGGCGCTGCACGCCGAGCACTCCTCGCTCCAATTCAAGAATCGTGATGGCGGAAATGAAGAAGCGCGCCGCATCTTCCGATCCGACCCACGCTACCACATTGGCATCGGCTTTGCCGTCGCCAACCTTGCGCAGTTCGGAAATCACGTTGGTGTCCAACAGATACTTCAAAACAAATCCGCTTCGCGCGGCCTGACTTCGACGCGGCGCGGCTCGAAATCGATCGCCGAAAGGCCGGACATCGCAAGAGCGTCGACAAGACTGCGATGCTTGCCGCTCAGGCGCTCGAATTCATCATAGGTCATGAGGACATGGGAAGGCTTGCCACGATCTGTGATGATCACCGGACCGCTCCTTGCCGCGTTCTTTGCGCTACTGACGTCGTGGTTCAACTCTCGGCTGGAAAGGGTCGTGATGCTCACGGCTGGACCTCCATGTAGGTAATTACCTACATATAGCATGAGAGAAAGAAATAACAAGCCGAGCATACGCCCGAGCGGTTTACGCTGGGCCTCGATACCATCGTCCAAGGTCAGCATTCCAGTCGATACATTATGTGAACTTTTTCCCCGGGAGGTGCATTATCGGCCCCTCAGGCTGGCGGCTATAAATCGCGCGACGCTAGAGCCCGCCTGATTGAGAACGAGATCCAACGGCGAGCACTACCTATCCCGGAGAATAGGTTTTTCCCCTCGAAGTTTTTGATATCTCTCCTGCGTCACATAATGCGCGAACAACCAAAAGCGCGGCGAAATCGCTCGCGACATTGGAGGATGTCATGCGTCGTACGACTGCCAACGTCGGCCACCATGGGCGGATGCTCAATGATCCCGCGATTGTTGTCGGGATCCCACATACGCTGCACCAGTCAACGAGCACCCAATCATGAGCTTGGCTTGCTCCTGTGATCCTCTCGATAGCTCGCCGGCTGAGAAATTCGAGTCGCGCCGGGGTGAAATGCCGGCCGCTGACCAGAATCCTGCAAGCGAAATGTCGCGCGTTCTCAGGACCGCGCCCATTCATCTCGCGGCTGACTCGTCCGGCGGCGCAATCGCCCACTGGAATCACGGCCCCTTGCATGACGTCGTTGAGCCCATGACCGATCATGTCATAATGGCTTACAACGGCGCGATACAGCGCATGGAACGGCGGTCAGGAAGATCGATTGCGAGCGGAACGTTTCGTCGCGGGGTTGTGATCATCATACCGGCTGGATCAAGCTCCCGATGGGATATTCCGAAACCGGTTGATGTCGTTCAGCTCTATCTTCCTCGCACGACCCTGACACGCATTGCCGACGAAACCGATACCTTCACACCAACCGATCTCCTGGAGCGAACGGCACATCCGGACCTCATTACATCCCGACTGCTCCTGAGCGCAGCCGACGTCCTGGAAGGCAATAGGGTACTGGATACACTGTTCAGGCAGCAGTTGACTGATCTTCTGGCCACGCGTCTGCTGGCTGCACATACCGGCAAGGCACCGAACTATCAGCCGGCGCTCGGCGGCCTCGCGCCGAGCGTGCTGCGCCGAGCCATCGAGCGATTGCGGTCGGACGTCGATGCGGACGTCTCCCTCGCGGCCCTCGCAGCCGATTCCGGGCTGTCACGTTTTCATTTCTGTCGCGCTTTCAAGGAAAGCACGGGGCTTTCCCCTCACAACTGGCTGCGTCAATATCGGCTCGAGCAGGCCATAAACATGCTGCGCGATCCTCAAAATTCGATCGCGTTGGTCGCAGCCTCCCTCGGTTACACCTCGCAAACAGCATTTGCGGCTGCATTCCGAAAATTGACCGGTGAAACACCGACTGATTGGCGGCGCCGCCACGGCTGATCGCAATCTCCTTTCGCCTGAAATTCCGGACTGTCGCGTTTTTTGCTGCGACGCCATGGGCTCGAACAAACGATGACCCATGCCACGCGATCCCCCTGGCATGGCGCTGGTCGCAGCCGCACTTGACCGCGCCTCGCGAATATCATTGGCCGCCGCATTTCAAAAGCCGACCGGTAAACGCCGGGCGATGAACCGCGGCGCATCCGCTAAACCGCAATTGCTCTGCAACGGCGCCAATCCCTCTGGCGCAGCCGTAGACTTGTTTCGCTAAACAACCATTGCGCCCACACCAATGGATCCTGCGGAGACAAAGGATGGTCTGGGACACCTCAATGGGACCGACTAGGGGTCAATCGCAACGAAGCGATCCGTAGCGGCCTGCCCGTTCGAACCGATGACTGGCGACGAAGCAAATATTCTACAAAGGATCAGCACAATGACCTCCATTACAACGAGTGACGGTGTTCAACTTTTCTACAAGGACTGGGGACCGAAGTCCGCTCAACCGATCGTCTTTCACCACGGCTGGCCGCTCAGCTCCGACGATTGGGATAATCAAATGCTCTTCTTCCTCAGCAAGGGCTTTCGCGTGATCGCTCATGATCGCCGCGGTCATGGCCGGTCGAGCCAGGTGAGTGACGGTCACGACATGGATCACTACGCTTCCGACGTTGCCGCAATGATCGACTACCTCGATCTTCGCAACGCGATCCATGTCGGCCACTCTACCGGCGGCGGTGAAGCCGCGCGGTATGTCGCGCGCTACGGGAAGGGCCGTGTGGCCAAACTGATCCTGATTGCGGCCGTGCCGCCGTTGATGCTGAAGACCGCCGCCAATCCCGACGGTTTGCCGATCGAGGCATTCGACGGATTGCGCAGCCAGCTGGCCGCCAACCGTTCGCAGTTCTATCGCGATTTTCCGAGCGGCCCCTTCTACGGTTACAACCGCCCGGGTGCCGAGCCTTCGCAGGCAGTCATCTCAAACTGGTGGCGTCAGGGCATGATGGGCGGCGCGAAAGCGCATTACGAAGGCATCAAAGCATTCTCGGAGACGGATTTCACCGAAGACCTGAGGAGCATCACAGTGCCGACGCTGGTGCTGCATGGCGATGACGACCAAATCGTCCCGATCGGCGCCTCAGCTCCGTTGTCGGCGAAGCTCCTGCAGGCCGGCACGCTGAAGATCTACGAGAAACTGCCGCATGGGCTGTGCACGACCCATGCAGATGTCGTCAATGCCGACGTGCTGGCCTTCATCACCGCCTAAGCGACGTCACTTCAGCAATTCGCGCGCCATCGATTACCGATCATCTCGCCGCCCATCAGGACCGGCAACGATGACGCGCGGCCCTTTGAAACTACAAATTATGGAGTGAATAACATGAGACTTGTGATCGTGGGCGCCGGCTTCGCCGGCATGTACGCCGCACTTTCCGCAGCCCGCCTGCGCGACATCGAAGGCGTTTCGCCCGAAGAGCTCGAAATCGCGCTGGTGTCTCCGGAACCGACGCTCGTCATCCGCCCCCGGCTTTACGAGCCGAACCCCGAGACCCTGACCGCACCTCTGCAGGATGTATTTGACGCCATCGATGTCGCCTATGTGCAGGGCAGCGTCGAAGCGATCGACCCGAAGGCCCGCACCATAGACGTCGTCAATGCCAAGGGCGAGCGAAAGTCCCTTCAGTATCATCGCCTTGTGCTCGCCACCGGCAGCCGGCTGTTCCGCCCGAATATTCCCGGCCTTGCCGAATACGCCTTTAGCATCGATAACATCAATGACGCTATTGCCCTCGATCGCCACCTCCACGCGCTTGCGACGATGCCGGCTTCGGCCGCCCGCGACACCATCGTTGTTGCCGGCGCCGGTTTCACAGGGATCGAGGCGGCGACCGAAATGCCTTCGCGGCTGCGGGCCCTGTTCGACAAAACCGTCACCCCCCGGGTCATTATCATCGATCGCAGCAGCGCGGTTGCCCCCGACATGGGCGAAGGTCCTCGCCCGATCATCGAGGAAGCACTGCGCAAGCTCGGCGTGGAAACGCGGCTCAACGCCGGGGTTTCATCGCTGGATAAATCCGGTGTTGCGCTGAGTACCGGCGAGTATATCGAAACCATGACCGTAATCTGGGCGGCAGGCATGCGGGCCAATCCGCTGACCACCAAAATTTCCGGAGAGCGTGACAAGTTCGACCGTTTGCTGGTCGACGGCTGCCTGCGGGTGTCGTCCGTGCCCGGCGTGTTCGCCGCCGGGGATGCGGCCCGCGCCGCGTGCGACGGCTGCGGCAACTACGCACTGATGTCGTGCCAGCACGCCACACGAATGGGCGCCTTCGCGGGCAACAACGCCGCCGCTGAACTGTTGGGTGTGCCGGCCCGGCAATATCATCAGGAAGCCTATGTCACCTGCCTTGACCTCGGCGATGCCGGGGCCCTCTTCACCCGAGGCTGGGACCGTAAGGTGGAGATGGTCGGCGAGAAAGCGAAGGCGACCAAGCAGGAAATCAACACCGTCTGGATCTATCCGCCCCAGCCCGAGCGCGCCGCTGCGCTGGCTTCCGCCGATCCGGAGTGTGTGACGGATCTCTGATCGCATCACGACACGAGCTGCGCTCTACACAAGAGCGCAGCCCGTTATATTGCGGCTCCTCGTGAGGCGTCCCGCCAATTCATCGATCGCTTTCTCCTGCCGGTCAAGATACGGAGCTTGGCCAAAGGCCTGCCTTGGAACGCCGAGACCTCCGGCATCAGAGCTCCCTTTTGCCTGCGTGAAGCACTGGAATGCTATTGAGCGCGAATGACTGTGGCATGCACGCACAACCATTCGAAATCGCCATCGTCGCTGAGTGTCGAAGAGACCCTGCGGCACGTCCCACCCATCCACTCAATAGTGGTGCGACTTGACAATGCTCCGTTCCAAATCGCTACGGTAAGGTCGCGCCAGCGCCGACCGGAACGGGGCATCCAGAAGATCGCATCCATAAAGCGTCTGTTCTCGGTTCGCGGTCCCCGCTTGCCGCGGTAGCCGCCGGGCATCAAAGGCGCAAGCCAGTTCCATTGAGGCTCCGTCAACTTGCCAGGAATCGCGCAGACATGACCGATCTCTCCTCAAGATCTGCCGTGTATCCGATTCACACCCATTCGGGGTCAATACTCATCTTCAGCTCGCGGCTTTATGAAAAGCGCAGCGCTGTTGAGCGAATGTCAAAAAGAATCTGATACTTAATTGCCATCGCAACCGATTTGGCAAACGAGACGACAATTTCCTCGCCCAGTTCGTCCCAATTCGTGTCCGGCAACGATCTTTTGTGGCGGTGACCTAGATCGGCCGGGATGAGTGCGTATCTTTACTCGCGGCAGCATATTGGTTGTCCATCGGTGCCGGCACGAAAGCGAGGCTTTCGGCAGGCATGGCCAGCGAAAGCCCGCTTACTCTGCATTGATCATGAAGCAGGTCTACGATCTCGTTCTTGGCCGGCGTTCGAATGGCGACGTTGTCGACGCGGAACTGCAGCTCGACTTCGATGGCGATCGCGTCGATGGCTTTCACAGCGACGACCGGCGGCGGATTCTTGAGGATTAGGACGCTGGCTTGCAGCACAGACCGCATGACGTCCTCGACGAGGCGTGGTCTTTGCGTTGCAGCGATGCGCACCCGCACTGCGATCTGGTGGGTCTCGTCAGGGCGGCTGAGATTTGTCACGCCCTGCTTTGCCAGGATGCTGTTCGGTAGCACGACGACATTGTGCGCAACGGTCAGAAGGTTGGTGGAGCGCCAGTTGGTTTCGATGACGCGCCCCTCGGTTCCGTCGGTCAACTGGACCCAGTCGCCTAATGCATAGGCCCTGCCGAGTGTCAGCGCGATGCCGGAAAAGACATCGCCGAGCGTATTCTGTAGCGCAAGGCCGAAGATAACAGCTATGACGCCCGAGGTTGTGACCAAGGTGCCGACTGGCATGCCAAAGACAAAACCGATGACGGAAAGCGCCACGCCGAGATAGATGACGGCAATGGCCATATCCTGGATGAGATGCGCTTCCCGTGGCTTGCGGTTCAATCTGACGTAGATCTGGATGAAGCCGATGACCGTCCAGGCGAGATGGGTCCACCACAGGATTCTGGCCGATTTGGAAAGCAGCGCGCCAAAACCCTGCGTATAGGCACTGTCGGGCCGATGCGGAGCGATACCCCCTAGGTAGAGCACGAGGCTCATGCTGGTGAAGAACAGAATCTGGACGATCAGACGGCCCGTCGGACGGGTGCCGCCCTGGATGTGCCACACAACGATGCCGGCAATTCCCAGAAGGTTGACCAGAACAAGCGGCACGAAATTGTCATCACCAAACATGGCAGAATCACCGATTACGGTTGCGTCAAAGAGCGACCGGGCACCAGCACTGCAGGCCCGGCCTGATAGCCTATTTCTTGATCGGGATGGTCAGTTCCTGCTCAGCGGTATCGACCACGAAGACAGCGAGCAGCTTTGCCGGCTTAGTCTTGCTGGCGTTTTCGCTGACACCGTGGCGATCGCCCGGCAATTCCGAAAAGCTTTCACCGGCGCTATAGACCGTGACGGGACCGTCATTGACCTGACTGCGGATCGCACCTTCGAGAACGGTCGCGTAAATGAAGGAGGACGCTGGATGTGTGTGGCCCTCCGAGAAACCGCCCGGAGCATATTCGACGAGAACGCCCTTCATGCTCTTGCCGGGAACGTTCGGCAGTTCATGGTCATAGACCAGCGTAACCTTCGCGCCCTCGTCGCCGCCCGGCGTATCATGTGCAAGAGCCGAACCTGATAGGAGAGCCGTCAACGCAACGGCAAAATGCAATGACTTGATCATGTCTATCGTCCTTTCGTGACTGAGGCACCGGGCCGCCTCTCAGACGACCCGTATGAAAGTCGTTATTTTCTGGGCGTTGTCGCAAACCAATCATCGAAACCGATGCGCCCGATGCGAGGATGATTGTCGGAGACGAGTGACCCGTCCTCCAGTTTGGTCCCGAAATAGTGGGCATCCGGATCTGCGACAACGGTGCGGGAATCTCCGATCGCCTTGAGGTAGCGCGCGGCGAAATCACAGAGGCGCGCCCGCTCGGGGCCGCAGATTTCGACGATGCCGTTAGCCGGCGCAGCAAGCGCCGCGTCCGTCACGAAATCGGCGACGTCGTCGGACGCAATCGGCTGCAGAGAACCCGTCGACAAGCGGGCCGTGTCGCCAACTGTGCCCTCCTGGGCGATGCCGCCGAGAAATTCCATGAACTGTGTGGAACGCACGATCGTGTAGGGAATGCCAGCTGCGCGGATGATCTTTTCCTGGGCGACCTTGGCTCGAAGATAACCGCTATCCGGCAACCGATCGGTGCCGACGATGGAAAGCGCGACGTGGTGTTTCACGCCGGCCACGATTTCCGCTGCCATCAGGTTATTGCCCGCCGTCTGAAAGAATTCGAGCACGGCCTTATCCTCGAAGGATGGCGAGTTCGCGAGGTCGATCACCACCTCGGTATTCCTTAGTGCTTCCGCCAAGCCCTCCCCGGTAAGGGTATTAACGCCGGTTTTCGGGGCAGCGGCAATGACCTCATGCCCTTTCGTGCGCAGGCGCTCTGCGGTCTTGGAACCGATCAGGCCGGTTCCGCCGATAATCACGATTTTCATAAGATGCTCCATTTGCTGCGCGCCCATGCGGTGCGCGTGGTTCAATAGCTGGATAGGTGATCGCCTGGTTGAAGCTCGGGCTTGAAGGCCGGGCTGGACACGGCCTTCAATGATACACGCTCTGGTTCAGGCTCAATTCAGCAAGCGGTCAGTAGTCCCAGAAGACCGGTACCCACCGAAAGGCGTCGCCGTCGACCGCGACATGGCCAACGGAAGGAAACGGCATATGCGTTGCCACCAGCAGTTCGCCGGTCGCTGCCAGCTCCTGCAAAAGCCGGACCCGAACGCGGGCAGCCTCCTCAGGATCATGTTCGAAACCGTTGTGCCAGTCGGGGTGGTCGAACCCGACCGCGAACACGGCGTCACCGGCAAACATCAGCCGGTCGGTGCCCGAGGCTACGCGGACCACGCTGTGCCCGGGGGTGTGGCCGCCGGTACGAGAGACGACCACGCCCGGCGCCACCTGGTGCTCATCCTCGAACAGCCGCAGCTGGCTCTGATAGTCTTGGCTGAACCGCTTGGCGGCCGCCCGAAGGGCGTCAGGGAAGCCTGCCGGCATCGAGACATGGGAGAAATCGGGCGACTCCCAGAATTTGACCTCGGCAGCGGCCACGTGGATCCGCAGGTCCGGATTCAGCTGTTCCTTCACCCCGTCGACGAGCAGCCCGCCAACATGGTCCATGTGCATGTGGGTCAGCACCACGTCGGTCACGGATGCAAGGTCGATGCCGGCGGCCGCCAGCCGCTTCATCAACTGCCCAGCCCGCGGCAAGTTTAAATCCGGATCGAGTCCCAGCCCTGCGTCGATGAGGATGGTCTGCGCGCCGCTACGCACCACGACCACGTTCAGTGCCCAGTCGAAAGCGTCCTGCGGCAGGAACATATCGCCCAGCCAGGCGGCCCGCGCCTCCGGCTCCGCGTTGTGTCCCAACATCGCGGTTGGGAGCGGTAGCACCCCATCGCTGATTACCAGCACGTCAATCTCGCCGATCTGCACCGCGTAGCGCGACGGAACCAGCTCTTCGGGTGCCGCTCTACCGGGATGTGAAGTGTTGTCCAGTTTCATGCTTGCCTCCTGAGTGTCATTGATCATCTGGTTCATCTTTGAAAACTCCTTTTCTCTATGTTGGTGTGGCGTACGCTCCCTGTACGGACAGCGCAGTCAGTGCGGCATTTAGAGATCGGCGACACACTCACTGCTGGCGTGTCCTCTGATGATCTATCGAAACCGATCTGCGGCTGCGCCAGAACGATTGCTGCCGCTGTAGAGCAATTGCTGCCGACGCGTGTGCATGTGGCAATCGCCCGGGGTTTTGCCGGTCAGTTGAATGCGTTCGCGAGAGAAGCCGCCGGCAATGATCGCCGAACAGTCGCACCGCCGCCAATACATGGAATCCCATAAGTTGCGGCGGTGCGGTGGCCAGACTAGGGTGCGACCGATGCCGCCAGCGCCAATATCGAGACTAAAACAATCTAAACGCTGGTGATCCCAAACTGTATTTGCCCTGCAGGAGCAGCCGATGATGCCCGTCTGGCCGTATCGTCCCCACCTACGGCATCTGGGTCTTTTTATCGTAGCCTACGTTCTGGGCTGTGGTTTCGCTCAGGCGCTCGCAATCGTTCCTGGAACGGGTATTTCCATTTGGGCTCCGAGCGGGCTTTTCATTGCCACGCTCGTTCTTGCTCCGAGGCAGAGCTGGCCGTGGTGGGTGCTGGCGGGATGTTTCGCCGAACTGTTCAGCAATGTCCTGTGGTTCCACACCCCGTTGCCTGCCGCCTTCCTGATATATGTCGGTAACGCCCTCGAGGCTGTGGTCGGCGCCTTGCTGGTCAACTTGATCTTGAAGCGATCGTTCCGATTGGAAACCTTGCAGGAAGTCCTCGCCTTCGTTGTTCTATGTGCAGGAATTGCGCCGATGGTGAGCGCGACGGTTGGAAGTGCCACGCTGGCTTGGTTCGGCATATTGTCTCAAACCTTCACCGGCGCCTGGCCGCTGTGGTGGATCGGAGATGCCACCGGCGCCTTGATCGTTGCACCACTGGCGTTGATCGTGATTCAGAACTGGCGTGACAAATCTGAAATCTCGGCGGCCCGATGGGCAGAAGCCAGCGTCCTTGGGCTGATCTTCCTCGGCGTCGCCGCCCTTTCTCTCAGCGGCTACCTACCCTTCGCCTATATCATCATGCCGCCACTGCTTTGGGCCGCAGTGCGCTTCGAGCTCAAGGGGGCCGTCGTCATCCTGGCGCTCCTCACGCTGATCACGGCGATATTCACGATATCCGGCGCCAGCCCGTTTGCCGGCGATCCCGAGACCCAGCGCCACAGACAGATCATGCTGCAGCTTTTTCTAGCGATCTCGGCATTTTCGGCCCTTATCGTCGCCGCGATATCCCGGCAGCATCAACTGGCATTGCTTAACCTGCGCCAAAGCGTGGCGACTTTACGGGACAGAGAGCGGGAGCTCTCTCAGATCGTGAACATGGTCCCGGTTCACATCAGGCGGCTGACCCCCGAGGGCGAGCCGACCTTCTTCAACAAGCGCCTTACCGATTTCTTCGGACTTGACTTGCAACAGTTGAGCAAGCCGAATGAAAGCCGACTTGTGACGGCCGTACAAAGCCTCGTCCATCCCGACGATGCCGACAGCTTGCTGCAAGCGGTCCGCCACTCCTTGGCCACGGGCGAACCCTATTCCATGAAATACCGCATGCGTCGTGCTGACGGCGTCTACCGCTGGGTCGATGGCCGGGCGGAACCGTTGCAAGATGAAAACGGCGCAATCGTGCAATGGTTCGCAATTTCCCTAGACATCGATGACGAGGTGCGAGCGCAGGAAGCGCTTCGGCAAAGCGAGCGCCGCTATCGCGACCTCTTCCACTACATGCCTATCGGCCTTGTCCAGGTAGATGCAGGCAAGCTTATTCCGATGTTCAAGGAACTGCGCGCACAGGGCGTTGCCAATCTCGAAACCTATATTGACGAGCATCCCGAATTCCTTGGCCGCGCGCTGGAAGCCCTTGAGGTCGAAGAAGTCAACCAGCATGTCGTTGATATGTTTGGCGCAAATAGCGCGGAGGAAATGGGCGGGCCGATCACCCGCTACTGGCAGCCGGGCCTTGCCACCATCCGCCGTTCCATCGAAGCGCGCTATCGCGGCGAAGAGGTCTTCCAGGAAGAGACCAGGGTGGCGCGCATGGACGACAGCGTAATGGACGTTGTTTTCGCCACCGCCCGCCCCGGCGCCGTTGCCGACAAGAGCCTGGTCGGCTTCATCGATATCACAGAGCGCAAGAAAGCCGAGGAGGCGCTGCACAAACGAGAACGGGAATTCTCGCAGCTTGTAAACATGGTTCCCAGCTACCTCTGGCGGTTGACGCCCGACGGCGTGCCCAACTTTTTCAACAGGCGGTTGATCGAGTTTCTGGGTGTGGACGCGGGCGATGTCGATGTCGAGGGCGTCCATCCTCTCGCGGCTATTATTCAGGCTGTCGTGCATCCGGATGATGCGACACGGATGAAGGAGGCGCTGTATCGCAGCATTGCGACCGGCGAACGCTTCTCCATGAAATATCGCCTGCGACGCGCGGATGGCGTCTATCGCTGGGTGGAAGGCAGCGCTGAGCCGATGCGCGATGACGACGCACGCATCCTTCAGTGGTACGGCCTCTCGCACGACATCGATGACCTCGTGCAGGCTGAAGAAGCGCTGCGGAATAGCAAGCAGCAGTTGGAGCAGATGATCGAGGCCGTGCCCTTCAGCATCCTAAGCTTCGCGCCATCGGGCGAGATGACCTATGTCAGCAAGCGATATCAGGACCAGGCCGGTGCGCCGACGGCGCAGATCAAGGACTTCGATGCGCTGGCCCAGGAAGTGGCTCACCCCGACGACTTTCCGACAATGTTTGCGCGGGCAAAAAAAGGCTTTGCGACCGGCCAGCCCTTCGTCAACCGGTTTCGCCGGCGCCTGAAAAACGGCGGCTATCGCTGGATCGAGGCGCGCGCTCAGCGCTGCGCGGTGCAGATGGCGCGATCGTACAGTGGTACTTTGCTTCAATAGACATCGAAGACGAGATGCGCGCGCAGGAGGCTTTGCGCGAGCGGGAACGCTTTCTCTGGCAACTGGTGGAAACACTGCCGGCCATGATCGATTGCGCTGCGCCAAATGGCGAGCCGGTCTATCGAAGCCAGCAACTCCGCGATTTCCTCGGTTATGAGCTTGAAGAATTAGACGGCGGGGAGAAATCACGGCTGGATGCAACGCTCGACGCCGGCGTCCATCCTGATGACCTTGCCGGCGTCAAGGAGCAATATGCGCTTTCGTTGGCAAGCGGCGAGCCTTATCTCAGGAAACATCGTCTGCGGCGCTTCGATGGTGAATATCGCTGGATCGAGACGCGCGCAGCGCCGATGCGCAACGTCGAAGGCACCATCGTGCAATGGAACGTCATCTGCCTGGATATCGATGGCGAGGTTCGGATGCAGGATGAACTGCGCCTGGCTCAGGAGCGGCTCGCCCGCGCCAGCCAGGCGGCAAGCCTTGCGGAGCTTTCCGCCTCCATCGCTCACGAAGTGAACCAGCCGCTGGCGGCTATCGTCGCAAATTCGCACGCGTGCTACCGGTGGCTGTCCGCCGAGCCGGTCAATGTCGCGCGCGCCAAGATCACGACCGAACGGGTCATCCGCGACGCCAATTCTGCGGCTGATGTCGTTGGCCGTATCCGGGCTCTCTTCAAGCAATCAGCGGAGAACAGGGCCAGCCTAGCGCTCTCAGGCATTATCGCGGAAGCGTGCAACCTGGTTGCCGGGGAGGCATTGCGCCGTCGTGTCCGGCTCGACATCGACGTGGAAAGCAAACTTTCGCCGGTTACCGTCGACCGCATCCAGATCCAGCAGGTTCTGGTCAATCTCATCCGCAATGGCATGGAGGCAATGGATTCCATCGAAGGAGAAAGAGTTCTGCATGTGCTCACGCATCAAGTGGGTAGCGAGGTGCAGACCGAAATAGGCGACCAGGGAACCGACAGCGATTTTTCCGACCGGATTTTCGAGCCGTTCTTCACCACGAAGGAAAATGGAATGGGCATGGGTCTCGCCATCTGCCGCTCGATCGTCGAGGCACATGGCGGACGTTTATGGGCCGAAAAAAATGAACCGGGCGCGCTCGATTCATTTTCACCTTACCAGTTGTAAAGGAAGCGGCGCCATGACGACGGATGACCATGTTGTTTTCATTGTGGACGACGACGGACGCATCACGGAGGCGCTCGGCGAACTCCTGGAGGCCTATGGCCTGCGCGCCGTCGCCTTCGGGTCGGCGGGCGAGTATGTGAGTGCCGCGAAGCCGGATGTTCCCGCTTGTCTGATCCTCGATGTCGAATTGCCCGATATCAATGGACTCGAACTACAGCGGCAGATCGCCGAGGGAGATCATCCGTCGATCGTCTTCATCACCGGACATGGCGACATTCCCTCTTCGGTGCGTGCGATGAAGGATGGTGCAGTGGATTTCCTCACCAAGCCATTCAGCGACGTGGACCTCCTGGCCGCAGTCCATACGGCGATCGCCGAGAACCGGAAAAAACGATTGGAACGGGCCGAACTGAAGGAGCTGAAACAGCGATACCTCGCCCTCACGCCACGAGAGCGCGAGGTGATGCCACTCGTGGTCAGCGGTCTCCTGAACAAGCAGGCGGCGGCGGAACTGGCGATCAGCGAAGTTACACTGCAAATCCACCGGAGGAATGTGATGCAAAAAATGGCGGCGGCATCACTCGCCGATCTCGTGCGTAAAGCGGAGCGATTGGGGATACCCATCACCCACTCTCGCCGGGCCGGAGGAAACTAAACATGGGGAAGACAAGACCAATGGTCGCGGTTGTCGATGACGATCCGAGGCTGCTGGAATCACTGGAAGAGCTTCTGGAATCCGCCGGGTATGCGGCCTGTTGCTTCATGTCGGCGAGGAGTTTGCTCGACCATGGACTTTCGCATTTGGACCTGCTCATTAGCGACATCGGCATGGCTAGCATGAACGGCTTTGAGCTTCGTGATCAGGTGAAAAAGGTGCGTCCGGAATTGCCGGTATTCCTGATCACCGGCCGGCACGAAATCGCCGACCAGGGTCGCGCCCAGGGTATCAGCGGTTTCTTCCGCAAGCCCTTCGATGCCCCTGCCCTGCTCGTCGCCATAGGCGAGGCCCTAAAAAAATCGAGAGATGGAGGGTGACATGAGCGTTAGTCAGTCAGCCGGAAAATCAGCCCCCTTGTTTCCGCAGGACAAGAATAATTCGGCCGAACCCATTGTCACTATCGTCGATGACGATGCAGCTGTGCGCGAAGCTTTGTCGGAGCTGATCTTCTCGGCTGGCTTCCATCCCGTCAGTTTCGCCTCGACCCAGGACGTGCTCAACGCCGTCGACATATTGAATAGCCCGGGTTGCCTGATCCTGGACGTGCACATGCCAGGAGCAAGCGGGCTCCACCTGCAGCACCATCTGGCGGAGAGTGGCATTGCCAAACCCATCATTTTCCTGACCGGTCATGGCGACATCCCGATGACTGTTCAAGCGATGAAGGCGGGCGCTGTGGATTTTCTGACCAAGCCTGTGTCGGACCGGACGCTGCTCGATGCAGTGATAGCCGCTATCGCATTGGATGGGGCCCGGCGCGCAGAGGCGACCGTCGTCAAGCGCAATCTTGAACGTTTAGGGACGCTGACGCATCGAGAACGCGAGATCCTGCGTGAGGTGGTGACGCGCGGACGCCTCAACAAACAGATCGCCTTCGACCTCGGCATCAGCGAAGTCACGGTGAAGCTGCACCGTGCCAATGTCATGCGCAAGATGGAGGTCCGTTCCATCGGCGATCTGATCAGGGCATGGCAGGCCCTACCCCCGACGATACGTGAGACCGGTGGACCTGGGTTCTGATCAACCCCAACATCAGTTGCTCAGATGGCTTCGAGGGCTTTTGCCTCGCGGGCGATGAAATCGCAGAACAGTTTTACGCGCAACGGCACCGTGCGGCCAAAGGCGTGCAGTGCGTTAAAAGGAGCGCTGGGAAACGCAAACCCCGCCGCGAGTGTGACAAGCGTGCCGCCTTCCAGGTCTTTCGCGACCAGACATCGCAGAAGATAGGCCGCCCCCAGCCCACTAAGCGCAGCCTGAATGAGTGCGGCCCCTGAGTCGCAATCGACGCGCCCGAAGGGAATGAAGCTCGTCCCGTCCGGAAGACGCAGAGGTTGCGTGACGCCTCCCAGTGCATAGCGGGCGAAGGGTAGAGCCGCCAGCGCTTCGGCAGTTGCAGGATCGCCCCAGGTCTTCAGAAAGGTCGAAGACCCGACGATCGTCATTGGCAGGTCGGCCAGGTGACGAACCATTAGGTCTCCCGGCGCGGGATTTCCAACGCGCAGCGCAACGTCGTAGTCCTCCCTGATCAGATCGACGAACCGATCCGTAAGTCCGACTTCAAGATGCAGGTTCGGATAGTCAGCTGCAAAGCTACCGAAGAGGCGCGGCAGCAGTAGAGGAGCCATCTCGTTAGGCATGCTGATGCGCAACCGACCCGAGGGCGCAAGGTCGGACCTGATCGCCTCTTCACTTGAATCCAGCTCCCGTAACAGCGGCGCAACGCGGTCGAAGAAAACCTGCCCATCCTGGGTAAGCATCAGGGCGCGCGTGGAGCGCAGGAACAACCGGGCGCCGATCTTCTTCTCCAGCCGCGCCACGCTCTTCGACACCGCTGACGGTGTCGTCGCCAGATCGCGGGCCGCGGCGCTGAACGATCCAGCCTCAACTGTCCGTACAAAAGCCATCAATCCGGGCGTCTCGTTGAGCAGGTTCGGCATTTGCACCTCCGCGGCACAGATCATGTGCCCGCCCATGATCTAATGACGCAGGGTGGCAGCGTTTATCTAATTTCTCGTTGAAAGGAGATAAACAATGCAACACCTCAAAGACAAGGTCGCCGTCATCACCGGCGGCAATAGCGGTATAGGCAAGGCGACTGCTCGGCTGTTCACGGAAGAAGGAGCGCACGTCATCATTACCGGGCGGCGGCAGGAAGCTGTCGACCGCGCCGTTCAAGAAATCGGTCTGTCGGCCATCGGCTTCGTTGGAGATGCTGCCGACTTGGAGGATCATCGCAGGCTGGCGAACACCGTGAAGAGCCGCTTCGGCGGGCTCGACATTTACATGGCCAATGCTGGGGTCATCAATCTCACCACCTCCGCTGAGGTTACTCCGGATGACTATGACCGGCAGTTCGCCATCAATACGCGCGGCGTGTTCTTCGGCGTGCAGACGATCGCCCCTCTGATCCGCGACGGCGGAAGCATCATCGTTACGAGCTCGCTCGCGGCCACGAAGATCCTCCCTGATCATACTGTCTATGCCGGTTCAAAGGCAGCAACCGCCGCTTTTGCGAAAAACTGGGCGATCGAATTCAAGTCGCGGCGGATCCGCGTCAACATCCTGAGCCCGGGACCGGTCGAGACCGAAATCCTCGCCAAGCTGGGCGTATCGGAGGCCGAGCGGCCGGCATTCGAAGATTACATGGCTTCCCTGATCCCCGCAGGCCGTCTCGGCCGACCGGAAGAGTTGGCGCGCGCCGCACTCTTCCTCGCCTCCGATGCGGGAAGCTTTGTCAACGGGATCGAGCTTCATGTCGACGGCGGCATGACCCTGGCCTAAAAGGATGGGAGATCGTAGAAATCCCCTTCGATTTACGGCTCGCGACCTCCGAAAGCCGCTGATGCCAGCCTATTGGAGCTCGAAAGCTAGTGACCGGTAGCTCCTTCAGCTAAGGCAACAAACTGAAGGTGCGGGACACGAAGGTCGCGCGGATGGAAACTCGATCGCTATCTCTGGGAAATTCCTGGCGAGCGCTATTCGAGGATGTTGATCTGCCTGAAGGCGACCTAGGCGTTCGCGCGTCAATCGCGAACGCAACGCCACCGAGCCGATCCGGAACTCGACACCTCGCACTTTCCTCAGCTCGAAGTTGCGTACTCCAGGCCTTGGATGATGTCATTGGTCGAGCTGAAGATATGCAGCTCGCTATAGAGATGCTTGCGGCCAATGTGGGCGAGCAACGTCGGCCGCAGACCGATCGTTGCGGACTAGAAGGTTGCGAGTCGATAACCCAATTAAGCGACCCCTCATCAATTCGCCGATGCTGCAAAGTTCTGCTACCTTGATACGGCGCGGCTGACTGACCAGGGCAGTGAGCGCAGTTGGGTAGATTGTTGTCACATCTCGTGTCCCGCTGACAAATATCAATTCGTTGTTTTCGCACTTGAAAAGCACTTAGCGGCAGATAGATGGTCGAACACGAGGCACTGCAGGAGGGGTCCACCATGGGACAGTTGACGACCAAGGAACGGGGTTGGCGTCCGCCATATTAATTTTGCTCGCGCTCATCGGGATCGCGATGGGAGCGGCTGGTCGAACGGACCCCTTGGGCGTTCATGGCGCAATAATCTTCTTCTACAGTGTCGCGCTCATATTCATCATTATTTCGCGTGCATTTGAGGGTGTGCCCGATCCAACCCGGATCGAGAGATACTATGATGATCCGATCAAGGCCGGTGTCGCATTCACCCTGGCCTGGGCGATCTTTGGGATGTTCATTGGAGTTTGGGCGGCCGCACAGCTAGCTTGGCCTAACCTTAACTTCGATACGGCATGGACAAGTTTCGGCCGTATCCGTCCAGCGCATACGACCGGCGTCATCTTTGGTTTTGGTGGCAATGCCTTGATCGCAACCTCATTCCACGTCGTCCAGAGGACGTCCCGTGCAAGGTTGGCAGACCAGCTCAGTCCGTGGTTCGTGCTGATGGGCTATAATCTTTTCTGCATATTGGCAGTCACCGGGTATTTCATGGGGATCACTCAATCGAAAGAATATGCCGAGGCCGAATGGTATGCTGATCTCTGGCTGGTAATTGTCTGGGTGACCTACTTCATCCTGTACATCAGGACTTTAGCGCGCCGCCGTGAACCGCACATCTATGTCGCCAACTGCACTGCCTGCTCCGCCGTGAGTGCCCGTTCGCGGGTGCCGGAAACAATGATCTCCAGAATCTCGTGTTCGTCAGTGTGCTTGATATAGCGGTCGCCGACATACTCGCCGCGCTTTAGCACCATCACGCGATCGCCGACGGCAAAGATATCGACCAGCCGATGAGAGATGATAATCTGGGCTACACCCTGCCTCTTCAATTCCAGCATCGTTTCAAGCAGGCGTTCGGTCGCCATCACCGAAAGATTGGCGGTCGGCTCATCGAGGATTACGACCTGCGGCTCGAACGAGATGGCGCGGGCAATCGCCACGGATTGCTGGCGGCCGCCCGACAGGCTTTCGACCTTCTGGTAGACGGAGTTGACGTCGACCTTGAGCCGTTTCAGTACCTTGTCGGCTTCCGCATACATCTTCCGCCGATTGACGAACGGGCCTTTGAGCGGCCAGCGGCCCAGAAATATGTTCTGCCCGACGTCCATGTTCCCGCACAGCGCGAAATCCTGATAGATCATCTCGATACCGACGTCGCGGCTCTCATGCGGGCTCCTGAAACGCACCGGGTGTCCCGCGACGAAAATCTCGCCAGCATCGCGCTGGTAGGCGCCGGTCAGGATTTTCATTAGTGTCGATTTGCCGGCAGAATTGTCGCCAACGAGGCCGAGGATCTCGCCGGGATGGAGCACCAGGTCGACCGAGCGTAGCGCCTGGACGGCACCGAATACCTTTTCGATGCCCCGCATTTCCACGATCGGTGTGCCTTGGGTATCAGCGGCCATGAGTGGTCTCCGAAGCTTGTCCGCGTCGCGCCAAATAGGAGCGCATGCGTCCGAAGATATTGGCCTGGCGCACCCAAATGTCGACGAGCACGGCCAGGATAAGGATGACGCCGATGAAGACATTGATCCAGTGCTGCGGCATGGTGAACCCCTGGACGTTCAATTGCAGCAGCGCCCGCACGAGCGTGATCGCCGCGGCGCCGGCAAGCGAGCCGATGATGGTGCCGTAACCGCCGAAGATCGATCCGCCGCCGATGATAACCGAGGCGATGGCGTCCAGTTCGCGGAACTGGCCGGCGACGGGGTTGAAACTGCGGAAGTAGGCGACGTTGATGATCCCGGCCATGGAGGCGCAGAGCGCCGACAACAAGAGCGCGAGGAAACGCACGCGGTTCGTGTTGATTCCCGCGTAAGCCGCGGCGCGGAGGTTGCCGCCGGTGGACAGGACCTTCAGTCCGAACGGCGAGTAAGCGAGCACGAGGCCAGCCACCAGGGCGACAAAGAACATCCAGATCGTCTGCACGCTGACCACTTCTGCAACGGTCCGAAGAAAGCCAGACGGCAGCGAAAAGTCGAAATGCAGGAGGACGTCGTTCGCCTTGCGGCCGAGCAGGTTGTAGCTTTCGGGCCAGCCCGTCAGTTGCTGGCCGGCGACGAACCAGGCGGCAAGACCGCGGGCGATGTAGAACATGCCCAGCGTAGCGATGAAGGCCGGCAGCTTGAAACCGACCGTGACGGTGGCGTTGACGAGGCCGGCTACCATTCCGACAACCAGACCCATCGCTACGGCGGTCATCGGGTCAGCGCCCAGCACCTTCAGGAAATAGGCCGCGGTGCTGCCGGAAAGCGCAAGCACCGCCCCGACGGAGAGATCGATATCGCCGGCAGCGATGACATAGGTGAGCCCGACCGCGATGAGGGCAAGTTCTGTGTAGTTGAGCAGGATCGCGAACGTATTGGAGAGATTCCACCAGTAGTCGGGCCTGAGGGTGAGCCCCGTCAGCCACAACAGGACGGTCAGGATGATGGCAAGCGCGTCGCGGCGGGCGAGAAACTTGCCAAACCCGGTAGCCGTCAGCGCCAGGTCGCTCGCCATCGCTCCCTTGGTCTGGACGCCCTCGAGAGCCACGCCGCCCATCTCATAGGCGGGTGGCGGCGGGCGGCCGCGCAGCCACGCCCAGAAGCGGCCCGCGACCTGGCGGCGGATGAGGTGGGGCTCTATCAGCACCGCAGTGACGAGAAGGAGGCCGAGGAAAACCAGCACCGCGCCCGCGGGCAAGGTGAACCTGGCGTTGACCGCAATGTTCTCGCCGTCGATGACGACGATGCGCGTGATCGGCCACCCTTCGCGCAAGACCTTGTCGACGAGCACGACGACCGCGGCCCCCAGGCAAGAGCCTAACACGCGACCGCGACCGCCGAGGATCGACGCGCCGCCGATGACCACGGATGCGATGACGGTGAGTTCCCAGCTGACGCCATAAAGGGGGGTTACACCCTTATCCTGTGCGGCCGACAGGAGAGCTGCAAGGGTCGCGCAGAGTGACGAAATCAGGTAGGCGCGGATGCGCACCCAGCGCGCGGGAATACCGGCATAGACTGCCGCCTGTTCGTTGCCACCAGTGGCGAGTGTCTCGTAGCCCCAGCGGGTCTTGGCAAGCACAAAGGCTCCGAGCACGACAACGGAGGCAAAGACGAGGATCTGGTTGTTGAAGCCGAGGACATTGGTTTCGCCCAGATGGAAGAAGAGCGGAAATTCATCCGCCTTGCCAGAATAATAGATCGCCTGGCCGTGTGTCAGCGCCAGCACGAAACCGCGGCCGATGAAGAGGATCGTCAGCGTCGCGATGAATGCCGGCGCCCTCAAGATGGTCACGAGCACGCCGTTGAGCAACCCGATCGCCGTCCCCAGCAGCAGGCAAAGAATGGCCGAGGCCGTGATGTCGAGATCGAGAAAGCTCGGTGAAAAAAGCCGGGCGAACACCACGGCGACGAGACCGTAGGTGGAACCTACCGACAGATCGAGGTCCTTGTTGACGATAACGAAGGTCATCCCCACGGCGATGATCCCCACGCGGGAGGTGTCACGAAGCAGGGCGTGAAGCGCGCCCGTCGAGGCGAAGAAGGTCGGATTGGCGAACACGCCGCCGACATAGAGCAGGACAAGGAACAGTAGGAGACCGGCCTCCCAGCCGCCGGCGAGCTGCGGAGGCGCGCGGCCGAGCGATGTCGTCTCCATAGGCGCCATGGATTTGTCCGGTCGATCTTTGCACTTGCGCGGGCGGCAGGAACGTTCAGCCCTCCCGCCCGTATATGTCAGGCGGCTCGAGCGAAATCAGTTCTCGAAGCGCTTGCCGACATTGGCGACGGTCGGCTTCGTCACCAGTTGGGCCCGCGTGTCGAGATTGGCGGCCGAGATGCCGCGGTCGATCTGCAGGTAGAGCTGCATGACCGGCCAGAAGCCTTGCAGGAACGGCTGTTGTCCCAGCGAGCCCGTAAGGTTGCCCGCGGCGATGCCCTCTTGCTGCGCCGGCCCCAGATCGAAGCCGAAGGCACAGAACTTACCGGTCCATCCCATTTGCGCGACTGCCTTGACGAGGGGCGGTGTGAAGACGTTGTTTGCGGTGAAGGCCCCGACGACGTCACCACGCGACTCGAAGAGCGACACGAGCGCGTTCACGGGATCGTTCGGGTTCGTGTCGATGCCGACATTCTCCGGCCCGGCGTCCACCTTGAAGTTTTCAAGCTTTCCGGCGTCTTTCAGTGTCTTGACGATCGCATTAAAGGCAGAGGTCACCCGATTGTTCACTTCGATGTTGCCCATAGCGGTCGAGGACGGCAGCAGGATCGAGCCGCTGGTCTTGCCACCGTCGAGTACGCATTTGGCAAGTGCTTCGCCGCCGATCGCGGCCGCGGATGCGTCCTGTCCGGTATGACTGATGCTGCTGCGGTTGAGCAGCGTTCCGTCAAATGAGTTCGTCGTGGCGACGGGAATGCCCTTTGCCTCGGCGGCCTTTACGATGTCGTTGTAGGCGCCGACCTGCGGCGTCGTCATGATGATGCCGTCGATCGTCGGATCCTGAACGATCTGATTAAGGATTTCGATCTCGCGGGCCGGATCATCCACCGGCGACTCCGAGCCAAGCAGCAGGATCTTGGCGCCGATCATGTTGCCGGCCACCGTGGCGCCAACATAGACGGGATCGAAAAAGCCGTTCCCGGCGGTGTGCGTCACGATACCAAAGGTGAGGTGGCCGTCGGCCGAATGGAAGTCCTTGGTACCGGGCGCTTCTTTTGCGGCGTCCTCGAAACTGTAGCCGCCGACCGCCTTCTCGACACTGCCTGATTGCGCGGATGCATACGAGACGCCAAGCGAGAGCGCCGCGACCGATGCTGCCGCGTGCAACAAAATACGCCTCATAACTGGTCCTCCCTTGAAAGGGGCAGAAGCCGTTCGGGCGCGCTAGTCGTGAGGGCCGAATGCCTTCCTCCCACGACGCTAATTTTCCGCGTAATTCCATCGTAAGTAAATGGTGAACGCGTGGTGCTGGCGAATTTGTTTGGCGGCGGCGTTAAGTTGTTGTCCACCGAAGATGAACCTGGAATGCGAAGGTGCAAAAGGCAGACTCGGCGCGCATTCGGTAACGGCGCGCTTGCGCCGATTGAGCCGTTCCGCCAGCACGGGCGCAAGTGGACGACCCAGCGATGGACCGTCGAACAATCGAAGCTGACCGTTCCTCACGATACATTACGCGCAGTAGAAATCCGCATTGCGCCAGAAACGGTAGCCCCACGCCCTGACATCGCGACGTTAGTGCCTTAGAGACCGCCGCTCACAGGGGCCGGAGCCTCCTCGAAACACTCGATCAGCATTTCTGTGAGGACACGTACCTTTCTTGCGGGATGCTGCCCCGACGGGCGGATGATATATATGCCTGCCGGAGGTGGCGGATAGCGTGTCATGACGGGAACCAGCGCGCCGGAAGCTACATATTCATGGGTTACGCCATCGGGGATCCAAGCTATGCCAACCCCTGCCAATGCGGCGGCGGCGAGAGCCAGGGCGTTGTCGGCCTTGAAGCGTCCCCGCGGATGGACCGTAATGATCTCTTCGCCATCCATGAATTGCCAGGCCTCCGTTCCTTGCATGAGGGCCTGATGGGCGACGAGCTCCGCCGGTGTCTCGGGGGAACCATGCGTTCTAATATAGTCCGGGCTTGCGACCAGCTTCCCGTAGAGCGGACCGACGCGTCTTGCGATCAGGTTGGAGTCCTGCAGATAGCCAACCCGGATCGCGCAATCAAAGCCCTCTGCGATGAGATCAACAAAGCGATCGCTGTAGGACGTATGGATGTGGAGCTGCGGGTGGCGTTGTGCCATTTGCGCGAGCACAGGAGCGAAGTGGGTCGGACCGAAAGAAAACGGCACGGCAACTCGCAAGCGGCCGCAAAGGTCGCCGGAAGGTAGGATCGTTTCCCTGGCCACGTCGATCTCGGTACAGACCCTGGCTGCATGCTCCCGAAACGTGATCCCCGCTTCTGTGAGAGCCGCGCCGCGGGTTGTTCGTGCAAGAAGCTGCACGCCAAGTTCCGCTTCAAGTCGGACAAGCCGCCGACTGACCATTGACTTGGAGACGCCGAGCCGCCGCGCGGCGGGCGAAACGCCCCCTGCATCAGCCACTTCCACGAATGTCCGCAGATCTTCGATATCCACCTTGGCGTTCCCCATTTCGCGACACAGCTTGGCGCAAAGGAAGGCTACCGTATCATAAATGGGAATGACAGTGTCCGTTTCGTAGGCAGCGCCGCTGTCAGCGCATGTTTGCCGGTAAACCGACCTCACACAAAACGACAGCAGAGGATGTATTCATGACCTTTCGTAACGGCCTTGCTTCGCTTCTCCGCCCGGAAGATTCCGTACTCGTTCTGATTGACCACCAGCCCTACCAGCTCGCAAACCTGAACAGCCACGATCCGCAGATGGTGGTCAACAATTCGACGGCTCTGGCGAAGGCCGCCAAGGCTTTCGGCGTACCGACCATCCTGACCAGCGTGATCGCTGAGCGTGGCGGTCTCATCTTCCCGCAAATCACCGATGTGTTCCCGGGCCAGGAGGTGATCGACCGGACTTTCATCAACACCTGGGAGGACCGGAAGGTGGTGGACGCGGTCAAGGCGACGGGCCGCAAGCAGTTGATCATCGCCGGTCTGTGGACCGAGATCTGCGTCGCGATGCCGGTGATCCAGGCCCTCGGCGAAGGCTGGGATGTGACGGTCATCACCGACGCTTCGGGAGGTACTTCGGTCGAGGCCCACGAGGTCGCTATCCAACGGATGATCGCGGCCGGCGCGAACATGATGACCTGGCTGGCGCTGGCGTCCGAATGGCAGCGCGATTGGGCCCGCACCCAGCATGCCGCCGAGCTGACGGACGTGCTCAAGCATCATGCCGCTGGTAGCGGCATCGCGTTCCTGTGGGAGCAACAACTGCTCAACACGCCGATACCGAGCAACGCAGGCTGATTGGAGCGGGGATGACGAAACCTTGAACGAGGCGATGCGAAAAAGTCATCGCTTTTGCTGGCTCGTCATCCCAATTGCTTGGAGGCGAAGGATGTCTCGTTTGGGCCCGAAGCCGACCACCAAATCTTTGCTCTTGAACGGATTCGTACTGTCGCCCCGGCCGAAGGGATGCGTCGGTCACCTACGGAATACAATTTCTGTAAGCGCTGGCGCGCTGCCTAGAACGGCGCCATGCCATGGACGCTGGCAAGCGATGACGTTCGACGGCTCGGTTCCGGGCCTGCTGTTGGTCGTTAGAATGGGCAGTCCTTGCGACGCGAGGCCCATGCATTTTCGGACTTTGGTCGCCGGCATCCGCCTGGCAGGGATCAGCCGCGTCGGTCGCGTTGTTTGCACACGCTATGGTTCGAAATCGGCTTCAAATGTGCAGCTACGGTCATAGTCGCCTGCACTTTTATTAGTAAATGTGAAAAAAACATTGGCTTTCCGAAGCGATAAATTGACGGCTCCGACAACCCCGAAAAAAACGTGGCACCGAAGGGGGTTATCTTCGTCCCCAGGGTATTTGTTCTGCTACGGCCTCAGCAAAACTCCGGCTCTGGATGCGGCGCACGCAACCTCTGCTTAGTAGAGGTCACGGAAGGACATGCCTAGCCTTGTTGTTGAGGAGTGAGTTATTGCTCGGCGGCTGGGCAAATACTTGAATCAACATTGGGAGACCAACATGAAAAAGTATCTTCAAACCGTTGCTATCTGCGCAATCGTTGCGGCGGGTTACACGGCGCCAGCATTCGCTGACGGCGGTAAAATCGGCGGCGCCGGCGAAATTGGCGGCAAGAGCGACGGTGCGAACGGGACGGGCGCTGATAGCGGCAGCGGCGGTGGTGGAGACAGCGGTAGCGGCGGCGGTGGAGACAGCGGCAGCAGCGGCGGCGGAGACGGCGGCAGCGGCGGCAGTGAAGGT